>NZ_JAGSOZ010000008.1:0-239733 GCF_019204055.1 Photobacterium sp. WH24 | reverse complement strand
TTAAATTAACGCCGTTTTTTCTTCCCGTCGGACGCCATCCCGAAGCAATCGCATTGAGGATGGCAATCAGATGGTCGTATCCTGTTACGGTATTTTTGTTCATTGCTTCTAAGCCTTCGTTTAGTATCGGCATCTCTTTTTCACTCAGAGGCTTAAGATGAAAAAATCAGTAATCACCTTGACTTTAATGCTCGCTTTAGTGGGTTGTGATGATGCGAGTAAAGCAATTGATGAGGCTCAAGCAGCAGCGAACAAAGCAGTCGATAGTCTGCAGCAAAAAGCAGATTCGCTAGATTTAAATAATCTCAATCTTGAAGTTTTTGGTGATGCGACACAAAAGGCTCAAGATTTTGCTCAGTCGATAGACACATTGATCAACACAGATTTCACTGACCATCAAGCGGTTGCAGCAGCAACAGATAAAATTTCTCACAGTTACAGTTGCTTAGTTGATGTTTCTTCTGAGGCGACAGCAGAAAAATTGCTCGATAAAATCGTGTCTTCAGTGAAGAATGATCAAGTATTGGCAATCATCGAAAAAGGTGTCGCGCAAGCGAAAACGGCGAAAGAGTGCATGATGTAAAAGGCCTTAAGAGGGACTGCCCCTCGACATTCGGTTTGTGCACTGGCTTTGAGGCCAAATCCTGATAACAGGCGCGATTGCGGTCCCTCATTCGTGATAACGCAGCATCAACTTCTTGCTCATCACAGCTGGCTGAACTATCATTTGTACGTTATTTTGTACCAAATGGAGTTCAACATGAGTCGTATTCATTTCGATCAAGATATTCAGCCGTTGTCTGAATTTCGCGCAAGTGTCGCTTCTTACATCAAACAAATCAATGAGACTCGTCGTCCATTAGTAATTACACAACGTGGTAAAGGTGTCGCTGTGGTTCTTGACGTTGCAGAGTACGAGGCAATGCAAGAGAAAATCGAATTACTGGAAGAAATGCGCACAGCAGAAGCTCAGTTAGCTTCCGATCTGGGTGTTTCTCATGAAGATGCACGCGCCCAAGTGCTAGCACGCATTAAGAAATGAAAGTTGTTTGGTCTCCTTTAGCGCTTCAAAAGCTTGGTGACGTAGCAGAGTTCATCTCTTTAGATAATCCATCTGCTGCAGAAAAGTGGGTCAATGATGTTTTCGACAAAACGAAGTTACTCGGAAGCATGCCTGAAATGGGGCGCTTTGTTCCAGAAATACCCCACACAAACTATCGTGAAATCATTTTCGGTCACTATCGTATTATTTACAGCTTAGGCCATGAGATCAGAGTGCTAACGGTTCGTAACTGTCGACAAATGTTGTCGGAAGAGGACGTATAAAACTGCGTTCTACCACAATTATGATGCAACAACTCTGAAGCATGCCTGTTCAATCACGAGCAATAAACCAGCGTTCCCCACTCCCCCAGGGGAAAATTCAGGACGAATTTTCAGGTTGTCGGCGCCGGGAGCGCCTACAACCGCCCCGGACAACACCAAAGAATAAAAAAGGCTTTCTGGGTACTCTTTGGCCTACAAAGAGTACCTGGCGCGCATAAAACAATGCTAAGTGAAGCACCGAACTCAAGCGCGACATACCTTCAGACTCAGATATCACCACTCGTCGCCGCACTCATGGTATGGATTGCCGCCTGCGCGGCAATGACAGAGATAACTTAATGAATGTATGCCTAAAAACGTTCTATCCAACAACGATTCAAAAACCAAAGTTACCCACTCCACCAGGAGAAAATTCAGGACGAATTTTCAGGTTGTCGGCGCCGGGAGCGCCTACAACCGCACCGGACAGCACCAAATGAATAAAAAAGGCTTTCTGGATACTCTTTGACCCACAAAGAGTATCTGGCGCGCGTCAAACAATGCTAAGTGAAGCACCGAACTCAAGCGCGACATACTCACCCAGCCACAAAATTACACTTGCTGTATGGATTCCCGCCTGCGCGGGAATGACGGCTTAACATGTACTTTGATGGCACTCCCCCAGGGGAAAATAGACATTGATAGAGATCCTATATTCCCGCAAAGAACAAGTTGCTCAGTGACAAACTGTTTTAAACACCACCACAGAACCGTTAGATAATGCTGCCGCAGCGCTTGCCGACAAGATGAAACTGATCCCATATAAGCGATATCCAACAATGAAGGAATCAGCAATGAAGATTGAGTCTGCTTTCAAATGGTGTCCTGCCGCGCTTGCGCTGATGGCTGCAAGCACTTTTGCCTATAGTCATGCCACTGAGCCTGATCTGTTCACCGGCACACATGGTGAGTTCCAGCAAAACAGCGGCCATGTGGTGGCCACTTATGTCGCCAACTGGTCGAATCCGGCCAGTATCAGCCAGATCAACGGTAATAACCTGACACATATTCTCTACGCATTTTTAGATATTTGCGGTCCGGGTCAACGGGCAGGTCACGAAGCCACCTGCGCCGGCAAGCCAGATTTTACGCTGGCTGAAAATAACAGCACGATTGATAAAGCCTTCTCGGCCCAATTCAGTGAACTGAAAAAACGCTTCCCGCACCTGAAAGTTCTGCCATCAATCGGGGGCTGGGGCGGCGATGGCCCGTTCGCCCCTATGTCGATGAACAGTACCAACCGGCAGGTTTTCGTTCAGGCCATGGTGGATTACCTGAAAGCGAACCCGGCCTTTGATGGCGTGGATATTGACTGGGAGTGGCCGCAAAACCGCGCAGAGGGTGAAGCCTATGCCGACCTGATGATAGATCTGCGGGCTGCGATGGACAAACTCAGCGCCGAAACCAGCCGTGAGTATCTGGTGACATCAGCCATCGCGACAGCGGAGTCTTATACCGCCAAGGTCAACTACCAGCGGGCAGAGCCTGCCATGGATCTGATTTTCCTGATGACCTACGACTTCTTCGGAGCCTGGTCATCTGACAATGTCGGCCATCACACTGCGATAAGCGCCCATAGCGGTAACTTAGCCAAAGGGTATGGTTTTGGCGCTGAAGATGCGGTTCAAAATCTGCTTGGTTTAGGCATGCCTGCTGAAAAGCTCGTACTGGGCGTTGCCAAATATGCCAAGGGCTGGGACGGTGTCGCACTGAATCCTCAGGGATCGCCCTTTGGTGGCGTGGCGACCGCCGGTTTTCCGAAAGCGGTGAATCCCTGGGATGTCGAAGGTATCGCGACGTATACCCGTATCTCAGATGAGATCCTCGGTCCGGACGGACAAGGCGTGAACGGCTTCGAAATTCGTGTCGATCCGGATTGTCAGTGTCACTACGCATGGCGTGGATCGGATGCGGCGTTTGTCGGCTTTGATCACCCGGCAGATATCATTGCCAAAGGCCAGCTGGCTACCAGCAAAAAACTCGGCGGCCTGTTCTCGTGGGAATACGGTCAGGACAATGGCGATCAGCTCAATGCTATGAATATCGGTGTTGGTAATCTGGATATGAAGACTCTGCCGGACGTGACAGACTGGCAACCAGATGCCGTCTATCTCGCCGGTGATCGCATCAGATTCAATCACTTTGTCTATCAGGCCAAATGGTGGTCCCAAAACGACGAACCCGGCCATCCCCACGGGCCATGGGAAAAGTTGGACTTCACCCATGCGGCCAGCTGGTCTGCGGAGGCCACCTATCAAACCGGTGATCGCGTCACCCATAATGGCGTGGTGTACCAAGCCATGTGGTGGACACTCAATAACGAACCGGGCGCTCCGAACAGCCCATGGACGGCCTTGTAAACGTATAGATCAAGGCGAGGAAGATATCCTCGCCTTGCATCATTGCGGAGCAGTTTGGTTTGTGCAAAAAACCAATTAAACCGCAAGGTAATCCGGCAGCTAACCCTGCTAATTATCTCTATATTGGTACTAAGCCAATAGCTCTCTTCGGACGATGTCTGCACCTGCACTCAAGGCATTCAGCTTGCCCCTTGCGACGTCACGGGATAAAGGTGCCATGCCACAGTTGGTGCAAGGATAAAGCTTGTCGGCATCGACAAACTGCAGTGCTTTTCGCAGGGTATTGGCGACTTCCTCTGGTGTCTCAATGGTATTGGTTGCGACATCAATCGCTCCTACCATGACTTTTTTACCCCGAATGAGTTCCAGTAGCTCGATTGGAACCCGCGAGTTGTGACATTCCAGTGAGATGATATCAATATTCGATTGCTGCAGTTTGGGAAACACTTCTTCGTATTGTCGCCACTCTGAGCCCAAGGTCTTTTTCCAGTCTGTGTTAGCCTTGATGCCGTAACCGTAGCAAATATGTACTGCTGTTTCGCATTGAAGTCCTTCAATGGCTCTTTCTAAAGCCGCAATGCCCCAGTCATTGACCTCATCAAAAAACACATTAAAAGCAGGCTCATCAAATTGAATGATATCAACGCCAGCGGCTTCTAATTCTTTGGCTTCTTGATTGAGGATTTTGGCAAATTCCCAGGCAAGTTTTTCGCGGCTTTTATAATGGTTATCATAAAGCGTATCTATCATCGTCATGGGACCAGGCAGAGCCCATTTAATGGGTTGATTGGTTTGCTGACGTAAAAACTTGGCATCTTCAACAAAAACCGACTTGGGGCGACTCACAGGACCCACGACTGTCGGTACACTCGCATCATAGCGGTCACGGATTTTCACTGTTTTACGTTGTTCAAAGTCAACGCCGCTGAGGTGCTCAATAAAGGTTGTCACAAAATGCTGACGGGTTTGCTCGCCATCACTGACAATATCAATACCTGCCCGTTGTTGCTCTTGTAATGACACACGTAAAGCATCGTGTTTGCCGTCTATTAACTCCTCACCTTGTAATTTCCAGGGTGACCAAAGTGTTTCAGGTTCTGCAAGCCAAGAGGGCTTAGGTAAACTGCCAGAAGTTGAAGTCGGTAATAATGTTTTCATAATAGGCTCTATTGTAATTTATCGTTAATTATAAAGCGTAATTAGCAGACCACTGCTCAAGAATACTTTGGTATGGTTTGATGAAGTGTTCCTCAGCAAATTTACCTTGCTCAATAGCCAACTGGCTGCGTTCTGCTCGGTCATAAACAATTTGAGTTAATGAATGATCCTGATTTTTCAGATTGGGCTGATATAATTTTCCCGCTGAAGCATTCGCATTATAAATCTCAGGTCGGTAAATCTTTTGAAATGTTTCCATCGTACTGATGGTGCTTATCAGCTCAAGATTCGTATAATCATTCAGTAAATCACCAAAGAAATAAAAAGCTAAAGGTGCAGCACTGTTTTGAGGCATGAAATAGCGAACCTGCAATCCCATTTTCTTGAAATATTGCTCAGTCAGCGAAGACTCATTGGGCTGATATTCAAAACCCAATACAGGATGCTGGTTTTCAGTGCGATGATAGATCTTGCTATCCGAAACACTGAGACAGATAACCGGCGGCTTACTGAAATTAGCCTTGTATGCATCTGAATTAACAAAGCATTGGAAGAGCTTACCATGCAGTTCGCCAAAATTATCCGGAATGCTAAATTTGGGTTGATTCTTATTATGATCCAACAGTAATACGCTGAAATCATAATCTCGCACGTAGGAGGAAAAATTATTACCTACAATGCCTTCAATGCGTTCGTTGGTTTTATGATCAACAATGTTCGTTTTCAATACTTCAATCGAAGGGAAAGCCTGACCACTACCTTCAATATCCATATCTACTGAAATAATTTCAAGCTCGACAGAATAACGGTCGCCTTTTTGGTTATCCCAACTTGCTAAAGCATTAAAACGATTGTTAATCATCCTTAAGGTATTGCGCAAGTTCTCTTGACGGCTCTCTCCTCGCGCCAAATTAGCAAAGTTAGTTGTGATACGGGTATTATCTGAAGGATGATAATTTTCATCGAAACAAATATTCTTTATCGTAAATCTAAAATCTTTATTCATGGTAACCTGTCATCCAATTTTCTGAGATAATCCTGAATTTATTTTTTGTTCTTTCCGGACTTTACAATTTTATATTTTTGTTTTTCCAGTCCGTCATCTTCACAGTTGTTTGATTTTCGCCTAATGGCCTCAATCAGAGCCAACTGCAAGATTGTATAAAGCTGACAATAGAGTAATTTATACTTGGGTCGAATTATGAATAAAAATGATTTAATTTCATTAATCTATGAATCACGTTCATGGTTTGTGAAAACCGAACGTAAAAACCGCACTCGCTGCATGGATTGCCGCCTGCGCGGCAATGACAGAGGTAACTTAATGAATGTAGGCCTGAAAACGCTCTATCCAACAACGATTCAGAGAACAAAGTTACCCACTCTACAAGGGAACATTCAGGACGATTTTTCAGGTTGTCGGCACCGGGAGCGCATCACACAATGCCAAATGAACCACCGAACTCAAGCGCGACATACCTCAGCTGTACCAAAATCCCAACCACAAAACTTTCACTCACAGGAAGCGGTTACAAATCCAGCCTCAACCGCAGCATATCTTTGTGCTGAATACCCAGCTCAAAGATTGGCTCATCATAGTGATCGAGAAAGAAATCTTTAGCGACACTCTCAACCCGAAACCCCAGCCGCTGGTAAAACGTCAGTTGATAACCGAAAGTGCCCGTTCCCAGCACGACTGACTGAACACCCTGCTCTTTCAGCCGGGGAAATAATGCAGATAACAGCTGCGAGCCTATGCCCTGATGCTGAAACGCCGGATAGACCGCCAAATTGAAGACTTCGTATGTGTATTCTGCTATGGGTTTAGCGACACAAACCCCGACTATTTCGCCTTTCTCTTCGCTCTCGTCAACATCAACATCAACGGCGGCGAGACAATAGGCCTCATTGAGATAACCCTGAATACAGGCTTCAGAGGGATCAGCTTCCAGCAGCAGGGCCATCGGGATCTGTGCCGCATCCAGATGATGAATTTCAATCATGACAGACTCAGCGCCATAATCAGCTCGTCTGCTGTCTGGCCCGTTACCTGAAAACCGGCTTTTTCATAACGGTGTTTTGCTGCCAGGTTATGCAGGTAGACATCCAGCTGGAGTACGCGAGCCTGATGCTTTTCAGCCGCCGTGTGTCTGGCAGCGTTGATCAGCGCCATGCCGACACCAGCGCCCTGGCACCGGCTTTTGACGTACATTTGTGTAAGCAGCACCGTCCGGTTTTCCAGTTCAGACACACCACACAAACCGATAAGTTCTTCACCCTCAAACGCCCCCAACATAGTGTGTTGCGGGCTTTGGCTGGCAATGTTGCGCATCAAAATGCATGGTTGGCTGCTGCCGCTGCTCCTCATAGTTGGCACCAAAGCAGTCTGGATGTAACCGCAGACTTTCCAGACGAATGTCGCGATATGCAGGAATATCAGCAGGGGTTAAAGCACGAATGGTCACTTCCATATCTCGGTCTCTCAGATTTCCTTCTCCTCTGCATGTTAACCACAAATTCAATAAGTTGCACACCCTGTTCCCCGGCTTAGCCTCTGGCAGACAAAATCACTTTCGGCTCAAACATAAAGCAACAAACCTATAAATATTTCTGATAGTCCTTCGACGGTGTGGGCGATGACTCAAGCCCGATATCTTTCTTCAGGTGCGGACTGAATGATTCTGGTTGCAACTGTGTCTTTTTCTGCCGATTTCCCCATAACCATGGCTTTTTCTGATTAAACAGCTGAATTTCAACTTCCCATTGCAGTGCTACTCTGATCATTTTATTCCCCTTCAGTCACAGTGCCTGCAGGAATTATGCGTATAATGAGTCCCGGCCACGAACGATGATTCATTACACCTACTATAAGCTGAGATTATGGACAATCGACTACAGTACTTATCCGGATTACGCTACTTTGAAGTGGCAGCCCGACGCCAGAGCTACAGCAAAGCCGCCGAAGAATTGTATGTCAGTCAGGCCGCCGTCAGTCAGAAAATCCGCCAGTTAGAAGAGGTACTGGGCTGCAAACTCTTTGTCCGGCAAGGGCGGAACATGATACTGACCACGCAGGGATCCAGCCTGTATACCGATGTTTCACGCGGATTCGATCATATACTGTCCGGTCTGAACCGCATTCAGGCGGAGCCTCTGGAGGGGATCCTGACCGTTAATACCTCCCGATCTTTTGCCTCCCGCTGGCTGATGCCCCGCTTGTGGAAATTCACTATGATCCATCCGGATATTTCCATCCGGGTCGATGCCACTACCGAAGCGCCTGACATGAAGTACGGTAGTATTGATCTCGCCATCAGACAGGGCCACAAAGTACATCTTGGTGACAGTATTCAGTCCTGTGTGCTGTATGAAGAACCAGTATATCCGCTCTGCTCACCCGAACTGGCCAATTCGATGCAGTTTATCCATCCGGAACAGCTGCTGAAATGCTGGCTGATTCACTGGGCTGAAACCTGTAATTTAACCTGGGAGCGCTGGTTTAACACGGCGGGAATTGACGTGCCCGAGGGGAACTTACAATGGATGGAAGTCAGCACCTTTGAAATGGGGTTGAATGCCGTCATGGCCGGTCACGGCGCCTGTTTAGGCACGCTGAGTCTGGCCGGTGATTTCATCGAAAACGGCCTGTTGGTCAAGCCTTTTGACATTGGCTTAGTGCCGGGTATCCGCTACACCTTATTTTACGACCGCACCTCACCGCGCATGACCCGTGCTCAGGCCTTTATCGACTGGCTGCATCAGGAAGTCCGACAGTCTCAGGCATAGCCCGTGCTTACATGACTACTTGCAAGAATGACTTCCTGTGCACCCTCTTTTATGGATCCCCGCCTTCGCGGGGATGACTAAAAAAACAACAAATACAAACATTTATAGCAACAGCATGACGCACAAGTAAAACCAAACTCTACGTATGGCCTTACTGTCATTCACACCAGCACACTATTACCTAAAAAATTCAAATTACTCATTAACTTAACGTCATTCCCGCGCAGGCGGGAATCCATCTGGCGCGCTAAACAGCATGCATTTCACTTATCCCCTCCAGCCCAAAATAGCTCATTTGGTGTTGCAAGAACAAATTTGAACCTCTATGATAACCATCAAATGAGCCACACCAAATGACCCATCTCTGAGACCACAGACAGAAGCTGTCCTGTTAAGGAGTCACTATGCCCACCCTGTACGGCTATATTCGCCTGTCGCCGAAAATGAGCGATCCTGAAGCGTTGATCCGGCAAATTACCGATTATGATCCCAATCTGCGGCTGTTCCTGGAAACCGGGATCCGCGGTAACGTTCCTGCTGAGGAGCGCCCCCGGTACCGCGACTTATTCAACACCCTGAAACCGGGTGATCAGTTGATCGTCCGCTGGGTGACAGATCTCGGTTTTCATTTCGATGCCTGCCACCAGACCCTTCAGCAATTACTGGACAAAGGCGTGATCGTCCATACCGTGAACCAACCACTGACCTTCAAACCGGGCTGCCCAATCACCGATGCCTTGCTGCTGATGCTCAAAGGTTATGCGAACTCACACACCCAGCACCGGTTGTGGGCCGCCGAGGCGGGTCGGGATTCACTGCGCCAGGACAAAGCTGCATGGAAAGAAAAATTTCGCGGCCGCCGTGCCAATCATGAAGTGCACCAACAGATTGCCATGCTGCTCAAGGCAGGGAAAACCCTGCAGACAGTGGCTGACGAAACCGGTGTCAGCCTTTCTACGGTAAAACGTGTCAAAGCAAAGATGCAGCATCACGGCCACGAGCTGTAAATCCAAATTCAAACAGAGACCAACACATGCAAAAACGACTACAACCCAAATCATTTACTGTGCAGCAAGCGTTTGATATCAGCCCGAACATGCGTCGCGTGATTCTGACAGGCGAAGATATCCGCCATCTTCCGGCCGACAGTGCCGGTCAGTATGTCAAACTGCTGTTCACTTCTGCCGGCAGTACCGACCTGAGCACTTTGTCTGAGGGTCAGAAACCTGTGCTGCGCACCTTCACCATCAGTGAGTTTGATCCAGAGCAGGGCACCTTGGCGCTGGATTTTGTCAAACATCACCACAAGGACAAGAGCCAGCGCAAAGACGAGCACCAACACAAAGGCGAGATCACGCCGGAACAAGGCGGTTATGCGTGTCACTGGGCCATGCACACTCAGCCAGGCGAACAGATTTCCCTCGGCGGACCAAATACCATTCAGGGCCTGGCCGATGACAGTGACTGGGTACTGATCATTGGTGATATGACAGCACTGCCTTCCATTCAGCTCAAAACAGCCCGCCTTGCGGCAGATAGCCAGGGTTATGTGGTGCTGGCACTCAGCAGCGAGCAGGATCTACCGGCACTGCAGTTGCCCTCAGGCGTTGAATTAATCACTGTGGTGGATGGGGAACGCTCAGGCACCGCACTGGCTGAGAAAGTAACGCAACTGCGCTGGCCGGATGGAAAGCCAGCTATCTGGTGTGCCTGCGAATTCAGCACTATGCGGGCCATTCGCCAGCACATCAGCCAGCAGGATCAGTTCGATCGCAAAACTTGTTACATCAGCAGCTACTGGAAACACGGGGTAACGGAAGACGGGCACAAGGTCATCAAGCGCGAGGATCAGGACAGCTATCATGGCGAAACCTGATGCCGAGAAGGCAGAGGGATCAGCGGTGTCAGCCGCTTTTTACTGGCGTCCGATTTTACTGGCCTGCCTGACCATCAGCATAGGTCAGTTTGGCATGGGGCTGGTGTTTCCTTCCCTGCCCTGGATAGCCAAAGACTTTGGCATATCCATCGATCAGGCTCAGCTGCTGATTTCGGTCTACTTACTCGGTTTCGGTCCGTCGCAATTCATCTACGGCCCGATCTCAGATGCCTTAGGCCGTCGCCGCGTGCTGTTAGCCGGAATCCTGCTTGCAGTGGCCGGTCTGATTCTGGTGATCCTTGCCAGCGACAGTTTTTACGGCTTAGTGGCCGGTCGCCTGATGCAGGGACTGGGGGCGGGTTGCTGCGCTGTGCTGGCCCGCGCCTCGACACGGGATTCGTACACAGGTGAACAACTGCCGCAGGCGCTGTCTTATCTGACCATGGTGGCCTCGTTTACGCCGATTTTTGCGCCCGTGATTGGCGGTTTCATTAACCACCACTTTGGCTGGCTGTCGGTCTTTATCGTGCTGGCAAGCTATATCACCCTGGTGTGGTTTGCATTGTGCCTGATGTTCAAAGAGACCATGCACGACAAACAAGCTGTGCCTTCAGTGAGGAAAGTCGCTGCGGATTACCACTCCCTGCTATTGTCGCGCTATTTTCTGAGTTTTGCCAGTATCGGCTGGCTGAACTTCAGTCTGGTCGTCACCACCATCTCGCTGATGCCCTTTATCATGCAGGTTCAGATTGGCATGACCTCAGACGAATACGCCCTCTGGGCTCTCCTGCCGACTGCAGGGTTGTTTTGCGGTGGTTTTCTGGTCAGCTGGCTGCGGCCAAAAATCGGCACCAAACGCATGCTGTACCTCGCACCTGCCATCCATCTCATTGCGGCGGCCTGGTTAATTCTGACACCGCTGACACCATTGATGATGATGCTGGGCCAGTTCCTGATGGTGTTTGGTAATGGCATCGCAATGCCTTGCGCCCAGTCGCAGGTGATGCTGCCGTACCGCAAACAGGCTGGCACTGTGGCCGCGTTATCCGGTGGCGGGCAGATGTTGCTTTCAGCCCTGGTCAGTATGGCGCTGATCAAGCTGGGCATTCATCAGGCCTGGCAGCTTGGCTGTGTGATCGGGATCTTTGCTCTGATTGTCACCCTGAATATCCGCAGCGGATTCCGCACACCGTTACCTGACAGCCAGTAAAGAAAAACCTGCCCCCGTTTGTGTTAACAGGGGCAGGTGCTCAGTCACAGTAAAACGGCAGAGTTACGATGAGCGCAGGAAATCGAGCATCCAGCGGGTGACTCTTTCACTGTCTACCGGCATGTGCAGCGATGTCAGTCCGGTATCCAGTACATTGGCTGGTAACAGCGCCTTTCTTGCCAGCATCAGGTCCCGCGAATAGGCCTTGCTGAATTCAGGGTGGCCCTGAATGCCGAGAAAATGCTCGCCCACTTGCAGCATGTAATAAGGGCAAAAATCACTCCCGGCCAGCACAGCCGTATCATCCGGTAACCTGACCACCTGATCCTGATGGCTGACCAGCAAAGACAGATCGGACGGGAACGCGGCATTTTCCGTTACTCCCGCCGGCAATGCATGCAGCGCATGTGTCGCCACACCAATCCCCCAGCCCTGCGGCGCCTGAATCACTTCGCCCCCCAGTGCTTTTGCGATCAACTGATGACCAAAGCAGATCCCCACCAGCTTCTTTTTACGGGCATGCAACGCCTGTACAAAAGCCAGCAACGGGGGGATCCAGGGCAGGTCATCGTTGACACTGTGACGACTGCCCGTGGTCATATACACATCGCATTCATCAACATCCTGTGGCAACTCGCCGTCCAGCGCCCGGTAAAAAACCAGTTCCGGCGCGTCACCGGCATCGCGCAGCAGCTGAGTGAACATCGCCGGATAATTACCGTGGTCAGCTTGCAAATCCTGCCTGACATCATCGCACTGCAGAATACCCATTCTTACCGTCATGGAGCCTCCTGGTGTCAGTGCTGTGGCAAGCGGCCCGTCACAGCGTCCACAAAAATCCGGCTGTATTGCTCGGCGCTCAGTGCAACAGGATTTCCGCCTGCCGACGGGTCCTGTACCGCCATGCGGCCTACACGCTGTGCTTCTTCAACCGTAATATCAATATCCGCCAGCGTATGGGGGATCTGCAGCGCGGCACGGAAATCCAGAATCCAGGTCAGGAAAGCATCGAAACCTGGCTCGGGTAAATCCAGATAGCGGGCCAGATGGGTCAGCTTATCTTCAATCACACTGCGGTTTGCCACCAGCACATAAGGCATCAGGATGGCATTCAATAAGCCGTGATGCTTGTCGTATAACGCCCCCAGTGTGTGGGCGATGGCATGCATCCCGCCCAGACCACGCTGAAAGGCAGTCGCGCCCATACTGGAGGCCACCAGCATCTGGGTGCGGGCCTCAAGGTTACTGCCGTCGGCAACCGCCTGTGGCAGATAGGCTTTAATCAGCCGGATCCCTTCCAGTGCGATACCTTCGGCCATCGGGTGATAGCCGTTGGCACAATAGGCTTCAAGATTATGCGACAGCGCATCCATGCCGGTCGCCGCTGTGATATGCGGCGGCAGCCCGGTCGTCACCGCCGGGTCGAGCAACACACGTACCGGCAGCATCTTAGGATGAAAAATGATCTTTTTGACGTGGTTGGCCGTATCTGTGATTACAGATGCACGCCCGACTTCAGAGCCGGTCCCGGCTGTGGTCGGGATCGCGATTACAGGGGCAATGGCATCCGCATTGGCCTGCAACCAGTTGTCGCCCACATCTTCGAATGCCCACAGCGGCAGTGACTGTCCCGCCATCAGGGCAATGGCTTTGGCGGCATCCAGGCTGGAACCGCCACCAAAGGCAATCACACCGTCAAAACCGCCCTGACGATACACAGCCAGGCCGTCTTCGACATTCTCGCCGGTCGGATTACCCTGAATCCGGCTGAACACCTCACAGCCAATGCCGGCTTCGCGGCATAACGCCACAGTTTCCGTCACCATGGGCAGGGCTGCCAGTCCGGGATCGGTGACCAATAATGCGTTGCTGATCCCGGCGTCGCGGCATGCCTGTGCGATTTGCTGTAAACAACCGTCACCTACTGTGATCGGCGTTGGATAATTCCAGTTTCCTTTCAGCGACATCTTGCTCTCCTTACACGCCGGTTCAGGCCAGTGATTTAATATGAAATGACTTCGGACGTGTCAGCGCCGCAAAGCCCAGAGCCGACAAAGTGCAGCCGCGGCCAGACTGTTTGACCCCGGTCCAGGCCAGCGCCGGATCGAGATAATCACAACGGTTAATAAAGAAAGTACCGGTTTCCACCTGCTGGCCTAAGGCAATACCCCGCTCAATATCACGGGTAAAAATGCTGGCGGTCAGGCCAAAATCGCTGTCGTTCATCAGCGTGATAGCTTCTTCATCGCTATTCACTTTCATAATACCGACAACAGGCCCGAACGATTCTTCGTGCATCACACGCATCGAATGATCAACCTGGGTCAGAATCTGCGGCGCCAGATAGGGCGATCCGGCCTGACTGAGCGGAAAAGCCTGCTCATCAATATGGGCAACTGCACCCTGCGCTATCGCCTCCTGAATCTGGCCACGGACAAAATCAGCGGCACTGGTACGGACCAGCGGCCCCAGCGTCGTGCCCGGCTCATCCGGTCGGCCCAGCTTATATTGTCTGACGATCGCTACCGCTTTTTCGACAAAGGCGTCATACACAGAAGCGTGAACATAAATACGTTCAATACCACAGCACGACTGGCCGCTGTTGAAAAATGCCCCGTCAATCACGGTGTCAGCCGCATCATCCAGATCGGCATCTTCGCGCACGTAAGCCGGATCTTTACCGCCCAGCTCCAGTCCAACGCCGATAAAACGGCCTGCGGCGGCTTGCTCGACATGCGCGCCGGCCGGTACTGAGCCGGTAAAGGCGACATGATTCACCGCGTCAGACTGAATCAGTTTGGTGGTGTCTTCGTGCGTCAGATGCAAAAACTGAAACACCCCTTCCGGCAGACCTGCGGCATCAAAAGCCGATTTCAGCCGCTCAGCACACAGGGGCGTTTGTGCAGAATGCTTGAGGATGACACTGTTACCGGCCAGCAAGGCAGGCACAATACTGTTGATGGCCGTCAGGTACGGATAATTCCAGGGGGCGATAACAGCCACCACACCAACGGGCTCACGGGTAATGTAACGGCTGAAGCCGGGCTTGTCGGGTAAAGTGATCGCGGCAAGCGCCGCATCGCTTTCGGCGATCATATGGCGTGCCCGTTCCGCCAGACCGGCAATTTCACCCTGCGCATAGCGGATCGGTCTTCCCATCTGCCAGCAAATTTCCTGGCCGATCTCAGCTTTATTGGCTTCAAACCAGTCAACCGCTTTGCTGCACATTGCCTGACGCTCGCTCAGTGCAACGCTGGCCCAGCTTTTCTGGGCACTTTTCGCCAGCGTCAGCGTTTGCTGAATCTCATCGCCAGAGGCAAGCGGACGCGTGACATACACACTGCCGTCTACCGGCGATATCGTTTGTTGCATTCGAGTCATGACGCATCTTCCTTAAATAATTTCGAAATAACGATCCATTTCCCAGTCAGTCACGTGTTTTCTGAATTCACGCTCCTCCCACTCACGGCTGGCAGCAAAGTGCTCAACGAACTCATCACCGAACATGGTTCGGGCAGCGTCAGACTGCTTAAACCGCTGCGCGGCATCCCACAGGGTACGTGGTAATTGTAGCTCTGGTGCATGTTGCTGTTCGTAGGCATTGCCCTTCACCTGCTCGAACGGTTCCCATTCCTGCATAATGCCGTACAGACCGGAAGCCACGGCGGCTGCCAGCGCGAGATACGGGTTAGCATCTGCTGCGCCTAAGCGGTGTTCGATGCGCTGGGATTGTTCACTGCCGGGAATAATCCGCAGGGCTGTGGTGCGGTTTTCCACGCCCCAGGTGGCATCTGTCGGTGCCCAGAAGCCGGGGATCATACGGGTATAGCTGTTGATGGTCGGTGCAATCAGACACAAAAACTCAGGCATTAAGCGCTGCTGGCCGGCCAGAAAATGCCGCTGCAGTTTGCTCATATTGTGAGTCTGTGTCGGGTCGTAGAACGCCGACGAGCCGTCTTTGTTTTTCAGCGACACATGAATATGCCCGCTCTGGCCCGGATAATCTCCCGACCATTTCGCCATGAAGGTCGCCAGCAGATCCCTTTTCTGAGCCAGTACTTTCATAAAGGTTTTGAACAGTGCCGCTTTGTCGGCCGCCGCTTCAGCGCCATCAACCGCGATGGCGGCTTCTAAAACACCGGGACCGGTCTCTGAGTGAATGCCTTCAATCGGAAAATCCATCTGCTCACTCATGCCCAGAATGGCTTCATACAAGCCGGAATGCACCGAGTTTCGAATCATCGAATAACCAAACCAGTCCGGCGTGATGGTTTCCAAGTTGCGAAAGCCTTTTTCTCTGGCTGAATGCGGTGTTTCATTGAAAACGAAGAACTCATATTCAAGGGCAGCAAACACATCAAAGCCCATGTCATTGGCTTTTTTCAGCACCTTTCGCAAGGTGCCACGCGGGCAGACTTTCTCAGCTTCATCGGTAAACTCGGCAATAAACAGCAGCATACCTTCTTCACCGTAGACCTCCCGGCAGGTGTGCGGCAAAATGCGTACTGGGGCGTCCGGGTAGCCGGTATGCCAGCCGGTATAACGGGTATTGTCGTAGAGCTGATCTTTGGAGTCCCAGCCCAGCACGACGTCACAAAACGCGAACCCCTTTTCAAGCGATGAAAAGAACTTGGATTTCGACATATATTTACCGCGCATGATGCCGTCGTTATCAAACAAGCCGACTTTCACGTGGGTCAGTGCGCGTTCTTCTACAATGGCCATTGCATCGGCAATCGTCTTCACTTCTCTGGCTTCCATGTGTACCTCTTTCATCAAGATGACTCGTTCCTGAGCCTGTTTGGAGATAAGTTCAATCCGGACGCACTGACCAACAGCGGCAGCCGCGTCCTCAAATGACATTAACTGAGTTCAGATTCTGCATCAGCAATCAGGTCAAACTCTTCTTCCGGTGCATTGGCGACAATACGGTGACGACTGTACAGCGCGAAGTAGGTCAGCATGACAGCGTAAAAGAGTGCGGACCACAGCGCCGCCTGCAGGCTCACCACAAAAGTGGAAGCCAGCGCAACCAGCGACAATGCCAGCGCAATGCCCGAGGTCAGCGTGCCACCCGGCGTTTTATAAGGGCGTTCCAGCGCTGGCTCTTTGCGGCGCAGAATAATATGGGACAGGCTCATCAGAGCATAAGAGACAGTGGCGCCAAACACCGCCATGGTGATCATCAGATCCCCTTCGCCGGACAGCGACAACAGAAAGCCGATGATGCCGGGTACGATGAGTGCCCAGACCGGCACTTTACGCTCGCCGGACAGGGACAGAAAACGGGGCAGGTAGCCGGCACGCGATAGTGCAAACACCTGGCGTGAGTAGGCATAAATAATAGAAAAGAAGCTGGCAATTAAGCCGAACAGGCCAACAAGGTTAACGAATTTCGCCGCCAGCGATTCCGTGCCGTACACCGACTGCAAAGCACCAACCAGCGGCGCACTGTGCGATTTCATGGCTTCGGCTCCGGCACCGCCCGGCACCAGAATCAGCACCACAGCGGCAAATACTATCAGTACCAGCATGGAAGCGATAATGCCACGCGGCATATCTTTGGCCGGATTGGTAGCTTCTTCAGCCGCCAGCGGCACACCTTCGACCGCCAGGAATAACCACATGGCAAATGGCAGTGCCGCCCAAATTCCCATATAGCCTTCCGGCAGAAAGGCGCTGGCGCCGGCGACATCTGAATTAACGGCAATATCAAAAAGGTTGTTGATGTCAAAATGCGGCAGCATACCCAGCGCAAAAACTATAATCGCAATCACCGCCAGCAAGGTGATCCCCATCATAATACGCAGTGCTTCTCCGGCACCCCACAAATGGATACCGACGAACACACAATAAAAAGCCGCGTATACTATGGGCCCGTCAATACCGATTAACTCATTCACGTAGCCGCCGATGAAAATCGCAATCGCGGCAGGGGCAATGGCATACTCCAGCAAGATAGCAGTACCGGTCAGAAAGCCTCCCCACGGCCCCATGGCGCGACGGGCAAAGCTGTAACCACCACCAGCAGTGGGAATCGATGACGACATCTCGGCCAGACTCAGTACCAGGCACATATACATCAGCCCCATGACTATCGTGGCCAATAGCATGCCGCCAAACCCTGCCCGCTCTAAGCCAAAATTCCAGCCAGCGAAATCCCCGGAGATCACATAAGACACACCCAGGCTTGCCAGCAGTACCCAGCCTGCCACGCCTTTTTTGAGTTGTCGTTTACTTAAGTATTCGTCAGAAACGGTATGGGTTTCGACGGCTTGCTCGTTGCTGCCAGACATAACTTTTCCTTTTCTACAGTGAATGAAGTTAAATCGCACATCTTGTTAAGCTTTTGTTAACTTAATGGCGGCATCTACTGCCCGGCAACAAGAATCAGTTAGGCTAAAACTAAGGTATAAGTTTTATTAATAGTAAGCGGCATTTCCGTGACGGCGAGCCGCTATGTGATGAATTTTAAGAAGAAAATAGCAGGTTTATGTGTTCGCTTATGTGTGACCGCTGATGCCGGGGCAAGACAGGAGCGAACGCCAGTGCAATCACCTCGGGTACCAGAAGCAAAACCGCTAACAGCAAAGAGGGGGGATGAAATAAGCACCGGCAGCATCTGAACATAACGAAGAGACCACCCCATGCTGCGGCGCATTATCACAACGCAGAATGGAGTGGTCTTTGTAAAATGATTCAAAGCACTGCAGGGTTACATCATTTTGCAGCCGGAACCGGAACCGGTTTTGGCTTCGGATAGTCACCGCTAATGATGGCTTTATCCGGTCCGTAGTTTCGCAACACAATCCAGAATGGTCCATCGGGTGATGGCAACCAGTTACTTTCCTTATCCGGCCCAGGTGACTCATGCTGGAAATAAATCGTTAATGAACCGTCATCGTTGCTTTTTACTCCCGGAGTCGTACTTGACAGCGAATATCGGTTGATCGGGTTTTCCACCAGCCATCGCTGTGGCAGTTTATACATAGTGAATGACCAGAAATATTTCACTGGTGGTATCTGCCCCGCAGGAAAAGTCACTGAATAATTATTTTTACTGGCATCAAGAGGCTGATCATTCGAATCAAGCGGAATAGAAAAATATACCGCCTGCTCATTAGCATTACCAAAAATACCCAGCACAACCCCCAATGTCCGCTTCAGATAATCCGTGCCAATCCGCTCGCGACTGCCAAACAGTGTGCCTGAATCCAAAGTAGGATCGTTTCCGGCTTTCTGGAATTCGGCCAGCGCATCCTGTACCCCCGCCCGCATCGCATCCTGAATCGAGGGGTCTAAGGCTGAAAAGTCAAAAGGTTCGCCCGTGCCAATGCCTAAGGCTTTGAGTTTATTGTACTCCGCGGCATCATCCGCATTGGGTGACGTAAACGGGAGAAGAAAGTCAGCGTAGCGCCAGAATTGATCTGTTTTTTCATCGCCTTCTGTCCATGCCGGCCAGTCAATGGCCGGTGCTGGCGCTGGGGCGGGCTGACCCAGGAATTCGCTGAGCGGTTGCAGCTTGTACGCTTGCTGTATCTTCTCAACATTAGGCATATCATCCTGCCCTCCGATGAGCTGTGTACGTGTCAGTGTCCCCAGGAACTGACTCTCCCCGCGGATGACTCGTTTAATACCTTCTGGCGTTTCACCTTGCCAGTCCGGTGCAACGAGCATGAAGCTTCCGCCACCGTTGCCATCATTCAAAGAGCCGGGATTATCAATAACATATGCCCACAAATCATCCCACTGGCTGGTGTAGTAACGCTGAGCTTCTATCTCAGGCAAAGTGACTACCCAAGGCTCAGACCGCAAATCCACCCAGGCATAAGAATAAGGGGTATCAATATTGGGTGTGACAATATCTGTGTCTGCGGGGGTAGACGTGCCTAAATGCAGCCACTTGCCAAATGCCGCATCCCCTTTAATTGCCTGAGAATACATAGTGCGATAATTCAGCACTAAGGGGTAAACAAAAATGTACGCATCACGGGCATATTCGCGCGCCTGCTCAGCAGTTAAAGAATTCGATGAAGATGAGGTTGTCGTTGTAGCAGAAGCTGTATCCGCGGAGGTATTGGAAGCAGCTTGATTCGGATCGTTACACGCGACAAGCAAAGTCGTCGACAATGTCACGGCAAGTAGACGTTTCATGCGATCAATTCCTGTTGTTCATTTTTAGAAAAGATAACTGTTCGGACTTCGTGTACCACAATGCAAAAACACGCGAGCCAGCCTGCGTAGACGTTATTGCTACTGCTTCAAAGCAGACCGTTTGTAACTTTAGACCAAGACGGAAAGATAAGCATCTAATATCACAATACTTTCAGGCCAAGATTTCGGAATCAGACCATAACAACCAGAAGCAGGATGGTGACGAAAACACGACAGAATCCATTGTTAGGCAGGGAAATGAACGCAGTTGAACGAGCTTGAAGAATTTACGCAAAGTGAACATTTATTCTGGCAATGAAGCAGAATGCCTGCCCGGAAAGTAATGCTCGTTCAGCAAGGGAGAACCTGCTCCCTTGCTGAAGAGTCAGTTAACCAGAAATAACTATCGTACCTGTCTTGCCAGTTTGAAAGCCCCCACCAGTCGATCCAGTTTCTCTGCCAGGCCGGCCAGATCCTGACTGGTTTTTTCCAGCTCCATACTGGCATCCAGCCCGGTCTGCACCGCCTGATTCACCGTATCCATGTTGAGATTGATTTCATTGGCCACACTGGATTGCTGCTCTGTAGCCGTGGCAACCTGAGTGTTCATGTCCAGAATCGCGACAACCTGACCCGAAATTTCGTCCAGCGCACTCAGGGCGTCTTCGGTGGCTTTGGTGCCTTCTTCAGTCAGGGATTTGCTGCTTTCCATCGCAGTCACTGCGTTTTTCGCTTCATGTTGCAGCTGGTCAATCATACGCTGGATTTCATCGGTAGACTGAGCCGTTTTAGTCGCCAGATTACGCACTTCATCCGCGACCACAGCAAATCCACGACCGGCCTCACCGGCACGGGCTGCCTCAATGGCCGCATTCAGCGCCAGCAGGTTCGTTTGCTCGGAAATGCCGCGAATCACATCGAGAATCGAGCCGATTGACTGCGTTTTATCTGCTAACGTCGCAATCACAGCAGACATGTTATTCATTTCACCGGCCAGATGATTAATGGTATTGGTCGCCGCTTGCAACGTCTTGCGTCCGGCCTGAGTTTCGCTGTTCGCACTGCCTGCAGACTCTGCGGCACCTGCAGCGTTATTGGAAATTTCATTAATCGTTGCGATCATTTCATTCATCGACGTCACCACCAGTAGCGTCTGTTCGCTCTGGTCTTGCCCTCTCGACAATGCGTGCACCGACTGATCACGCAGCGAAGCTGCAGAGCGTCCCAGGCCAACACCTGTATCAACAACCTGAACGATGATGTCGTTGATCTTGCTGACAAAGATATTAAATGCTTCAGAAATACGGGCGATCTCATCATTCCCTTTTACCGGCAGACGCACCGTCAGGTTGCCATCGCCTTTGGAAATATCTTCCAGCGCCTGCTGCAATCCGGTAAGCGGCATGAACAAACGGTTCAGTATCCACATCAGAAAAGCCGCGCAGATGATAAAAATAATGATGATGGCGGTGAGCTGAGCAATCACAATTTCACTGGCGGCATTATCGACTTCTGTAATAGGAATGCCGACGTCGAACGCGCCGTAAAGCGATCCGTTCACATGCACAGGCATCATGATGTCGTATACCCAGACTTTCTGAACATCCGCATACCACTTGGAGTGTTTCGGTTTACCTTGTCCTGCCCCTTCCACTGTGTAGCTGTCGTCATAGACTTTGTTCAGCTTTTGCGGATCACTGTGGGCAATGGCCGTGATGTTTTTATTAATCACTACGGCATAACTGATATCGCTGCGCTGCTTGAGCGACAACACCAGTGCCTGTAAATCGTCTTCCGGCTGCTGAGAGTTCTCAAGCACATACTCAACATTCTTTGCCAGTAATTCAGCTTGTACCTGCGATTTTTTCAGAATAATACTGTCTATTTCCTGATGAGAAATATACGACGTAAACCAAATACTCGCTATCGCTGCAATGGCAAACATTGCACAGACAACCATCACTATAAATTTTTTCATTAAACGTTAACCCTGACTGTGTGGATTTGTAAAACTCATTGATATCAAAGGAATAGATACATTAACGAACTTATTTTTTGTTGTGCTGAAAAATCCAATGTTTGACCAGAAATGAGCAGACAAAATGCAAGCCTGATTTCATCAGACATGGGTTGCGATAATCCACTTTTTTAATACTTTATCTACATAATTTGAGGTGAATGCACATTTTAACGCACATTATTCTTTTTAGGTATCAATATAAAAGTAATCAAAAAACCACCCATTAAAAACACATAACGGGCATAATTTAATCACATTCAACTGTTTCAGAACTCTTTTTAACTAACGTCCGTTGATAGATAGCTTTCACCCTTCCTTAAAACAGCAAGCATCTTCCATCAAACAGCAAACAGAGACACGTTTTCTTTAGCCGTTCCCGCGATACTCTTGCTGGCACATTACACCTACTTTTAGCAGCTGATGGTGATCTGAATGAAACTGCTTGTTCTGTTATTCGTCCTGACGCTTTCGGCCTGTTCGTCAGAAGAACACATTGTTTTCCGGAGCGGCGATAATCAACTGTCCGGGGTGTACCTGCCACCGACAGGGAGCCAGACTAGCAAGGCGGTGCTGCTATTTGTTCATGGTGACGGTGAAATGCCCCATGACGCTTACGGATATTACCCTTTGCTGTGGGATCAGCTCCGCGCCCAAGGGTACGCGATCATGAGCTGGGATAAACCTGGCGTCGGGAAATCTAGCGGAAACTGGCTTGAGCAGTCGATGGCAGACAGACAGGCCGAAGTGCTTGATGCGATTCAATGGGTACAGTCCCGATATGGTTTCACTGCCCGGCAAACCGGTGTAGTGGGATTCAGCCAGGCCGGTTGGGTACTGCCGTCACTGGCAACCGATCATCAGGCACAGTTTGGCTTTATGGTTGGTATTGGCTTTGCGACCAACTGGATTGAGCAAAGTCGTTACTATACCCGGCTCAAACACACTGAGGCCAGCGCAACGGAAGCAGAGATTCAGGCAGCCCTTCTGGCGTATGACGAAGAAATTGCCTTATTGCTACAAGCACCCGCCTATGCAGACTACCGGCAAGCGATGGGTGATCAGGCCATGCTGGCAGACAGGTACCACTTTGTTCTGAAGAATCTGCAGTCAGATGCCCGGCAGGACTACCCGCTGATTCGCACACCTGCTCTGCTCATTTGGGGAGAGGATGATCTCAATGTCGATGCCCGGCTTGAGTTTGAAAGACACCAGCGCGCTTCAAATCCTTTTGTCTCAACCCGGCTGATCGCAAGCGGTAATCATGGGCTTTTGGATTCAGCCTATTTTCCCAGACAGCGTATGGATACAGGGGATCTGCTCAAACTGCACTGGCTGGGTGAGTCCGCACTGGCGCCCGGCGTTATCCCAACGCTGATCCACTGGCTGAACCTGCAGTCACAACAAACGGCTCACTCACTCTGGCTGAGCCTGCTCAAAACGGACAATCCGTATCAACCCATACCAGTAACACTGCAGCTGTAGTGAGCACACAATGTCCAGTCAACATCTTGCAAACAATTGCATCAGGGCGCATAGTGACATTCATTTTCACTTCGCCCGTTCAGCCATGAAACAGAGCCCGGATTCTTTTGATACCTTCATGTCGCTCTATGAACTCGTGCCCGAGCGCACCCTGCTCGCGCCGTTGGCGGACAATATACGAAAGCGCTTCGAAATGGCTTTGCAGCTGATGCACAGTACGCTCAGTGACAGGCTGACCTGGGAGCAAATTGCCAGCAGAAGTGCCATATCGCCCTTTCATTTTCACCGGCAGTTTACCCAGTTATTTCATGAAACGCCGGGGCAATATTTACACCGTATCAGACTGCAATATGCCATCTCACAGTTGCTGATGTCGCGAAACAGCTCAATTACCCAAATTGCGTTGTCCTCTGGCTATTCCTCGTCGCAGGCACTGGCGAAAGCCCTCAAACGGGACACTGGCTATCAGGCAAAACACATCAAAGCATTAGGACAAACGGGCACGCCAGATGAAACCATCGCTTTGCTCAGTAAGCTGGCGCATCCCAGCCAGCATCGCACTTCTGAAGTGGTACAGCCCCCCCTTGAACAGCAGTTGGCTTTATCTATGCCGTGTGAATTAATCTGGTTTCCGGCAAGAGGGATCTACACGCAAATAGCCCACAGAGGAGACTGGCACAGCTTGTTCAATCAACACGGGCAGCAGACGGCCAAAATGCTCTGCGCCACACCCGTGCTGGAGCTGGATCGCCCCTGGCATGACATCACATCCGTCACAGGAAAATGGCGAACACCACCAGAGCCAAACGACCATCTGATTGCAGAAGGCTACTATTTATGTACCAAAGTCCGCGTCGCCTCTGACATTGCTTATCTCAATGCCATTGAGAGCCTGTTCCGGCAAGCCGAATTACTTGGCTATCCCCTCGACAATCACGGCAGTCTGGTCGAAATACTGCTGGGTATGGATGCTCGTTTCACGGGCACAGCCAGTTTTCATTTTCAGATTCCGGTTCAGTTGGCAATCACATAAAGTGTCTGATTAAGGAAAACTGTAGCTGCACTCTCGTTGTGAGAAAGTAGTCCATATATCTCGAAGGCTGAATTCCATATTTACCATTTCATCCATTACAAAGACGAATAACGCAAACTGCATCTAAGAAAAGTGAAATCACATTTCAACACTTTGGTACTAGCTATTAACCATGTCGATAATTTCACTTAACTTAATTTATATTTACTAACAAAACCCCAATATAAATCAAATAGCCACTTACGATGGGGGTCTAATTAATATGGATAAACATCCTTGCGTTTACATTCTTGCCAGTAAGAAAAACGGAACAATGTATATAGGTGTAACGAGCAATTTAGTAAATCGTATCTGGTTACACAAGCAGAAAGAGAAATATGGATTTACTAGAAAATATAATGTGCTACGCCTAGTTTACTTTGAACAAGTAGACGATATGTATTCTGCCATCCAGAGAGAAAAACAACTCAAGAAATGGAGAAGGCAGTGGAAAATGAACTTGATTGAGAAATCTAACCCACAATGGCGTGATCTGTACTCTGAAATCACTGGATTCCCGCCTTCGCGGGAATGACATAAAAACTTACAACCGAGTGAGTTATTGCTATTAAATCTTGAAGTTATCAGTCTGATGAAAAAACAAATCATCGCTATATTTTGAGACAGACAAGTTTAATATCCACAATCAAAAAACCTTTTTATGAATTATTTAAATGGAATATTTAAAATATCAACCACGCCCTTAAACTTGTTTACAACATGATTATTAACTAAAAATTATCTATAGTTTAAAATTATTGACACTTTAAATATCACTTATAATTTAAATATCACTTATAATTTAAACGTCACTTATAAATTAAACGTCATTCCCGCGAAGGCGGGAATCCATTGAAACACGAAACTCAAAACATTCTCAGCAGGTCATTATTCAATCAAACCACCGCCGTCAACGTCGATAGATTTGACGAATACATCGGCTGTGCCGACTTGGATACCGAGGACATTTGTTAAAATCGTGTCTAAAACTATCACCAGAACATCATCAATCAAATCGATAACAACTGGGATTAATCCAGTTAAAAGAGCATCTAATACACTCCCAAGCAATGGGTCTAGTATCCCTAACCCTTTCACATCAACACAAATAACATGTTTAGGATCATCGCAATCCCTACTGCCGTTTTTAATTGAGTCTAAAGCTCCCTGTAGAGTGTTTCCAGCTCCTGGATTAACAGTAGAAACCTTCTGTGGCATTTCTAATTCTTTATCAATTGTGCCAATGTGATTTACAAAAGTTGAAGATGAAACTGGTACACTTATCGCTGTTTCAACAGATAAAGTTTTCAGGCCAACTTTTGCACCAATTTTTATTGGAGCCCCTTGGGAACCAAAATCATCTTTGTCCCCTACAGCACCTCCATCTCCAATTCTAATTGTTGCAACTGATGGTTTTGTGGAGAAATCCATTTTCATCCCGTTACCAGATAAGGAGCAACCATAAACATCTAACAGCCTAGTTTCCGCTTGAGCTATAGTAGCATGAACTCCTATTGTACCTACCTCTAAGGCTATTAATCCTAAATCCAAGCCACCATTTAACAGTGTAGCTTTCACTTTTAAATCAACTTGAGATGTTTTAGCTGACGCCACAAAGTCATCATTTAATGTAGCAGGCAATTTCCCAAATTCAAACTGTGGCGGTTCTATTACCTTCAAAGCAACAGCTAAACCTGCAACACCTAAATCAACATCTAAATTTGGAATAGATATAAAATTGTCTTTATTCGCCGCATATATTGTTCCAGAGACCAAATCAAAAAGATTAATTTTACTTGCGAGGGCAGCACTCTTAACCATTTCATCATGAGCATGTATGCCTAAAGACAGTATCTCCGACAATTGTATTCTTGGTAACCCACTATTTAATGCTAATTGATTTATTGTAGATAACACAGCACCCTCATCTGTAGTTTCTCCTAGCACTAATATTGAGGCTTCAATAATATCAGCCACATTCACATAAGCATCTAATATATCATCAACATCACCCACAGTCAGATCAGTAAATAATAATGAACTACCATCGCTATCTTTTAGGTTAGGAAGAAGTTCTATCAATAAAGCCGCAAGACTGATTTTTCCATTCACTAAAGCATCATAAGAAATAATATTTAGATTTCCTTTTAATGCAGCACCTAGGACTGAATTAGTTAACCCAACATTTACTGCAGAAGACCCCACCCCAAACCCAACCGACATGCGTTTATAAACCGCCGCCGACGCGCTCAGAGTGACATCGTTCGGGTTATACAGCTGTGAAATCAAACTGCCGGGTACGGTTTTACTGATGGTGACTCTGCCAGCACTTTTGACTGTAGTGCTGGCAGGTTCGAATTCCCATTCATTGCCGGCGATCTGCGCGGCACCGAATTCAATCGTTGGATTTGAGGCTGTGGTATCAAAACCATTGGCTGCCAGATTCTGTTTTACCAGTGTCTCCAGCGTATCTTTATTGTTGATTCCGTCGATATAGCAGGCACTTCGCCCTAAGCTGAGTGCCGCTAAATCGGCCTGTTTCTGGAGCTTGCGTTTTTCCATGTACAGGCGGCCGGTGTCGACGGCCATTGCCAGGAACAGCACCATGCTGACCATGAGTAAAATCAGACCTACCCCAACCGCGCCGCGCTGGCGGGATATCCGAGAAAAACGACCAGGCGATCTCGATGTACTCAACATATCCTAGCTCCTCATGGCGACTGTGAGTGATAACACTGATGCCTCAGTGTGCCGCCAGTGCTGATGATTCTCATGCCTGTGCCAGCGCAGAGGTGTTATCAGTCAGCGTCATGTTCCGTTAAGTGGATTCCCGCCTGCGCGGGAATGACAGGTCAGTACGTGAAAACAACAAGTCAGTACGTGAAAACAACGAGTCAGTACGCGAAAAAACGAGCCAGTGCGCCAAGTTCGTGTGAGTCGGCTTTTGATTCACCATTAACTGCCACCAAAGTTGTCTTTAATAAATTTATCCGGAATCGGGTGGCTGAAGCTCTGTTGCATCCGCTGCTGTGTCGCCTTCGCGGCTTCTGGCGTCAGGGTATCGGTCTGGGATGTTGCCATCTGGCCGCGCGTCTGCATATTCAGCCAGAGCTGAGTCATGTTCTTGCGCTCACTTTTCATGACCGGTTTTAACTGCGCTGTAGTGGTTGCCGGGTACGCACTGATTTCTCCCGGTTCTGTCGCTGAACGTGTTTCTGCCATAACCGGCGCGGCAGTGCCTGCAAACGCAAACGCCATCGCAGTGATCAAAGAGGTGTATGTCCTTTTCATCACAAAGCTCCTGTACTTTCTTTGCCCGATTGAGAAGGATCCAGCTGCAACGGCCTGAAGGCAGTAATGGCATCCATCATTTCCTGCTGATCGGCATAGTCCCATTCGAACCGGGAAGCCAGCGTCGCAGCCGCTTGTTTCTGGTTGGTTTTCAATAAAACGAACCACAGATTTTTCGCCGCATTCGGGTGCGACGGATTCAGCTCCAGCGCAGTTAACAATTCATCTCTGGCTTTCTGATCCTGCCCTGTTACCAACAGTAAAAAGCCAAGATCATTGCGGACATCGGCTTCAACCGGGGCGGCTTTGGCCGCTTTTTCCATCCACTTCATGGCGTCCTGCATATTGCCCTGATACGAAGCGATCAAACCCAGCCCGTGATACGCACTGCCCGAAAGGCAGGTGTTAAGCATGCCTTTATACAAAGCGGACGCTTCATCCCATTTGCCCAGTTTGCGGTAGCTGTTAGCACGCATTATCCGCACGCTCAGGCCATCTTCATCCAGATCATCCAGTGCTGCCAGCGCCAGATAATACTGGCCTTGATCCATTTGCTGTTTCACCATCGACAGCTTCATGCCGTCTTTAGCGATCAGTGTTTCACCACAAGCGCCAGACTGTACGGCCTTGTTTGCCGTTTGCTGGGCCGTTTCTTCCTGAGGCGAACCCGAGCAGGCAGTCAGCGTTATTGCCAGCAGGCCGCCTGCCCAATAGCGGTAATACCTGATAAATCCGTTGCTAAACTGACTTTTCATATCCACATCCTTGTCATTCTTATTGTTTCTTTACCGCCGCACGTTAATGGCAGGAGGCATCAACTGCCAATCGCCTTGACGAGTGCCATGAACCCCGGTCCGGCTAGCACAACAAACAGTGCCGGAAACAGGAACACCATCATGACAACTGACATTTTCCCCGACAGTTTAGTGACTTTTTCCTGCAGTTGAGTGCGTCGTCTGTCCTGCAACAACTGTGATAACTGATTCAGCGAAGCCGACATATTGCCGCCGGTTTCAGATACCTGTGCCAGCATGGTTAACAAATCCTGCATGCCGGTGGAATCGTTCACGCTGGCCACTTCACTGAATGCCGAGGAACGTTCCTGGCCCGCTTCAATTTTGCTGAGTACCAGTTTCAGTTCTTTATTCAGCTCAGGAGTCAGTTCCGACAGTTCACGGGTCAGGGTGCGCAACAAACTCTCCAGCGACAAACCGACATCCCACAAAATTTTCATGACCTGCAGGCCGATAATCATTTCTTCATCAATAATCCGGGTGCGCTTGGCCGCTTTTTTCTTAAGCCATTGAATAGTGAGATACGCCGTACCGAGCGCACTGATAAACGCCAGACTGATTTTATTGTTTACCGGCGCATCGGCCTGGATGAGCTGACTGGCGAACACCAGCTGAACGGCACACCACACGGCTGCCATCCTGAACACGGCCAGTGTCTGCTCGCGGTTGGAGATGTATCCGGCTTTACGCATCATCTCCAGAATCTCGCTCAGGAATGAGGCATTACGCCGCTTGGTTTTCCCCCACAACATCTGGCCTGTCTGAATCACACGCTCGCCGGGCGTCTTACCCAGCGATTTAGCAAGGTTTTGCTCGACGCTGCGTGCTTTTTGTAATTTGACTGACCAGTACATCAAACCGGCCCCGCCTGCAGTGAGCAATAAACTGGCAATGATCAAATAAGCGGTGACTGTCATTCTCTACCTCTGTCTATACCTACTCTGCTTTGCCGTCCTTAGATTCCCGCCTTCGCGGGAATGACGGCGAGTCGGCGTGTACGTCATTAAGACTTCTCGCCACTGCACGCTTTTTATCTTTTTACTTCGTCATCCCCGCGCAGGCGGGGATCCATTAAGCGGCATGAACCCAGCCAAACCGCCTTATAACGACCGAACCATGCGCCACAGCACCAAGGCGCCCAGTACCTGCGCCCCAATGCCCAGCATCAGTGCCTGCCGGCCTGATTCATCTGCCCACATAGACAACAACTGCTGGGGATTAGACACCAGCATATAAATTGCCATGGCCGTCGGTGCCACTCCCATCACCCAGGCTGTCACCCTGGTTTCCCCTGTCATCGACTTCAGTTCACGCTGGCTGCGTTCCTGCTGATGCAGCAACTCAACCAAATTCTCTAATGCCGCCGTCACGCTGCCGCCAAACTGATGATTCACCTTAAACACAGAGCCAAGCAGGGCAAATTCCTGTACACCGGTTATTTTTGCTTCTTTATAGAAGGAGTCATAAAGTTCTGTGCCCAGGCTGGTACGCTGAACCGCCCGTTGCGCAGCACTGCGTAAAGGGTTATTCATCGCGGGCAGTACCTGCTCGACTGCTTTGTTGAGCGACATGCCAACATGTATACGGCGATTAAGGTGATCAATAAATCCTGGTAACTGCTGAAGAATCTTCCGGCGTTTATTACTTTTTCGGATCTGCCCCAGCAGGAGAATAAATCCCACAGAAACAAGCAAACCAATGCCCAGCCCGCCAATACCAGACAGGCGAGCCAGCACGAAAGGCCCGCACAACAGGCAAGCCGCATAAACCACCAGCATGTAAACCGATGTGCTCAACCCCAGTCGCTGCCAGTTTTCCTGCAAGCGATCCTTGCGCTGGACAGGCCGTTCGTCTGCACCCTGTTTCCGGGCTTTCTCTGTCGCAGCTTTTTCTGTTGCAGCTTTGGAGGTCGCAGCTTTGGGCCGCCTGGTGGCAATCACCATTAATACGCAGCTGGCAAGCAGCAATACCACCGCGATAAAGATCGCGCTGTTCATAGCCCCTCCTCCAGCTTTTTACGCAGGTGGACTGACATAGCATCAACAGGCACAAAATCTTCTGTCTGCTGGTTATATTTATACAGTTCCTGAATGCGGATCTGATCGTCTGCCACGTCTTGTACTTCAACAATGTGAGTAATGACCCGCTTACCGCTTGGCAGTCGTGAAACCTGAACAATCATATCCAGTGCAGTGGCAATAATTTGTTTAATCAGCGATTCGGTGGAAGTGAAACCGGCCAGTGTAACCATCATTTCCAGCCGCACCAGCGCATCGCGGGGGGAGTTAGCATGCAGGGTACTCATCGACCCTTGGTGGCCTGTGTTCATCGCCTGCAGCATATCCAGCACTTCACCCCCACGGCTTTCACCCAGAATGATGCGATCAGGCCGCATCCGCAGGGCATTTTTGAGCAAATCTCTGGCGGTCACTTCGCCATGGCCCTCAGAGTTTGGCGGGCGTGTTTCCAGACGGACAACGTGCCCGTTTCTGAGTTGCAGTTCGGCGGCATCTTCAATGGTTACAATACGTTCACCGGTATTGATGTACTGGCTGAGAATATTGAGCAAGGTGGTTTTACCTGACCCCGTTGAACCACTGATCAGAATATTAAAACGCGATTTAGCACAGCTTCTCAGCAGCTGATGCATGGCAACGCTCATGGCGCCATTTTGAATTAAGGTATCCGCCGTCAGACCTTCTTTTTTGAATTTCCGGATAGACAGGCAAGGGCCATCAATAGACAAAGGCGGGATCACCGCATTGATCCGGCTGCCGTCGGGCAAACGGGCATCCACCATGGGGTTAGACTCATCAATTCGCCGGCCAATTGGCGAAATCATACGGCGAATAACCCGCAAAACATGCTGATCATTCATGAACCTCAGGGAAATCCGGCTTAACTGACCGCTTCGCTCAACATAGATGTTTTTCGGGCCGTTAATTAAAATATCGTCGATGTTTGGGTCATCCAGCAGGTTCTGTAACGGGCCAAAACCGACGATTTCATCCATCAGTTCCGTGACCAGATCCTGTATATTCAGATGTTGATTCAGTTCCTTATGCTGCTGAAAATACTGACGAACGTAATCATGTACGTGCGGCTGCATTTCCTGACGTTCCATCTCGAACATCAGGCCATCTTCTTCCAACTGCTCTATGATGTAACGGTGTAATTCCGCTTTCAGAGCCAGCGTCGATTCTTCCTGCTGAATCACCAATTCCCTGCTTGGCCACACCACTTCATTTCCCATACCTGCTCCTTGATTTGAGAAATCACCTAAGGATACTTACCAGCCCAGAGAAAACTGCCAGCGTGATTTTTCTGTCGACAGCCAGAGCAATTTCTCAACCGCCTTCATATACAACCTGAACTCACCACTGGGCGGAAACAGTGCGTTAGCATTAATGTCAGTAATGACTGCAAAGGTGTACGGTAAATCGCCACGAACTAAGATCGGAAGCTGATTTTGGATCATCTCTTTCCCCGGCATCACTTCAGGGGAAAAAGGCGCCAGCACTAAATTCACGCTGCCCGGCCTGATCCCCTGAAGGTAAAGTAATTCAGCCAAATCGCAGGCGCTTTTCAGGCTGACGTTTTTTTGATCGGCCAGCAGCCAATGCTGATCGCAGCGATTGACCATGAAAAACAGTAAAGGGCTGGGTGGCATACCGGTGAGATTAATAATGATATTGCTGTACATGCCTTCCAGCAGATCCATCACTTCCACCAGTGCTTCCATGGTTACAGCGCTGTAATTGTCCGAGTCCGGCATGCCGATAACATGAATACCGGTTGTGGCGTCCAGCTCTTGCTCCTGAAGCCACTGCGCACTGAGATAATCTTTTTTCTCCAGCAAGGTGAGAAAATCAATACGATCACCGCAGCCCAAATAAGAAGACACATCACTGTATGGTCGCCCCAGATCCAATAACAGGACGGGCTGATTGTGCTTTCGTTGCAGCTGTGACGCTGCAGCTATGGCCAGCAACGCACCATCACAGTCATTGCGGGGCGATAACAGCGCCAAACGCGATGTGGCGTCAAAAGACGTCATCTGCGTCAGATTCATGATCAGATCTGTCAGTCCCTCCAGCTCACACCAGTGAAGGTGTTTGCGGACCAGCTGGTTTTGCTGAATGCCATGCCAGTGCGCCTCTGGTGTCAGATCCACCAGAATGACGCGCCGGGGCGCAAAGTTATCCATCAGGCTTTCGATATCGGACATTGGCCAGTCAGAGGCCACTAAAATCAGAATGCGCGTCTGTTTCCAGGCCAGGTTAGAACTAAGATGAGACGCATCTTCTATCCATGTCAGCGTACACCCTTCCGGGATCGCTTCTGACACATCCAGTTTGGCGTGATGATCCGCCGTATAGGCCATGAGCTGCATCTTAACCCTCCCCTGCAAAACCCATTTTTACGGGTAGTTCTCTGGGTTCAGCATCCAGAAAAATTAATTCGAAAAAGTTGGGTTTAAACTGACGATACATTTCGCCCGGTAATGGTGGTAGTGGCGCATTGCTGGCAAAGGGTTTCACCAGATGCGGCGTAACGACCATCATGAGTTCTTTGTCATTCTCTTCTAACCGGGTTGAGCGAAAAAAGGCGCCAAGAATTGGAATGTCACCCAATCCCGGGAAACGGTTGGCATTTTTGATCGTACTGCGGCTGACCAGCCCGCTGATCACGAAGCTTTCGCCGTTGCCCAGCTGAACTGTGGTGTCTGTGCGGCGTACCGACAATCCCGGCACTATAACGCCGGAGGCCTGTACACCCTGGGCATAGTTCAGCTCACTCACTTCAGGGGCCACTTTCAGCATAATGCGATCGCCAGACATCACAGTCGGCGTCAGGTTCAGACGAACCCCAAATTCTTTAAACTCTATGCTGATATCATCATCACTGGTGCTTTTCGGATACGGAAATTCCCCACCGGCCAGAAAGGTCGCAGTATGGCCAGACATAGTCACCAGGCTGGGTTCAGCCAGCGTGTAGGCAAAACCGTTACTGTCCAGCGCACTCACTGTGCCGAGAAAATGATCCGCCACGTTGCCGATCACCAGATTGAACGCATCGCCACTGGATAAGAAGCTGCCACGAAAACCATTAAACGAAGCGCCAGTGATCGCACTGGCATTCCCAATACCCCAGAAGGTGCCGCCGGAACCCTGCTTACCGAAAAAGAAGCCCGCTTCTTTGAGCGCACTTTTGCTCACTTCAACCACTTTAATATCTGTCTGCACCTGAATATTGGATGTTGCAACACCACCGGGGTTCACCGAAATCCGGTGGCGGACTGGTTCATCTGAGCCTCGTTCCCAGATCAGAAGAGATGTCGTTCCTGTCTGCTTACCTGTCACCAGTAACTCAGAGGTACTTAACACTTTAACGCCCGCCACAGAGGGTTCACCAATGGCTGCCCGCTGAATGCGTTTCCCGGAATGCACGGTCACTTGCTGACCAACATCCAGTTGAAAATCACGGGCATTGACGGACACACTCAGGCTTAGAGCCAAAAACACACATAATCCATTAACAAAACGCAGCATTCACTCTCTCCCTGTCAGTGGCTGGTGCGAACCAGAGTTCGGTTCTCGCCCTGATACACCTCAACCCGAGGCGCAACGTAACGGTATTTCACCGGAGTCGGTTTTTTCACTTCCACTTCTGCTTCGCGATACCCACCCAGCGTTTTTAATGAGATGACATAGCTGTCGTCTTGTTTAACATCTTCAGGTTCTTTGATCGTTGAATGGCTGGGTGCTGTCATCATTACAGCAGGTGCGCCCTGTGAGGTACTGGCTGTTTTCTGCGAAGAAATAATGACTTTAGGCGCCTGAATAACGCCCGCTGTTTGATTGACGCCAAGTGTCTGATTAGCGTCAGATGTCTGACCGGCAACCGGCGTGTAGGCCATCATGCTCTCTGTATCAGCCGTTAACTCAACGGCAGGTGCCAGCTCCTGGGTGCCCACCACTGCCAGCCTGAGCTGCCCCGTGGTTTCTGCCAGCAATAACTGAGGCGTATCTGTGGCGGGAACGGCCAGCACGACAGTTCTGGCCTTATCGTTAATTTGCTTCTCTGTTTTTTTACTGTCGAAGTTCAGTTGATCCCCGACAGCCAGCACTTCTACGTTACTCAGAATGCGCCGGGCGGTACTGTTATCGCCCGATTCCTTATTGGCGCGGAGCAGGTAAATCACATCTACCCGATACCCGGGATGAACATGTCCGCCGACTGTGGTCAGTTCACTGGCTTGAATCGCAATCGCGCGGTATCCCTGAGGCAGAGACTGTGCAATGGGTAACTGACCCAGCAACAGAGCAGATTTGAGGCGGGTTCCTTTCACAACAGACAATTTCAGCTGTCTGCCAATAAAAGGGGAATAGTCGCGAATGTCTTCGGCGGTGGCATCGGTTACTTGTGTGGCGACCAGCATATCTTCCGTCAACACAGCCTGTTTCGGTACATCATCAGCGAATGCCCAGACAGTCACCACAGGCTTAGAAACAGAAACCGCTGGCGATGAGGCTTGCGTTGAGGTGCGGCCACTCAAGGTAACACCGTACCAGCCAATTAAGAGCGCCATCACCAATAAGACGGCAGCAGCAATTTTTAACGTGCGTCCCTGCATTTTACCCTCACTCTACTCGCGCTGTCTGGCAGCATAGTTTAAGAAATGCAAACTGAACGCATTTCTATAAATTCAATATTGCAGTCGATTTTAATTCGTCCGGTACAGGCAAACCGAAAGACGGTAAGAATGGTTTGGTCTTATAGTTATAGATGATGGTGACTTTACAGCAAAATGTATCTGAATCGATATTGATTGAAAGGTTATCATCCAGACTCTGCCCGAAGAGTGAGCCTCTCCCTGAATTTGATCCAGTATAGTTTTTTATTAATGATTCTGCAGATTGCTCAATATGATCTTTCAGTTCGGTACTGTCGCAAGCACCGCCGTAATAACAATTCTCATCCACATAGGAAATGCTCTTGCGAAGCGCTTCTTCTGAGACATAATTCAGCATCTGAATGGAAACAAAAATTAAGCTGTACTGGGCAATGGCATAAAAAATCATCAGCACGACAGGCAAAAGGAATATGGTTTCCAGAGCAGCTGAACCCTGCTGCTTTATCCGTTTGATCCTGAAGCACTTCTTTTTTATAGAATCCATAACGATGCGACCACCCCAACCAACAAGCTTGGCACAAAGGGAGCTTCTTTCTGGCCACGAGCAAACAACCACCAGTACACTGCGAAGCAGACAAATGAGTAAAGAAGTACATCCAGCATCTGAGAGAAAGACAATATTAGTGCCATGATTAACAGTATTTTCACGTCAGATGCACCAAAAACTGAAAAATATAACCCTGGAAAAGTTAGGGAACAAATCAATATCATTGAGTTTACATCTATTGCTGTCCACCCTCTATTTTCTAGATTAAAAAAACTAAGGAAAACGACAAATAAGAAAATAAACAACATCCAATTTGGCACTTTCATCCTTCTATAATCAACTAATGAAAATATCAAAAGAAAAGAAACCAATATAATCTCTTTCATTGCTACTCAGGGGTTACACCAGCTGATACCACTGCGTCTTTTAATAGAGTGCCCGCTCCAGCAATAAAACCATCCAAATTTAGCAAACTCACTGCACCAACAATCACTGCCGCGATCAAGACATACTCAATGGCAGAGGCACCCTTTTCTTCTTTGACCAAACGCTGAATAAAGTCGGTTGTGTGAATCCAGGCTAATACTACGTACTTCATAGAACATACCTCACTTTGGTTTAGCATTCTGTAGAATAGTTTTTCTTCTTCCCTGTCTCAAATATTAGATTCTATACAAATTTTGTGTAAAAAATTTATTGGATTACTTGAACTTTTTTTTCATAAGCACCAATTTTTTATCTGACACAGGCTTATCAAATCAAAACAGCCAATAAAATGACACGCCAGCACTACCTCATAGCCTGTTTGTTATCTGACGCTTCTTCTGTAATATCAATCTGTTGCCAGATTTCTTCGCTCTGTGCGGGTGCCGGGTCATAATGAGCAAACTGACGTTTGCCCTGATGCTTAGCCTGGTACATGGCACAATCCGCTCGCTTAAGCAGTGTTTGGGCATCTTTCGCGTGCACAGGGTATCGGGCAATCCCGATACTGGCCGAGACGCGACACTGGTTGTCACCAAAATTAAAAGGCACGGTCAGAGTGTGCAGCAATTTTTCTGCAATGGTTTCCATTCTGAACGTCAGCTCTTCATCATTGTCTCCCCAGGTGAGAATGGAAGGATCACGGCGATCAGATTCATCTTCATCAAAGACAATATCTTTGGTGGGCTTATTGATCTTCACTGCGTATTCACCCAGTGGCACCCAGACAACAAATTCGTCGCCGCCAAGACGAAAGACTTCATCTTCCACCCTGAGGCATCCTCGCATCCGCTTGGAAGCGTGCTGCAGCAAGGCATCACCCACATCATGGCCGAGGGTGTCATTAACCTGCTTAAAACCATCCAGGTCGATAAACATGAGGCCGAATACTTTGTTCTCTACGTCCGGCGCAGAAAAGGCGGCTTTGAGCACCCGGTTAAGCGCCCGTGTGTTTGGCAGGCCCGTCAGCTTGTCCTGCAAAGCGGCCTGTTCCATTTGGCGCTGCCGTTCAATGACATCCGAAATATCCCGCTGTGTGCCTATCAGACGAGACGCGTCATTAACCAACCCCTGCACCACCAACTCCAGTACTCTGGGTTGCCCATCCAGCGGATCAATCATGTCGATAAGCAGCGTCTGCTGTTTATGTTTACCTGCGATGTGTCTCAACCGGATCACCTTGTCGCCATCACCACTTTTCAGGCGTGATATCCAGTCTCTCAATGCCAGCTTACTGCCGACACGAACACCATAGAGATCATACAGATAAGGGCTCCATTGCAAGGTGTCGCTATTCACGTCCCATTCCCAGACACCTATGCCCGCCACAGAGGTTGCCAGGCTCATTCTTTGATTGGCACGGGCAAGCTCACGGTAAACACGGGAACGACGGCTGTGCTGCTTCCACAACAGGCTGACGACAGACAACAGCAATGCCACCAGTACCAAACCTGCCAGTACCAGCCAGAAGAAAGGAAAATTGACATGAAGTGAAAATAATTCTCTCCATACCGAGGTGAGATCGGACAGACTACCAATGCCGTTTAACACAGAACTCAGAAAAAACTCCAGCGAATTCATGATAGGTACACACTTCCATTTGTGTCTGCTGCGATAACCTCTGAAATATCAGACCCGTTTCACCCGATAGCGATTGTGATTGATTATTTGTACTGATAATTAGTACTCAGATCTCTCTGGTATTTTTTTGCTGCTATCGATAAATTCAACCTAGTCCACGCTGTTGATAATTACCAAAATAGAATGCGGAAATTGTTATATATGCGGGGTAGGAATCACACTTATTCTATTTAGAATCAAACAGTAGCCGGTTTTTAACCGGCATACAGGTCTTTATCCAGCCAGGGCAAGGCATCCCGGATCTGAGGAAAAAATCGTTCGTTAATAATTTGACGGCTGTCTTGCGCCAGAATATGTGGCAGGTTTCCCAACTCATTGTGACGACAGACCAGTGTCAGATTGCGATAAAAGGGTTCTTCGCGCGGAAGAGGGAGACAGGTGAGTGCTGCATTGGTCAGCCCGTACTGGAACATACAAAGCGGTGTCGTGATTGTCCAGCCAAGGCCGGCCGCGACACTGGATAACACGGCAAACGTATTATCCAGTTGCATCCTCACTGGCACGTTCATATCCAGTCGGCGTAAATAACGTTCAATCGTCACGCCTATCAGCGAGTCATTGGAGTAGCGGACAAAATCAAGCTGCTTTGCGACCTGTTGTAATCCCTGATACTGACTGGCGAACTGGCTGGGTATGACCAGAACAAAGGGTTCCCGTAACAGGCGGTAACGGCTGAGATGCTCGTTATTTTCCAGCGCATCGTCAGAAATAATAATATCAACGTTACGTGAAAGCAGCGCCTGGGCATGCATGTGGGAACGGCCAGTATTGATAGTCCAGTTTTCTGTATGCCGCTTAATGACCTCGACCAGAGGCTGTCCTAGCGAGGTGGCCAGAGAATCGACCATGGCAATGCGTAGTAAATGCAGTTTCTGAAAACTGCTTTTCGTCATCACACCGTGTGTTTTTTCTGCTTCGGCAAGTAGATGGCATGACTGGTCATAAAAATAGCGTCCGGCGACGGTCAGCTCAACCGGGCGAACGCTTCTGTCCAACAATGTCACTTTAAGATTGTGCTCAAGAGAAGAGAGTGTCTGAGAAACGGAGGACTGTGTGAGGCCCAGTTGGTTAGCCGCCATCGTCATGTTGCCAGACTGCGCGGTAGCCACAAAAACTTCTAACGAGCGAAGATCAAATCCCAATCCTTTCAATGCAGCCATCCTTTATTCAACAAACATCCACCGGAAAAATCTATTAACGGCAGTCAAACGGCTTTACGGCTGAGTGTTCAATACTGCGACAACCGCACCAATACACCCAGAAGATAACGTAAAGGCATAACTGACAAGTTAATATTCCTCACTAGCAAAGCTATCAGTTTTAATCGTCTGATAACAATATGTAAGAAACAAATAGCATGACTATCTATGGGGAAATAGCAAACCAGAATGGCGGCGAAGTCAGAAAGGCCGTATGCCAGTGAAAATGAACGAAATCAAAACAGAAGGAAAAAATTGCCACCATTTACAAAAATGATGGCAGCACATTCTCTATTTACCGGCAGCGGCAACGAAAGCAATCTCTACCAGGTAATCCGGATCCGCCAGTTCAACTTTTACGCAGGCGCGGCTTGGCGCTGCGCCTTCCGGCAGCCAGGCGTCCCAGGCCGCGTTGAAAGCAGCAAGGTTAGCCCAGTCGGTAATATAAATAGTGACAGACAAAACACGGGACTTATCACTGCCCACACTTGCCAGCATGGCTTCTGCCTGAGCAAAAACCTGCTCTGCCTGACCCGTAATATCAGCACTGGTATCAGATTCAGGGACTTCGACAAAGTGTGCAATACCATTGAACACAGTGACATCAGACCAACGTTTTGTTGGGTTAATTCGCTGAATATCCATTTTAATTCCTTAACTGACGTGAAAAGCCCAACAATGTATGTTTTCTGTCGTGATGAATCAATCAATGATGCTGTTTTTTGCCATAAGGCAGGAAATTCCTATCAGTCAGCATGCTGACTGACAAGCGCCCCCGGCATTAACCGGGAAGGCGTTAGCTGGGGCACACTTTTCCACTCATAGTCGTGCTGAGCATGTTCAGGAAGAAATAATTCGCTGGTATAGAATTTCCCGATCCGTTCCACCGGGTAAAACATGGCATCACCGTAATGCTGCTTCACAAAATTATGATCGTACCCCAGGATTTCAAGCACAGTGGGGAACACATTGAAATGCGACAATTGATGGCGGTTCTCCGCCAGCGATGACTCAAATCGCTGCCGCAGTTGCGGATGCCTCGTCAGCACCATCATGGGCACCATCCCCTGATAGGCAGAGCCGCTATTACGATTGCAATGCGTCAACAGCCCTTTTCCTTCTTCCAGTAAATCCTGTCCGTGATCAGAGGTATAAATCACCACAGTGTTGTCTAAATCAATGCGGGAGAGCAAACGCTCAAAGAAGCCGTCCACATTCCAGGCAATGGCATTTTTATAGGAATTAATCAGAGCCTGACGATCGCTGTGACCGATAGGTTCAAATAACGCCATCGCAGGCTGAAACCTGGTCGAGGAGGCCGGGTATTTCCCCTCATAGGGAAAATGCACACCCAGTTTATTAATATAAATAAAGTCTGGCTTATCATCTGCCACCAGCGGCACTAAATGATCGACAATATCGAAGTCAATCCGCATGAATGCCTGGTGCCTTTCAATTTGCCCGACGTTAAACTGCTTAACCTGGTTGATGAAGCTCAGCTCATCGATATTCATGAAATTAGCCAGTGTGCCCGGCGGTTTCTGGGCGTCAATATAGGTACTGGTATAGCCAGATGCCTGACTGTATTGCCAGATAGTCGGCACGCGTAGGGCTTGCTCAAAAGCGCCGGGGACGACTCCCCAGCGAAGCACAGCATTGCTATAGCTGCTGCAGTTATGCGCCGAGGTGGCGACACCGTAATTGATCACAGCATCAGCATGCGCCTTTAAGCTCGGCACGAGGGAATAATCCGTATCCTGCCCGAAAAAATCACCGCTGACACTCTCGTCCATGACAACAATAACATTGCTGATCAATGGCTTGCCGGCTTTGGTCGTGACCGGCCGTCGCTCTGGTCGCTCATCCACAACCTGCTCGTAAAGTATTACACTGAACAAGCTGGGCAGGGTATAAATGCCCGCCTGTCCCTGTGCCGCAGCCGGGCCTTTCATCACCACCATGACAGCCAGTATCCCTGTAACCAACCCAGGTAATCCGGCAGCAACGCAGGAGGAGGAAGGGCGATATCGGGAAAGCAGCCAGGTTCTGATTCTGAATAAAGACAGGCTGAATGCCGCAGCAATCAGCAGAGGCAGAAGAAGTTCTGACCAGTAAAAAAACAAAGCAGCACCTGCTTCGCCGCGTTCAATCCACATCCGCCTGATATCGAACAGGGTCAGGTTATCAGTCAGAGTCAAAAGCAGGGATAAATGGGCCAGCACAACCAGAGTAAAAAACAGATTCCAGAAAACATGCACAGCTGTTCGTCTGGCCGTTAACACCGCTTTCAGCGATGCAATGGCTATCAGCCAGATAACAGCAAATATCGCCACATTACGCATTGGATTTTCTGACTGGCTGAGAAAAATCAGTTGAGAGAAGACATCACGGGTCAGAAATAGCAGCACTCCCACCAGCACGATGCCAGACACCAGAGTCACCAGTACGTTTGGCACTGTGTTTCGTGCGGCGTTTGGTGCATAGCTCCGACGGTTGTGACTGGCAGGCATAGGCGCTTCCCTTCTTCCGAAAAAGATACCGGGTACTTATTTGATTTAAGCTCGTCAGGGCAGGAAGTCAAAATAATCCACAAAGCACTATTTTGTCCTGTTGCCGATCCGGGAGACAGTAAACAATGAAAGGAAATGAGAGGAGAAAGAAAAGAGAGGGAGAAAAAACACAGGCAACAGATCAGCACAAACTGTTCCCTGTGTCATAGCGGTTAGCGTCAGCTTACCGGCGGCCCTTAGTCAGACGGGCAGAGCATCACACGAGCTAACCGGGCCAGATTATAGGCATCAACATAGCCTGAATGCTGACGGCCTTCCCACTCCAGTCCGCTCATGCTCATGGCGGCCCGTAACCCGATGCGCTTGTTTTTAACGTGTGGCTGCAGTTTAAACAGGGTTGCCAGGTTCAGGTACTCCCTGAAAGGCACGTTCAGATCTTTTGTTTTGCACTCGGCACGCAGGATGGCATCATCCCGCCCCCACGCCGCATAAATTTTATGGCGGCCACCGAATTTTTGCTCTATCGCAGTCAGAATACTGGCCAGGGGCTTACCATTTTGCGCGACAACTTCTGGCTTTATACCCGTAAGCTCAGTACAAAACGGGGATATTTCGTCGTTTTCCGGCTTAACATAGTATTGCGCCCGACGTGAAATCGTGCCCTTTTCAAGGTTCAGTTCAGCCACGCCAATCTCAATGATTTCGCCGGTGCGAGCGATACCTTCTTCATTCCAGCAACACATTTCAAGATCAAAACAAACGATGCGGTTAAAATTCATGATTTTCCATTATCCGTCATACCAAACTTCATAATCATCAGCTCTGATAGTAAACACTTACCAACACGGATGATTATTGAGTTTTAAACGATTAGCTTTGAACAAAGCGGCGAAGGATAGCATGTATGGCGGCTGGCTTCAGCCACTTGCCAACAGCAGCCGATCAGAATTACTCTTGTGACAGCTTTTATGAAAGGATCGCGCCATGAAAAACGTCTATCGCCCGCTGTTTGACGATAACAACCCGCCCGGCGAGGTGTTTTTCGGCCATCAGGCATTTCTCCCCCATGCAACCACCCCAAAGCACAGCCATCCCTGGGGGCAGTTACAGTTAATCAGTGGCGGTATTCTGGAGCTGAACGCTGAAGGGAAACGTTTTTTATCACCGTCGCAGTACGCGATATGGATACCGCCCGGTATAGAGCACGAAAGTTACATGCGCCGTAGCATGAATTACTGTTCAATGAACCTGATTCAACCGCTGGCTACATCGCTGCCGGGCTTCCCCTGCCTGCTGGAAGTCAACCCTATCATAGAAGCGATAGTCAATGATCTGCGTGACCGCCAGCTACAGGTCGCGGAAACCGCTGAAGATAAGCGTCTGATCGACGTATTGCTGGATCAGCTCAGACACACCCGTATCCATGACCAGTTTCTGCCCAGCAGTGAAGACAAACTCCTGCAGCCTATACTGCGTACACTGGAAAAAAATCCAACCGATGGCACAACCTTGGCGGCGTGGGCAGAAAAGCTGCATACCTCTGAGCGTACTCTGGCCCGGCATTGCCAGGATACGCTCGGTATGAGTTTCATTGAATGGCGGCAAAGGAGAAAATTTATCTACTCTTTGCATTTATTGAGGAAAGGTTTGTCTGTAAAAGAAATTGCACTGACCTTAGGTTATCACCAGGCTTCGCCTTTCATTAACCTGTTCAAACGGCATGCGCAATGCACACCAGAGCAGTACAGACAAAAGCAAATCCGGGCCAGGTAGCACAAACAGCACATCCGCCGGATTTAGCTGCCCACCGCTTTATCCGGTAAACCCACCAGCAAACGCCCGGCCGCATGCCTGCTGAGCGGGTGCCCTAACAGGAAGCCCTGACCGAACTGACAGCCCAGTGATTTTACTGTCGAGAGCTGAACGTCATCTTCAATTCCGACCACGGCCACCCGAACGCCCAAACTCCCGCTCATGCCCACAACAGATTGAATGAGCGCCTTGTTAGCGTCAGAGCCTGGCAGGGTGCCTACACAGGCACGGGCAATTTTTACTTTATCGAAAGGGAAATCGCGCAATATAGTCAGGCAGGCATTCCCGTTACCGAAATCATCCAGTACCAGGCTGACACCTATATGCTTCAGATCATGCATCATGGCCCGCACTTTCGGTGGGTCCTGCTGTACGGTTTTTGCGGTCAGTTCTATTTCAAGGCGTTCTGGCTCCAGCCCGGATTCCTGCAGCGCTTCCAGAACAGTCTGGCTGAAAGTGTCCGGTTTCAGCTGCTGAGCAGAAATATTGACTGATACACTCATTTCTTCCGGCCAGTCCCTCGCGGCCATACAGGCCTGCTTCAGCACCCAGTCACCCAGCGCCTGAATCAACCCGGCATCCTCGGCAACAGGCATGAATTCCTGCGAAGACACCATACCTTCGCGCTGATGGCGCCAGCGCAGTAAAGCTTCGAATCCTTGCAGCTGGCTGTTTTTCAGATCAAACACCGGCTGATAATAAGGTTCGAGCAAGTCTTGCGCCATGGCTTTGCGTAAGTCTCTTTCCAGCAATTGCCTTTGTTTTAACTGCTCGTCCATTCGGGTATCAAAGAAGCAAAACGTCGAGCCGCCATCCATCTTGGCGCGGTACATGGCTGTATCTGCGGCCCGCAGCAAATCGACAGGTTCAATATCATGATTGGACATGGCGATACCTATACTCACTCCCGCCAATATCTGCTGGCCGCGAATATGGTAGGGTTCAGACATCGCTTTAATAATGCGGGACGCCAGGGCCGAGGCTTCATCCGGCTCTTGTCCGCCAACATGGATCAGTGCAAATTCATCCCCGCCCAGTCTGGCAATGGTGTCATGCATGCGCAGCAAATGCTTCAGACGCCCGGCCGTTGCCACCAGCAACTCATCACCCACAATGTGGCCATAAGCATCATTGATCTGCTTGAACTTATTCAAATCCATCATTAACACAGCGACACAGGCATCGTTATCGCCGGCATGCTGAAGGGCTGTCTCAAGCTGCTGTGAAAAATAAAGCCGGTTCGGCAGTGCGGTCAAAGAATCATGCATTGCCAGTTTGTACATGGCGGCTTTGTCGCGTTCACCGGCTTTCAGCATGAGATTCATCTGACTGAGCCGTCGCCAGCTCAGTGCTACGAGAGCGAAAGGCAAAACGAACATCAGCGAGATGAAAGCGCCCAGTCCGAATTGATGATATTGCCCAACCCAAAGCGTAAAGCGTTCGAACAACTGAAACTGACTGGCTAACAGCAGCCAGATGGCTGCAAAGACAGCGAGTTTGATCAAGGTTCGCTTCAGGAACATTGAATGAAATAGCGATTGCAAGCTAGCCTCACGACCAGCCCTACCCTGCGCAGAATGGCTCATAAATGGATTACCTCGTCCCAAATTATCACCGTCACGTCCATCGCCAACTCGGGAAAATATGTGATTGTTTAGTGCTGTTTTGTTGTAATGCGGCCTTTTGATGTTCTGGCTCTGCTACAAACTTATTAGTTAACACGATCACATTTACGTGAAAATGACACTTACATTTTAGGCAAATTTCCCTTTCATGTGGCACTTCTTTGTTGGGTATTTCGTGATATCGCTGCAACTCCTTGCGTCGATTACAGAAAAAAATCCGGCGAGTATCATACTTCGCCGGAACATCAAAGCATTTCACAGATATGAAAAGGTAGTGTTGAACCCGGTTTACGCCAGTAACGGCGCTTGCTGCCCAGCCCCTTTGCGGCGCGAACGCCAGCCCAGCAGCCCTAAGCCTGTCATCAGCAACAGTAAACTGGCGGGTTCTGGAATCGGATTTCCTGGTCCGCCGGAAGTCATGTAATCAATACCGGCCAGATAAAAATCTGACAGCAATACGCCCGACAGAATAATATGTCTGACATTGTCTTCGCCATCCAGATCCCAGTAATTGCCCTGGAAATTCAGCTCGTTTGGCGTCAGAGCCGTCAATAAATCATCAATCCCCAGTAAATTGGTATTGATGTTCAGTTCAAATTCCGGGAAACCATCGTCAATCAGATAAGCTGTCGCCGATTCCAGCAGATTCAGGTTGTTCAGATATAAACCTTCTACTGTCGAAGGCTGATCAAAGCTCAGCACCAGAAACTCATGACCATCCACTTTGAAGTTATCATCGCCAAGCAACAACGTGTTGTCGATCAGGCCACCGTCAGAAATACTATTGACGCCGATACCTTGCCCGCTGTGTGACAAATTAACCAGTGACTGATCGCCAGTGATAATGCCATCCTGAAACAACCCGGGGACATAATAACGGTACGAAGAAAACGTTATTCCGCCAACAGTACTGGTTTGATTTCCATTCAGGCTTGAATAAGCACCGTCCGTGAAGTCGATTTGTGCCGCCGACACACTCATCGAACCACCCAGCAGTGCAAGGGCTGCTACCCCTGTCTTTATAAGCGATTTCATCATCTTGCTCCCTACTTGTGTTATGCCGTGTTGATTTATGTTCGTGTTTTTGTGTTCGCACAAGCTATTGCAGCTTACATGCCAAAACATAAGCCAATGAAAAGCAGCAGGTTTTTTCAGCATCAATATTGCAATGTAAAAAACACTGACACGATAAGAGGAGATCTGGACACAGGGTGTAAATTTCTCTGACGGGAAATCAGACAGCCAGGTTTGCTTATCTGCCTGACTGTCTGAAGAAACAGCAACGTGAAGGGCGGTTTAAGAGACAAAGATCCAGCGGCAAACACCAGGCAGGCGATAAAACACCGCCGCCGCGGTTATCACTGGCTGTGTTGTTTAGTCAGCACATACATATCAGCCAAGCTGCCGGTAATACGCTGGCCCTGACGATCCAATCGAAACAACTGGTTCTCTCCGACAAAAAACTGAATGCCTTCACCGCTGTCATTGGTTAACGTGATGGTATTCCCTGCGTCATTCCAGCTAAATTTTCCCCGATCGGAAAACTGCTCACCATCTTTGCCCAGATAGGTTTCAGTCAGTTCAAATGTCCCCTGCGGATCCAGAACAAGGACAGTTTCAATACCTTCACAGTCTGCACAGGGAATCGTACCGACATAAGTGCCATTCCAGTCCAGCGAATTACGCGCATTGTGTTCTGTGTCTACATAGGCTGTCGTCTGCTGATCGGCCACCTGCGTCTGAGCAGGTGCAGCATTTGATGACATGTCGCTTTCGGAAGCGGGTTTATCACAGCCTGCCAGCGCACCCGCCAGAGCCAAACTAATCGCAATAGACAAGAGTCGCTTTGTATTCATACCTTCTCCTGATACTGAGCCATCTCAATACGGCCCGACTTCGCCAAATATTCAGCAACAAAACCTTTCAGGGCCGCTGATGAGGTGTTGGACTGATAAATATCCGAAAAGTGCCCGACTTTCCGTTTGCTGTATGGGTGAATCCCGACATACCGGGTGAAACGGTGAAAACAGCAAATAACCGCATCTCCCACAAACTCCCGGTTATCTGCACCATCCGGTCGACAAAATTGTATTGCGCCGATCTTAAAATCGTTTCCTAGCAACAGAAAAACCTTTCACAGCCATTAACATATGCACGCCCACGTATAAAAATGGTGTTTTATACATAGGTGGATTTATTCACCAGACTCATTAACCAGATTCATTAACCACCAGCGTCTTCATCCCACAGGAAAAAGGATTTTTATGTTTATATCAAGACCGCGGCTCGTGAAAGGTTTCGCCTATTCTCTGTTTAGTTCGGCCTTCATCGCGTCCGTCATGGTTTCACCCAGTCTTCATGCAAAACAGCTTGCTGCGGAAGCAATGCCAGCCTCCACACAAAGCAACCACAGTGCAGACAGCAGGCTAAACAGCAAGAAAACCAAGCAGCTGTCAATCAATTGCCACCGCAGACCCCATGCATTGAAAAGTGCTCTCGAAAACAGAATCTGGCTTTCCGGTCCGATCAAAATAACTATCACTGGCCACTGCCAGGGCCCGCTGCTCATCGACCAGAGCGGGATTGAGATCACCAGCGACGGCGCCCACGGCGGTGCTATCGTGCTGGATCAGCAGGTGCAGCCCAGTGCTGCCATTATCATTCAGTCTGCTGCCGTCACGCTGCGAGATGTCCACATTTCAGTGCCCGTCGATGTACCTGCCGTGCTGGCTAAGGCCAACAGCAGTGTGACACTGGATAATGTCACCACGGATGCCACCAGTACGACAGACACCCCGCTGGAACAATTTACCGTCAGTGAAAGCAGCAGCCTGACCGTGACCAATATGACAGGCAATGCGATCCGGGTCGCGGGCAATTCATTTGCCGATTTTAAGGACAGTAACCAGTTACATACCCTCAATGTCAGCGACACGTCCTCCGCCCAGTCCAGCGCGGCCAACCAGTTTAATTCGGTACAAGTGTCAGGCAACGGCTATTTTCTGGGCGACAATGGCACCCAGATAAACGTGCTGATGATCTGGAGTAAAGCGGCGGTAGATATCAACAGACAAAGCTCAGTGGCACATTTGATGATGGGAGGACAAACCCTGTTTGGCGCCTATCGCAATTCCTCAATCACCGGCCCGTATGATCTTTGGGGCAATGTGGTCTTTGAATTAGAGCATTCAACAGCGGACAATTGGAAAGCGGTTGATAAACCCCATTCGATCATTTCAGGCAACAATGCCACAGTGAATGGCGTGCTTTACCCTGGCTGGTCGTGGACCGGACAAGATGGCATCTGAGTAGCGCCACTGTTTATGTACGTTTAACTCACAATGCAGCGAAGCTATGGCTGCATTGTGAGTTTTTGTTGCCCGCTGTGCCTCTGATGTTATTCATTACCACAAGCTGCTATGCCAGCTCACCCCAGCCGTTTCTTTTTCAACAGCACAGTATTGTCCTGCGCCAGCTCTTTCTCCAGCTGGCGGGTAACAAATTCCGGGCTGTTGGTGTGGCGGGCCAGCAGATGGTACACCACAGGGATCACCAGTAAGGTAAAGCAGGTCGCAACACTGATGCCGCACAACACCACTATCCCGATCACCAGCCTTGTTTCTGCCCCGGCGCCGGTCGCCAGGATCAAAGGAACCGCACCGGCAGCCGTGGTGATGGCTGTCATCAAAATCGGACGCAGGCGGGCACAGGCCGCATCAATGACTGCGTCTTGATAGGCTTTGCCCTGATCGCGCAACTGATTGGCAAACTCGACAATCAATATCCCGTTTTTCGCCGCCAGTCCCACCAGCATAATGATGCCTATCTGCGAATAAATGTTGAGGGTCTGACCGGTAAAGTACAGTCCCAGCAAGGCACCGAAGGTTGCCAGCGGCACGGTCAGCATGATCACCAGCGGGTGAATATAGCTTTCGAACTGGGCCGCCAGCACCAGAAACACCACCGCCAGCGCGAGGGCGAACACAAAGAGAATTGAATGGCTGGCGGTCTGAAAATCCTGCGACGGGCCTTTATAGTTCACCACCGCATCAGCAGGTAAATATTGCCTGACCAGTCCGTTCAGATAGGTTAATGCTTCTCCTAAAGTGTAATTATCAGCAAGATTAGCCTCTATGGTGACCGCGCGGATCCGGTTGAACCGGTTCAGGGTCGGCGCATCGGCATATTCAGACACAGTTACCAGGTTCGATAAGGGGATCAGTTCACCATTATGCCGAGAACGCACGTACAGATTGCTGAGATCCTGCGGGGTATTCTGTCGCGCCGGCTGGCCTTCGATCAGCACATCGTATTCTTCCCCGCGCCATTCGTAGCGGGTCACGACCCGGGAGCCCAGCATGGATTCCAGCGTCTGCCCGATTTCCGTCACTGAAACGCCTAAGTCCCCTGCCCGCTCGATGTTAATATCCACCCCAAGCAAAGGCTTGGTTTCTTTGTAGTCATGATCCAGGCCTTCCAGTCCGGGGTTATTCGCAGCCTGCTCCATGATAATGTCACGCCACTGGGCAAGCTGCTCATAGGTGCCGCCACCAATCACGAACTGCACCGGTTTGTTAACTCCGCGCCCGAACGGCTGGCGCATCACAGCGAATGCCGACACCCCGGCAAGATCACTCAGGCGCTGCTGAATATCTCGAATGATCACAAACGCATTGCGCCGCTCATCCCAGTCTTCCAGCACCACAATGGCAAAACCGTTGGAGAAATCTTCCAGCTGGCCCCAGCCCCGCGGCGCCCTAACCAGCAAGCGCATGATTTCCCCGCTCTCAACCATTGGCATCAGCCTGTGCTCAATCTCATTCATGTAGGGCTGCATGTATTCAAAACTGGCGCCCTGAGGGCCATTGATCAGAATGAACATAGCGCCTCTGTCTTCCCGGGGCGCAAATTCCGTCGGGATACGGGTCGCCAGCCAGACGCTGCCGCACAGCATCACCACCAGAATGCCAATGATCAGATAAGGCCGGCGCAGCCAGTTCATCAGCGATGCACGGTAAAAATCCGTCACCGCCCCCAGCACAGCACTGACTTTACGCACCAGCCAGGGTTCACTCTCGACCTGCTGCATAATTTTTGACCCCATCATAGGCGTCAGCGTCAGTGCGACCAGTGAAGACAGGATCACCGCGGTACTCATGGCGACCGAGAATTCCCGGAATAATTTGCCCAGATCGCCCTCAAGAAAACCAATCGGCAGGAACACGGAAATCAGCACCACTGTGGTGGCAACAATGGCAAAACCGACCTGCCTCGCCCCCAGAAAAGCGGCTTTCAGCGGCGATTCGCCCAGTTCGATACGGCGGTGAATATTCTCCAGCATCACAATGGCATCATCGACGACTATCCCGATGGCCAGGATCAGCGCCAGTAGGGTGAGCAGGTTGATGGTATAGCCCAGGGCGTAGAGAATAATGAAGGTCCCGATTAAAGACACAGGCACAGTCAGTGCCGGGATCAGCATGGCGCGGACACTGCCGAGGAACAGGTAAATCGTGATGATGACCAGGATCAGGGCAATAAAGAGGGTTTTATAGACCTCATCGATTGATGCCTGAATAAACACCGAGGAGTCATAGGATTCTTTGATTTCCATACCGTCAGGCAGGGTCGGATTGAGCTGGGCGACCAGCGCGTTCACCGCCTGCGCCACTTCCAGCGTATTGGCGGTCGATTGCCGGTTAATCCCCAGTCCTATCATGTCCTGCGTATTGCCGCGAAACATGATTTTTTCTTCTTCCGCCGCCAGTTCCACACTTGCCACATCCGCCAGGCGGATCAGATAGCCGTCTTCACCTATACCTATCACCAGGCGGGAGAAATCCGCGGGAGCAAGAAAACTGCGCTGAGTGCGGATAGAAAACTGGCGGTTTTCCGATTCGATCGATCCGGCCGGCAGCTCAACATTGTCGGCCCTGAGTGCGTTTTCCACATCGGACACCGTCAGCCTTCGGGCAGCCAGTTTTTGCCTGTCTATCCATATCCGCATCGCATATTCTTTACCGCCACCGATACGCACCGCCGCCACACCGTCCAGCACAGAGAAGCGATCGACCAGATAGCGGTTGGCGTAATCCGTCAGCTCAAGGGTATCCATCCGGTCTGAGACCAGATTGAGCCACATGATGACTTCGGAGTTGCCCTCCGCCTTCTGCACTTCAGGCGGGTCCGCTTCGTCCGGCAAATTATTGAGGATACCGGAAATACGGTCACGCACATCGTTCGCGGCGGCGTCGATATCGCGCCCGATGCCAAATTCCAGCGTCACATCCGACCGGCCGTCACTGCTGGTGGAACTGATATTGCGGATCCCCTCAATGCCAGACACCCGATCCTCAACAATCTGGGTGATCCGGCTTTCCACAATGGCTGCCGATGCCCCCCGGTAGTTGGTTGAAATAGTAACAATCGGCGGATCGATATCCGGATACTCGCGCAGCGGCAGCCTTTCATAGGCCACCAGCCCGAAAGTAATCAAGAGCAAACTGATCACTGAGCCAAAGACTGGCCGCCGGACCGCCAGATCAGTCAGAAACATGGGCGGCCTCCCGGAAGGTGAAATGCTCCACAGGCTGAGTGGTCACTGTCTGTCCCGGCCGGACTTTATCCATCCCCCGGGTGATCACCTGCTCGCCTTGCTGCACACCACTGAGAATTTCCACTTCACCGCGACTGCGAAAACCCAGCTCAACCAGCCGCTGTTCAACCACGTTCTCGCCGTTGACGACCATCAGAAAATGTTCCGCCTGACGCGGGATCACCGCTTCTTCAGGAACCACCAGCCCGGCACGGGATTCTAATGTCAGCGCCAGTGTCATCAGCATACCGGGCCGTAACAGCAATTGTGGATTGTCGACTCTGGCCCGCACCTCAACGGCCCGCGTCTGAGGGTCGACCCGGCTGTTGACCGTGGAAACCCTGCCGGAAAAAACCTGATCGGGAAAAGCGGCGACGCTTCCTTCCACCTGAGCACCAGGCTCAATCTGGCCGAGAAACCGTTCAGGCACAGAAAAATCCAGTTTAACCGTATCCAGGGCATCCAGGGTGGTGACCACCATACCAGGCGTCACCAACGCACCCTGGCTGATCTGGCGAAACCCCAGCACACCGGAAAAAGGTGCCAGCAGGGTTCTGGCTTCCAGCTCAGCCTGATTCTGAGCCAGGATGGCTCTGGCCACTTCAATCCCCGTCCGCAGTTTATCCAGCTCAGAACGCGCCACAGTGTTGCGGCGAACCAGACCTTCAATGCGTTTGTATTCCCGCCTTTGTTCGTCCAGGTTGGCCTGTGCCGCCCTGACTTTGGCTTGTTGTTCACCCGAGGTCAGCGTGAGCAGTAACTCCCCCGCCCTCACCTGCTGACCGTCTTCAAAATGGATACGATCGACTTTTTCCGTCACTTTTGCGGTGATCTGTACTGACTCGCGCGATTTCACCGTGCCAAGGGCTTCGACAAGACGGGCAACGTTTTGCCGCACTACCGGCTGAACCACCACATTGGGCACAGGGCGTGACTGTTTCACCAGTGTCTGAGCACGTCGCTGGTATTCGGTATAACCAATACCAAGAACCAGAGCCAGCAGTAAGACAGTGCCGACTATCAGGGTGACTTTCATCCATGTGCTCCTGTGAACAAAGGCAAAACCGCAATGATGTGTCGATTCCAGTTAAGTATAGCCAGCAGCGATTTTTTGACGTGTTGTCAATGGCGATGAAAGGTGGCGGAAGTGGGACGCAGAGAAGTCACAGACCCGGTTTACAGTGTAAAACCGGTCTGTGACGGTTATAACGCTTTTTATTTCACCAATGAAATGTCATTGATGGTATTGGCAATCACGCTAAAAACCGTGCGTATATTGCGTTCATTCGCGGTATAGAAGCCATCGGGACTGGCACACTGGCGCACAATCTGGGCATTGTTGCCATAGCCGATACTGAATACCTGGATACCCTGCTTTTTCATTTCACGGCATATCGCCACCTGTTTTCTGTCGCGTACCGCAGGGTTGACCCTGTGCTCGCCATCAGACAGCAGCACCATGACTTTGACATTATTCGGCATTTCATAGCTACGCGGCAGATCGGCCATGGCTTCCCGCCACAGTCCCTGCCACTGGGGCGAGAGTAGTCGCCATGCCCAGAGCACGCCTTCTGCGGTGTTGGTATTATTGCCCGGATAAAGCTGCTCTATGCCTTGCTGGTACTCATGCTGAGTCTTTGCCATCGCCATAATTGGACTGACACCGCAGTCCAGCGAGTCAAACAGGCCCAGCGAAGCCAGGGCATTTTCACGATAAGCATGTTCCGGGTTATCTGACGGATAAAAAGCTTTCAGCGCTGTGCCATCGGCATAGCGGCTGCCGGCTGGGCGCTGCGTGGTATGAAACAGCTCAATCTGCTGACCGCGGAACGGAGCAAGTTCCAGCTGCCGAACCCAGCGCGACGAGACTTCACGCGATTGCGTTAACCCACTGCTGTCTTCCGCCAATCTGGCGCAAAACGCCTGCCTGTCCCGTCCCGGTACGGAAGGGTGCAAAAAGCTGTGCCAGTTCTTCTCTTTAAACAGGGTTTGCAGGTTGAAGGGCGGCTGCAAACTGGACGGCTCGAAAAACTGAGGATACGGCCCAATGTTCACCAAGCCGCTGGCCGGGATCAGGCTGATCACTCGGTTATCATTGCGCCTTTCTTTGGCAAAAAGCACATCAGCAAAATCCACCAGCCCTTTCTTGACCTGATTGAGCGGCTCTCCTTTCATCGAATCCGACACATCTACCACTACGGCAATTTCTACCGTGCTCTGCACAATCCGCGACGCAGCTTTAACCCCGATAGGAATGTCCTGACTGCTGCCTGTCAGCCGGAGGCTGGCCCCGTTCTCACCTGACTGAATCTGTGCGCTGGCATCGATGCGGTTTGATGTGAGCAGGGCTGCCACATCCCGGGATGGATCATCACTGTCCGAGGCCGACAGCAAGGCAATATCCGCCACACCGCTCAATCTGTCATGGTCATGATAAGCACGAATGATGGTGCTGACGGTGACGAGAAATCCCACGGCGCCGATCAACATCAGGATAAAACCGGCAGAGAAGGCACCTTTCTGACGATATACATAGACTGTCATTGTATCTCCTGTACATAACCGGCACGCAAGTTTGTCCCGGTGAGCCATTCGTTCAGCCAGCTGCCGGAGGCCACTTCGCCGGTTTTCAGGCACAAGGAGACCCGAACGAATATGCCCCGGGTCAGAGTTGGCCAGTCGCTGACTTCTGTACACAACCCTTCTTTGACCACACTGACCTCCTCACCTGTCGCCAGGTTTCGCCAGTCGATAGCCAAACCGTACTGGCTGCCGGATAGCTGTTTCCCTGTCAGTGCTGTTACCTGTTGTTCTGCATACCGGCCATAGAAGGTAAAGGGATTGTCCGCGTCAGTGTTGGGGGTAAATGCTGTCATGCTGACCATCTGCGTCAGGTTATATGCGAGATTATCCAGCCGCTGCTGCAAACGCAGCACACTGAGTAAGTCAGAGCAGGACAGGATGAACAGCACCAGAAAGCCGAAGACAAACACGGCTTCAACACTGGCCGCACCGCGCTGTTTGGCCGGGAAACCCGAACCGGTTAAAGAAAAGTCACGTCGGCTCATTCTGGCATCCTGTCTGAAAGCATGATCAAGGTCGTTCGGTATTCCAGGGTCCGCGCTTTGGCAAAAAACAGGGGATACACAGTCATGGCCGGCTTTAGTACAGCTGTCACCCGCAATACAGGATCAGACGGCGCCAGAGGGATCGCCTCGTCTGGTGCCAGCCCGCCGTCTGCCTGCAGCATCTCGGCCAGCGAACCATAACGGGTAACGGACAGACTGAAATCCGGTTTACCTATCAGGCTGGCCTGAATATCTTGTTTCAGCACTGTCGCGCTGGGCAGCCCTCCCCGAACGCTGTCGACCATGTGTTCGCGCAATACTCGTCGCATGGCATGCTCCAGGGTGCTGTATTGCCAGTGCACTCGCACCACGTCTGCAAACAGCAGCAGCAACCCGATAAAGACAGGCAGTAAAAAGGCCATTTCCACGCTGACCACGCCCCGCTGGCGACAGGAAGTCTGAACCGGTTGATGCATCAGGACTGACCTTGAAGCGGAAGTAGCTGTATCTGCTCAAAACGGGCTGACAGCCTGCGTATATCGTGATCAACCTGAGTCGGCGACATGAAGCGGGACAGGATCAGCCTGGCCTGTTGCTCCTGCCCTTCCGCCAGCAATAACAGGGCATAGTTCATCTCCACCCGAGGGGGCAACTGCTGATAGTGCAGCAACGGGGCGAAGACCTCCCTTGCCGCGCGCACCTCGCCATCCATCAACCAGCCCAGCGCCAGGTTGGCGCGATAGTATGCATCGTCGGGAGCCAGCGTCACAGCCCGCGAGAAAGCGGCTCGTCCTTGCACGTAACTGTTCTGATTTAACAGCACAACGCCCAGGCCGTTGCGCAATTTGGCTTCCTGAGTCGCAGTCAAGCCTTGTAATGCCAGCCCCTGGTGGTACGCAGCCTGTGCCCGTTCTACCCTGCCATCATCCAGGCTGAATTTTCCGAGATAATAGGCAGCCTCCGGGGCGAGTTCTCCTTGCATCTCCAGCAGTTGCTGCAGCGTATCTCTGGCCGCCTGTTTCTTGTCCTGCTGGTACTGACTGCGTGCCAGCATCAGCAGGGCTTGCTGAAAGAAAGGAGTAGCCCGCGGGTTTTGCTGCCCCCTCTCACCGGAGGGCGCAGACGTATCCAGCATCTTCCGGTAAAGGGTTTCCGCTTTGACATACTGATGCGAGTCGAAAGCGGTTTGTGCCACAACCATGGCATTGGTCTGAGCCTTGGCGCTGACGGTATCGGCGTGACGACTGCAGGCACTCAGAGCCAGAGCGGCAAGTGCAATCCAGACATAGCGGCTGTTGCGCAGTAACAACTGAGCAGAAGTAGTCGTATTCATCAAAGTGTTCCTGTTATTCACTCAGGCTTTCAATCAGCAGATTCAGGGTAGGGGCTATGATTAACACCAGCAGTGGCAGCATGATAAAGCCCATTTGGATTAAGGTGATACGTCCCGGCAACTTGCCCGCCTGCTCTTCCAGCGCTATCTTGCGCATCTGACGGGCTTCTTTGCTGATGGTGCGCATGGTATCGGCCAGCGGCGACCCGTAACGCTGGGCCATTGCCAGCGTTGAAGCCAGCCGTTCCAGCTCAGGCAGGCCGGTTCGCCAGGCCAGTTTTTTCATGCATTGCGCGGGATCGCCCATGACCTGTACTTCGGCATGAGTGCGCAGGAATTGCTCGGCAAGACGGGGTTCGCTCGCTTGCAGATAACGTCCGACACGCTCCAGCGCGCGATCCAGTGACAGCCCGGCTTCCACTGTGATCACCAGCATATCAATGGCATCCGGTACAGCACGGCGTTGCTGCTCCCTGACACGTAAAGAGCGGCGACGCAGCCAGTACTCAGGCAGGTTAGCCCCCAGCACATAGGCAAACAGCAATGCCATCAGCAACATAGCCGTCAACTCGCCCTGCCAGCGCCACACCAGAGCCACCACGACCGCCGCCATGCCGCTCAGACATTTGGCCCCGCATACTCTCGCGACACCATCGTCACTATCAATACCGGCCTGAGCCAGCATTTTCAGCAGACGTTGTTTCTCTGCCGCCGACGCCGGATAGCGGCGGCCAATCCGTGCCAGCCAGTGCTGACGTTCAGCGTTTTTTTCCGAGACGTTTTCCATGCAATAGCGTACCCGCTGCACAGCCCAACGGGCATGCTGACGCTGTTGATACCAGAGCAATGCACATGACACGACAACCAGCCAAAGCAGCGCTATTGCCAGTATCAGGGAAGAAGAAATCAAAGGAATGGGCATAACAATTAAGCCTTTATCTGGGTCAGGCGGCGGATGAGCATCAGCCCGAACAAAATACTGCCGATCACATAGCCGACCACCATCTGGCCCTGCACAGTCATCATCAGATAATCGAAATGTTCCCGTCCGGCACTGAACAGCACCAGTACGATAAGAACCGGTAGCGCCGCCAGCACTTTGGCTGAGCTGCGCGATTCCGACGTAATACTGGCCACACTGGCTTGCAGTTCTTTACGTCCGCGCAGGGTATCGCCAAGCTGATTCAGTACCTCAGACAACCGGCCACCGGTTTCCTGCTGCAAGCTCAGCACTACGGTAAGGAAGCGAAACTCTGCCACCGGCATTCTGGCTGACGCTTTGGCCAGCACGTCGGTAAGCGGCTGGCCGACACGCAGCTCGTCATGCATCTGCCCGAACAGGCGGGATACCACGGCACGTTGATCCTCCGCTTCCCCGTACTGATCGGCGATCACCGCAAAGGTATCAGCCATTGGTGCGCCCACACGCACCGCCCGGATCATACCGTCGATCACTTCCGGCAGCTGATCACGAAAAGCATCCAATGCCTGTTGCTGCAACTGATGATAAACAACCCAGACGCCAAGCGCGGTCACAGACAGCGAAAGACTCAATGCGACAAACCAGGTCATGCCGTTGACCGTCAGCAGCAGCGTGATCGCCACCACAGCCGCGGGGACGGCACGTTGCCAGAATTGCACACGTTTCCCCCCCAGCACGGTCGCCATGGTCAGATACCATTCAGGCAAAGTGCGCGTTTCCTGCTGAGCGGGTGCACGAAACTGGCTGTAGCGCTGCGCCTGTTGCTGCCAGCATTCCCGCTGGCGATAAGCCTGCCACCACAAGCCGAGGATCATCAGCCACACCGACACCACCAGCAGGCTTAGCAGCACTGTAATACTCAGCATACTGCCTCTCCTTGCTGGACAAGCGGCAGACTGCAGACGCTCATGGCCTGATCCAACCCGGACTGCGCGGCTTTTTCCAGCAGCGCCTCCGACATCCCGCAGGCATCAAACTCACCCTGGATACAAGAGTGATCAACATGCTGATAGCGAAAACGGAAGATCGGCTTCATCTGAATCGCGCCCTTGCTGATCCCGGCCACTTCGCTGATGGCCGTGATCCGACGCTTGCCGTCCCGCATCCGTTCAAGTTGCACCACCAGATCGACCGCACTGACAATCTGGGACTGAATAATCGATTCTGACAGCTTTTCTGCGCCCATCTGCAGCATATTCGACAGGCGGATCATGGCATCTTGCGGGTTATTGGCATGCAGGGTACAGAGGGAGCCATCATGGCCGGTATTCATGGCCTGCAGCATATCGAACGCTTCCGCCCCGCGTACCTCGCCAAGAATGATGCGGTCCGGCCGCATCCGCAGCGCATTGCGTACCAGAGCACGAATGGTCACCTCGCCTTTCCCTTCCGCACTTTCATTGCGGGTTTCCAGCGGTACCCAATGCGGCTGATCCAGCGACAGCTCGGCAGCATCTTCAATGGTCAGGATGCGCTCGTCATCACCAATATGCTGGCTGAGGGCATTGAGCAGCGTGGTTTTCCCCGAACCGGTTCCGCCCGATACCAGAATGTTAAATCGCCCTTTAGCGGCCAGGGCCAGAAACTGAGCCATGGCCGGCGACAGGCTCTGGTTCGTGACCAGTGCGTCCAGTGTCAGGCGGCTGGCCGGAAATTTACGGATAGAAATGGTCGTGCCGTGCAGTGCCAGCGGCGGGGCAATAACGTTTACCCGGCTGCCGTCGGCCAGCCGGGCATCCACCATAGGCGTCGACTCATCCACCCGACGCCCCACAGCGTTGACGATCCGCTGCGCCACATTCAGAACATGCTGTTTGTCGTGAAAACGGATCTTGGTTCGCTCCAGCTTGCCATGTCGCTCGACATACACATTGTGCGGACCGTTGACCAGGATATCGGAGACACTCGGATCATCGAGCAGCGGCTGGATCGGCCCGATGCCGATCATCTCATCCACCATTTGTCTGGTCAGCAGTGCCAACTCGCCACTGTTATAGGGCAACAGTTTTCTGGCAGCTATCACGTGCAAAGCATCGCTGACCTTGAGCGCCAGCGCCTGAGGCGACAGCTTGGCAGCCACCGACGGTTCAACCTGCTGATAGAAGGCTTCTCTGGCCTGCTCTGACATCGTCAGCAGTTCCTCTTCCTGCATCGCAAGCGCTGGCGGGGTATGTTTACCAAACATTATGCCGCACTCCGTTTCACGGCAATGGAAGCACCGCCACTGATCACTGTCTGAGTCAGCTTTCTCAGCTGTTTAGCCAGCTTACCGCCCACGCAGGACACTGGCTGACCTGATTGCTCCGATTTCACCACAGCAGCGGCATCAAACGGCAGTGTCATCAGGGTTTGTAATCCTGACGCCTGCGCCATTTCGGCCTCAGGTACCCGGCTGGTTTTCGTCCGGCACTGGTTAGCCACCAGCAGACGACGCTGATGCGTGCTGGCCTGCCGGAACTGCCATTTATTCAGCAGCCGCATTGCACTGAGACTGCTGTCATGCAGTATCAGGCACAGATCGGCCTGCGCAGCCAATGCACGCCAGGCCGGATCGCGCAGGTCAGGCACATCGACCACCACAGTGCTGTAATGGCCGGCAACCATAGCCACACTGCTGATAACCTCCTGCGACAATTGGGCAGGAGAGTCCTGAACCCCGTCCTGGCTGTAAAACAGGTGCAAGCGTTCACTGACCTGATGGGCCGCATGGCTCAATAATGTGTCATCCAATCGCTCGGCCTCAGTAAAAATTGAGTGCTGGATATGCTCATAATCAACCCCCAATAAAATGGGGTGCTGGCTGTGATAAGTGTTGAGATCAACCAGCGCAACGTGCTGATGATGTTCATCTGCCAGCAGCCAGGCCAGATTGGCCGCGACGGTACTGGTGCCGACACCGCCTCCTGAGCCCACAACAGCAATCACTCGGCCGCGGCGCAGAGGCGCCGTTGCAGGGCGATCCACCATGGCCAGCAAACTCAGGCGCAGGGCATCCGCATCCAGCGGTGTTGCATGGTAATCGCTCACTCCCAGCTGCATCAGACGGCGGTAGACATTCAGATCCTGCCGCTGGCCAAGCACTACCAGTTTCATCGTTGGCGGGCAACACTGCGCCAGCCCGGATAGGTCAGACTCCAGCTTGCCACAATCACCGGCATCCACGATAAGCACATCGGGTGCGCCTTGATTCAGGCAGTAATCACAGGCAGCCTGCATATCGCCCTCCCGGACTGTCATTACCACATCCGGGAGCTGCTCACCGATTAAGTTCAGGCTGTGGCGGCTTGCGTCAGTGAGGACAAAGGCCACCAGTTGCTGTTGTTTACGCATGACTTTACTCCCCTGTTGTGCTCTGGCTGCTGGCATGTTTGATCTTGTCGTCATAAAGACGCTGCACGGCCCCTACATCGAGCGCGCTGGATGTCACTTCGTACTCCGCACCTTCGAACCAGTGAGCTGTGGTTGTCATAGCCCGGAACTGATTGCGTTTCAGTAAACAGGTATTCATCGATACCTCGGCCGGCCCCTGCTGATAACGGCAGGTATGCGGCTGCAACGTCACCGTCAGAGCAACCTGGTATCCGGACTGGTTGGCAGGATGATGCTCCACCAGGGTTGGCATCGCCAGTTGCTGCTGCAATACAACCGATAACTCAAGTGATTGGCGCGGCTCAGCCGGACCGGTGATTGTCACCCTGAGTATGCCGTCTTCCAGCCGCTCAGCCAGCGGGCGCAGAGCAGCCTGCAACGAGGGTTGCAATTGCGCGGCATTCACCCGATAAGTGGCGGTTTCCAGATAGTTTTCAGTCGTCTTCTGGCTGTCGTTCCAGTTGTCCAGCCGATCGACACAGCCCGTCAGCGCCAAAGCCGTGAGTGGCAGCAGCAAAGATCTTGCATTCAGTTTCATAATAAATCCCAGAATCAGTAGCTATAGCCGTACTGGCCGAACAGCGTTGCCTGTCCCTGTACAGCAGGGGCTTGCATGTCGCCAAAATCACTGAAGAAAAGCCGTTCAAACCGGCTTGGCGGGCGGTAGAAATCCAGCGGTGTGGCCAGTTCAAGCGGGTTACTGGTCGGCTCGACCAGACGGGCCGTCGCTATAATCACCAGCTCGCTTTCCCCTTCCTGGTAAGTGGTACTGCTGAAAAACGGCGCCAGAAATGGTATTTCTCCCAGCACAGGCAAAGCTTCAACATTCTGATCGCGGTAAGTGCGTACCAGACCCGCCAGCGCAAAGCTCTGGCCATCGGCCAGCTCAACCGTGGTGGTGGTGCGGCGGGTTTCGATCCCCGGTACCACGACACCGCCAATGGAGACACTGTTTTCACGGCTCAGAGTGGACACTTCCGGTGAGACCGTCAGACTGATGCGTTTATTGCTCAGCAGGGTTGGTGTCAGTCCCAGTGAGATACCAAAGTTCTTGAACTCGATTTCCGGGCCATCGTCACCGTTACCGACAGGAAACGGAAACTCACCGCCAGACATAAAGGTCGCCGCCTCACCAGATTTGGCCGTCAGATTGGGTTCAGCCAGCACAGTCACCAGGTTGTTCTGCACTAACGCATCAATAATGGCGTCAATTTTGACCGTATCTCTGCCAATCAGACTGTTGTCTGCCGGCGTGGGATACAGATTGCCCGGCGACACACCCAACTGCAGATATTTACCTATTGCACTCCAGCGCATCCCCAGCTGTTCGCTGGTGGAGCGTTCCATTTCGATGATACGGACAGAGATGTTGATCTGATCTGAACCGGCCAGACGCAAGCGATTGACCACATGAGGATACTGGCCTTCGCCCCCGCCGGGTACAGCGTCTTCCGGCCGCTCGTTGGTGGAACGCTCACGCCCCTGCGAAAGCGGTTCCTGGCCGTTGGTCGCAAACAGACCTCTGGCAAAGCCGGCAGACATAGACAAAATATCGTGTGCCTGCTGGGCACTGATCACTTCGCCGGCAACTACTATCGCTTTGGAGGTGTATTGAAAGTCTAATGGCGTGTCGGGATAGGCACGCTTTGCCGCTTGTTCCAGCGCGGTAAGATCGGCCTCCACACGCACGTCAAAATGGCCCAGGGTCTGTCCCTGATGACCAGTGATCACCAGATCTGTTTTACCCACGGCTATGCCGTGTACCAGCAGGTGCTGCTCTGACGGGCTGTGCAATTTGGCCACATTCCCGTTGGCGATAAACACATCTTTCACCGGCTGGTCAAAGCGCAACAGGCGGGACTGATCGGGTTTGAGCATTAACGGTTGAGCTGCCTGAGCAACAGTGCTCAGGAGTGCAAATAACATGAATGAGATACAACGCATGACACACGGGCCTTAATTGGAGGAACCGGATTTATCGGCTTTATCAGCATCGGAATCGTTTGCCGGCTTACCGTAGGCAATACGAACCCCATGCGTGGGAATGGCTTTCGGATTATGGTTTTGCGAGACCTGCTCGGCCCAAACCACGGCTTGCTCTGTTGCCGCCATGCTGTCGAGAGCAGGGCGTCGACCACGAAGCACCAGCGACAGTTCGCCAAGTTTGTTGGCCAGCAACAGCCGGGCCGCTTCCTCGGGCAACAACTCGAAAGTTACATTCACCAGATCAAACTGTTGCTGACCTTTAGCAGAGGCGCCACGCTGACCGAGATCAATCAGTTGCGCTTCAATAGCCAGTAGCTTGATATCTGACAGCACCTGCTCGGCAGACAGGCCGGATACAGCTTCGTCACCCACCAGTTTGCCCGCATTACTGTTATTGCTGGTCAGAATGACATCGACCCGGTTTCCCGGACGCAGCAAGCCGTGACTGACCGCTTCCGGTGTCAGTGCCAGGGTCACGGCACGGGTGCCTGGCGCCATCATGGCGGAAAGATAATGGCTCTGCTCCGGGCGTATCACGTCTTCTGCCGACAAGATCTGCCCGGTTTGCAGTGAACGGGTGATCAGGCTGCCGGACAGGTTTTTAGACTGAATAAATCCCTGCAGGAACAGACCCGGCAGGTTCCCTTCATCGGATGACGGCAAATCCGCCCAGCGCAAGTCTTCCTCGCGCAGCAAAGCTCCCGCCTGCAGCGGATGTGCCGCTACCAGAATCCGGGCACGGTTTTGCACCGGCTCGGCACGGTTTCGTTCGGTGGCGTTATCGGCCTCCGCAGCCCGTGCCTGCTCTGAAGGCGACTCAGCTGGCTGAACCCAGACAACAGCAAGGGCTGCCAGCAGCGCTCCTGACGCTATGACAAATAACAGAAATTTTTTCATGATAAGAACTCTCCGGGATTGATTCAGCCCGTCATGGAAAGAGGATCAAAGGCGTCGACATCAAGGCTCCCAGTGTAATGGCAACCCCGTAAGGCACAGTGCGTACGGCTGGGTAAGCCGGCTTCCAAGCCAGCAACAAGCGGTTTCGTGCCAGATACGCCAGACTCAGCACTCCGCCTGACAAAGCCGTTACCAGCAGACATTCCGGCCAGTGGTCCTGAGCGGCGTACAGGCAGACTGCCAGCAGCTTGCTGTCCCCGGCTCCCAGCCACCCTTTTGCGTATGCGGCCAGCCCGAGGATCAGGCAGGCTATTGAAACCAGCACATTCATCAGGCTGAAAGGCACCAGCAGCACGGACAAGATCAGCAGCACAACTATGGTGACATTGGGAATCCGGCGCTCAGTCACATCAGTAACCACCAGCCAGGAGAACATCAATGCCGCCAATCCCTGAGCGACGACTATGCCGGTATCAGCCATTTTCACCGATATTCAGATCTTTAATGATCGCCTCAAACTTTGCCTTCAGTGCGGTAACGAAAACACCGTCTGAGCCAAAGATTGCCAGAATACCGGCGGCCAGCCCTGCTGCCAGGATGCCGTATTCAATCGCCGTTGCCCCCTGTTCATCTTTCAGATACCGCTGAATTAACTTGGCCGGAAACACTTTCATTATTCACTCCATCAATAGGTTAAAAAAACAGACGCGAATGATATTGATTATCAACATCACTTTCAATAGTATCTCCGCCGATTAAGTAAAAAATCGCTAAATAACTGCAACTAAAGAAAAAAATAGAGTCACTTGTGACACAAAGCTCCAAATAGGCAGCGTCTTTGATAGCTGAGTCAAGCCGGAACACCAGAAGGAAGGAAAACAACTGAAGTGAATATTCATAGTAAAGATAGATTTAAGGTATTGATCAGCGCAGCGCTGGTTGCCGGACTGAGCGGCTGCAATATCGAACCGGTGCGAGACGGTAGCGAAGGACAGACGGGGTCACCCTCTGCGTTGTTACCGAATCAGCCTGACTCAGGGTCTGACACGGGAGGCACAGTCAGCCCGCCCCCGCCGGTCCAGCCCGATCCCACACCGGATCCGGCACCCAAGCCAACTCCGGATCCAACGCCAGACCCGACGCCGACCCCGGATCCTGCGCCCGAACCTGTCACCACCATCACTTTATCCGGTGCTGTTCTGGGGGATCGCGGCCAGCAGTACACTGTCAGTCTGAGCGATGGTAAATCTGAAGTTAAGACCCGCACCGCTGAAACCGGCGGTTATCAGTTCGAATTACAGCTGCGGCAATGGCAACGTCAGTCATCGTTAAGCCTGACGGCCACAGACATTGATAATCCCGGCATGGTTTTCCGGCACACCCTGCCCAATATCGATAGTCTGTTACTGCTTGATGGTGATAATAATCAACTGATCGATAATCAGGAATTGCTGCCGCTCGCCCTCTCTCCGGCCAGTATTGCCTTTGACGCTGTCGCGCAGCACCTGCTTGGACGCAGCGCACTCAGTCAAAGTGACAGAGAAGCCGCCAAGCGGCAGATGGCCACGCATGCCACGCTTAACCAGGCTTTCGTGCGCGACCTTGCACAGCTGCTCTCAGAAACGCAGGCTAAACCTGCCGACAGCGATGTTTCAGCCCTGCCGCTGCTGGGATTAACGCAAACGCAGCTTACCGCTCAGCTGGTGGGCGCCAAAGCTGCCACTCCAAACCTCTCGCTGGGCGAGCTGTATGGCCAATTGGCAGATACACGTCAAATCACACTGCCGGCAACAGCTGAAGCTCAGTTGGAAGCCAGTTTTACTGCAGGGCAAACCCTGAACACCCTGAGCGCAGCATACCGCTGGCAGGAATCTTTCTATCCGGTCTATACACTTCGCCTGAGCGGGGCTTTTCCGGCAGAGCTGACAGACGCCAGAGTCAGTGTTCTCATTGGAGCCAAGCCCAATGACGACACCCGGGGTGAGTATTATTACAAACCAGAGCGTCCTCACCGGGTTATTCCCTTGATGCTGACAGATGACACTGGCCGTCAGACCCACAGAGTAAACGTCAAGGGTCAGCAGCATTACACCCTGACCGTTCGCCTCCATGACACCGCTGACGGATTCAGCCAGTGTGCTCCCGGCTTCATCGGCGAGTCCTGGGAAGGTAAAATGACAGACGACAACCTTCAGGATTTACTGACCCTTCAGATTACCGATCACAGTTCCAATGTTGAGCTTCGCTCGGTATTGGGGCCGCTTTGTGAGCTGATAGCCCTTGATTCCAATCAGGACGGTACCCTCGATAGCAGCGAGTATGCCCGCACCAACATAGGGTACATTTCGTCTGCTCAGGAAGTGCTGCTAAAGAAGACAACTCTGGCCAGCTACGGCTCATTTATCGACTGGAAGCCGCTGAGTATTGCGGAAATTGATGCGCTGATGACGCCATTCCCGCGCCAGCAAACTGAGCTTCTGGCCGCTTTCGCCGCCCTTCAGGCGAAGCAGTCACTGTTCAGTGAACCCGTAGATCTGATTGAAAGCGCAAGTTTTTATCAGGATCTGCTGGGGCTGGTCGGTATTAACATGCAGGCAGAGTACAGTATTGTCTCAAACAGTAATCAGATCCCTCAGCTGAACATTCTGCAATCCCTGATGGGAGAAAACGCGGGGCTGGCTCAGTTGCTGATCAATCACCCTGATAACAATATCTCGCACATCCTCAAAGCGGCCACCAGCCTGTTAGCCGATTCCACCCCCGATCAAGCCTACTTTGACAATCAGCCGCCACCAGGACGCTGGGTGCAAGTGTACCCGAACAGCCATCTGTCCCCCATCTGTCAATCCAGCGGGCTGGTCAGCTACGATCAGGTCACAGGCATTGCTATCGTCGGTCAGGGGGTGGACAGCACCTCTGGTCAGCACTGGGTTACGCTTGACTGGCAGGAACAGGATTACGTGAGTGAATATACGCTCGGCTGGGATACAAAGCCCTTTACCGCCATCACTGATGCCGCCAATCGCCAGCAAACCAGCCGCACCCGGGCAACCGTAAGCGGACTGGATAAATGGCAGACGTACCGCATTCGTATCGGAACACCGGGTGGCAGCCTGAGTGCAGAGCTGCAATACACCCCGGGGCGTATCCATCTCAATGATACCCGGATCACCCAGGGCATTCTCGGTGACGACAGCACCCGTGGGCGCGACACCCAGAATCAGTGCGATCCGTTAAGCGGGCTGGCCTATAACAGTAACCGGGACGGTGAGTTGGGGGCTCGTTATATCAAGTTGGATACAGAAGGAAAACGCCTGCCACGTCAGGATCTTGCCTGGAAGCAGCTCAAATTCAGTTGCGTGGCTGACGCTAATACCGGCCTGATCTGGGAAACCAAATCGGCGACGGATCTTGAGCACCCCAGCCTGCACGATGATCTGTACTATTTTTCCTTTGACGGCAAAGACAGCAGTACTCCTTTTAACGGCACCTGTTACAACCCGGACACCGGAAAACTGGCTTCAGATCGTACCCAGTGCAGTGCGGCTAACCAGGTGACTAAAGTCAACGAAAGCAAGCTGTGCGGACTGAGTAACTGGCGACTGCCCAGCCAGCAGGAAATTTACGGGATCATGAACCTGCAGGGCGATCAGTCAACCGCACTGGACAGAAGCTACTTCCCGAATATCAGCGGATTAAAAACCACCTATTTCAACTGGAAAGATGATCAAGATAAAAGCCGGCATGAAACTATCTATCACGGTTTCTGGACAGCCAATCAGCATCCGCTAGCTGCAGAAGCGCTGACGCGCACCGTCAGGCCGTTGAAGCAACGTGGGAATGCACTGACACCAAACCAGCAGCCGCACATGATCATGCTGGTCAGCGATGGCTTTAGCGCGCAATAAACAACAGGGACATCAAGATGAAATCGATAAGCATACTGATTGCGACTCTAGTAATGACGTGCGCCGCGCAGGCCAGTGACAATATTCAGACGGCCTGTAACGCAAATTACACCCCGCCATCCGGGCGCTTTACTCAGGCAGTGCTGACAACCACTGCAGGTCCGCTCAAAGTGGTGAATGACAAGCAAACCGGGCTGCAGTGGCAATTCTGCTCATTAGGTCAGCTACTCAGCGGGGATCAACTCAGTTGTCAGGGTGATCCTGAGATAATAGACAAAGATGCAGAGGCCAATGCCCATCTGGCCAAACAGGCGGTGATCGTGAGTAACGAGAACAGCCGGCTGGGTGAAACCGCTCATCCCTGGCGAGCTCCTGATGTGAACGAACTGTTAAGTATCTACAATAACCAGTGTTCGCCTGCCTTGTATCCGGCCTTCAGTTATCCGTCTAAAACACTGGCAGAGCTGCAAACCCTGAAAGAGGCTGGTAAATTTGATCCGCTCTATCATAGGTTTGTGAGCTACTCAGAGCTGTATTATCTCACCGACAGCTGGGGCACAGATGGGCGCTATGCCTTTGTGTCGTTCAGCAACCTGAACCTTCCCCTGCTCACAGCACTGAATAATGATCCCTGGGGTGGGCCGGAGAAAAGGAATGCCAGTTATCACGATTACAATATCTGGGGAGGGATGCTAAGGCTGGTCCGTGAAATCCCTTAGCTTCAATATTTATGCCGTGTCCTCAGGGGCATGGCATAGTCCGTGACCTGAAAAACAGATAAAAAAAAGCGAGCCGGGACGGGCTCGCAACAAACTCACATATTGCATTTTCGAGAGACTCACAAGATAACTGACCCGCCATCCTTGCCAGGGGTTACCTTTCTCATCGAAAGGGACAAAGGTTATATCAAGATTCATTTTGGCTTTTTTTGTGCACCTAATGTCATCGTAATGTCAAAACATATTGATTTGACTCAGATTTGACTGAAATCTTTGATCTTGCTTCCTATCTGCCGCTGGCAATATCATCTAGCGCCGTCAGTACCTGGTCATTAATGTGTCCTTCGTACACTAACTTACAGACCTTACGGCGTACGGCTAATCCTGAGATCAGCTTTTCTATCGACAGATGGCGCTCATCATGCTGACTGTTAAACAGCTCAACCGTTTTACTCAGGATTTCGTATGGCATCACCTCACCACTGACACGCAGCCAGTCAAGCTTGTCCATAAAGGCCTGGCACTCTTCAGTAATCACGCTGACAGGATGACCAGACATAGCAGACAGCGCTGTGATACTGCGTTGCAAGGCCTCCTGAGAGGTATACTTCGACAGTACTATGGTTAACTCATCCGCATTGATCTCGACCAGGTGCTTTCGCAATTTAACCCGTCGCCCCAAGCGGCCCTTGGGACGCCCTTCTTTGCGTTGGATCGGTTCAAACTCGCCGTCAATGATCTCAGACAACTGCTCCAGTTCCTGGCGGGGCAGGATCTCATTGCGCAGCGGGTTGGGCATAGTGGGGGCCATGGATCGCTTGCCTTCATTGTGCATCTTGGCCCGGGAGAAACGGATCACTTCATCAGCATCGCATTTGATCTCAATATTATAATCCTGATAGCGCGATGCCTTGCCTTCTGCCGGGCTGATCGTCAGGTGATAGCCCCACAGATTGACGGCAAATAACGACTCCGTCACTTTACCTTCAGCCAGCTTTTTCAGCTCGCGGATCAAATCGGTAGAGAAACGGCGCCATTCAATGTTACGGGCCAGTTTCTGGTTCAGCTCGCTCAGCAGCATGCTGTCATGGCCACGGCGCGACATCCGGCTGCGGAAGAAGGTATATAACTGGAAGACCAGAGTATGCTGGCGAAGAATCTCTGGCGGGAACAGGAAAAAATAATCCCTGGTCAGCAGCTCTTCAAAAAACGAAGGCTCCCAGACCAGAATGTACAGATTCGGTTTAATGCGGATTTCGCCATCTTCGCCTTCCTGCGGTGCTTCTTCCGACGCGGTTATGGTCCGGGCCAGAAAACGAAAACGATCACTTTTAAAACCTTCCGGCATGTTCTCGCTTAACCAGCGACCAGTCAGTTCATGCAGCTGAAAATCGGTAAACTCGATCCTGTCTATGCTTTCACGGATCGAATCACGGGCCGGGCCGCTGTCTTTTTTCCCGCGCAATGCCAGAATATCTGTGATGTAAATCGGTGTTTTATTGCTCATGTGCCGCGATTGCAGCTCGTAATCCGACAAATGATGATCATGATATTGCACCGTCAGGGTAAACAGCGCGAACAGCGTCATCATGTCGTCTACTGTCATGATCGCTTTCGATGATCGTGTTTCAATAATTGCGCGTGTGCCAGATATTGCTACCATAGATTTTTGATAGCTTTTCTTGGTGCGTGGCGGCGCCAGTGCCTGATCAATAATCCCTGCCCAGCTGGTGGGTGAAACAACAATCTGATCGGCTTCGTCGGGCATCATAGGCGGCGTGCCCAGGCCATATTCGTTCAATAACCGTTTATTGACCTGGTTCTGTGCCAAAGCTTTAGAACGTTTTTGTTTTTCTTGTTCTTTACTTTGAGCAGACTGCAGGCTGGCAGTGCCCAGCTGAGAAACCAAAAGAGCAGGATTAATGAAGTGATGCAGCATGGTCTTGCCTGCCAGCCCTTCTTCGAAGCGTACCGGTTGCTGGTTGAATAAACCAATACTCACAGCCGCACGTAAGCGTTGCTGGATGGCTGCACGGGTAAGCTGACCTTCAGTGGCTTCCACCAGTTCCGTGGTTGACACTATGCCGTCCTGACTGGACAGGCCACGTAAAGAGATCAGGTTCAGCAATTCAATAATGCTTCGGGTTACCCCTTTGAAGTGTTGATATTGAGGTAACCAGTCGACAAGCGCGTTGGGAATGGCAAACAAGTGTCCGTCTTTGTGTGATCGGGGAGCTGAGATCAGGATCTTTTCATCATATTTCTCATCACGTGTAACCGTAGCTTTCATTTGCCATTCGCCGTAAATTGACCATCTTTCCGGAAAGAATAATAAAAAAATACTGAGAAAGAAAGCTTTTTTTATTGAGGCTTTTTAATAATGATCTTTTTGATTTTAAAGATCTAATTGATAATGTGATCTTATGATCCAGGTAACAAAATTGCTATAACTCACTGATTACAAAAATATATTTTTTTACACGATCCGGAAGTATGATCAATGTGCTTTCGGAGTGGTGATCATGATTCTTCTGTAAGCATGATCAAACAAGGCCCAGAACCATGATCATTAATGTTCTGTAAGTATGATCAACGAAATATCAGAACTATGATCAATGTGTTTATACAGGTTATCCACAGAGTTATACCTGAGAGGTGCTCACCCGGTCATTAAAATCGACGGTTCACTCCCCTTTCTCGTGCTTTTTTCCTGTTCTCTGGTCCAGAACGATGATCAAGTATTCGCTTTTGAACTTGGCGTAATTCGTTTTTTACGCCTGACTCTTTCATGTTGCTGTTGATTTCATCGATTTCGGAAAGACAACCACCGTAATAACAGAGCGCTTTTATATGTGTCCGGTAATGGAAAAATGATCAAGCTGTCACTTTTGTCATTTCAACCTACTGATTGTGATGGTGGTTGGTGCAATCGCTGCCAATGGTAGGGATAGCAACCCGATTTGATTCAGGTATATCGGGCATTCACCGTAATTTAGCGGTACTTGACTATGCTTCCGCAGGTATTGAACTTGATCCCTGGTGAGGATCTTCATCTTGATCATTGATCCGATCTTTCCTTGTTTTAAGAGCACTGTTTTCAGCTTACTATTTCGCCTGCTTTCTCCTTGATCATTGTTGCGTAAACGGCAAATAATGCCTGAAGCATGATCAAGGTACAGTGCTCATTTTTACTCCATTATTCTAGCTGGCCTCGTGCTATCGTCTTTTTCGCTGCGTCTGTTCTGATCCATCAAGCCTATTTTGGTTTTTTACGGGTTGAAATGACAGTCACTGTAGATTAGCCATCTTTTTTCAGGCTTCCAGCCAAAATTGGGTTCATTTGCTTTACATTGTAAATTTGTGACGCTGTGACATTTTAATTTATGAGCTGTTATCTGAATCGTAACAGGTAGAAGTGACGCACCGGTTTGTAAGGATTTGGTCAATTCGTACGGCTTTTATCCGAATTGGCATGGTTTTTACTTGAGATCTTTATCACAGTGAAATGTTCAGCTTTTTGTTGTTTTTGTGTATTTATGTTGTACAATTTTGACAAATACTCTGTAGGGTGATGAACAAGATGAATCGGGTAGAAACAATAGAAAATTTGCTCAAGATAGCTGAGCAGACAAAACAGGTTCAGGCGGACCGAATTGAAATCGTGCTGGAAGAGCGCAGGGATGACCACTTTCCCTCTATGTCAAAAGCACTTATGGAGACCCGTTCTGGCCTGACCCGTCGTAAGTTAGATGAAGCGATTGCCCGGATGGAAGAAGCGGGACATCAATTTACTAAAAATAACGCCAATCATTACTCTATTACGCTAAATGAAGCACATATGCTGATGGATGCGGCAGAGCGCCCTGCTTTTCACGAGCGCCAAACCGGCAAGCGTAAGCCATGGGTGGTGAATGTGCAGAACCAGAAAGGTGGTACAGGCAAGTCGATGACGGCGGTTCATTTGGCGGCTTGTCTGGCCTTGGATCTGGATAAGCGCTATCGCATCTGCTTAATCGACCTGGATCCGCAAGGCTCTCTTCGTCTGTTTCTGAACCCGCAAATCAGTGTCGGCGATCAGGAAAACATTTATTCTGCGGTTGACGTAATGCTGGGAAATGTGCCGGAAGATCAGGCTACGGACAAAGCATTTCTGATGAATAATGTGGTTATGCCAACTCAGTACCCTAACCTGAAAACCATTGCGGCCTTCCCGGAAGACGCCATGTTTAATGCTGATGCCTGGCAGGATCTGGCTGTAAATCAGAACCTGGATATTGTGCAATTGCTGAAAGAGCGAGTCATCGATCAGATAGAAGATGAATTTGATGTCATCATGATTGATACAGGCCCGCACATCGACCCATTGGTGTGGAATGCGATGTATGCGTCAAATGCGCTGTTGATCCCTTGTGCGGCTAAACGTCTTGACTGGGCATCTACGGTGAATTTCTTCCAGCACTTGCCTACTGTGTATGAAATGTTCCCGGAAGACTGGCATGGACTGGAGTTTATCCGTTTGATCCCTACCATGTTCGAAGATGATAATAAGAAACAGGTCTCTGTATTAACTGAAATGAACTATCTGCTTCAGGAGCAGGTGATGATGGCGACAGTGCCCCGTAGCCGTGCTTTTGAAACCTGTGCTGATACCTACAGCACCGTTTTTGATCTGACGACTGCAGATTTTGAAGGTGGTAAAAAAACCTTATCGACTGCCCAGGACGCGATTCAGCGGGTTGGCCTTGAACTCGAACGCGTTATGCATAGTCACTGGGCCAATTTGAACCAGGAGAAATAACAGGTGGCGATTAAAACAAACGATCTGAATGCCCGTCTGTTTGGTAAAGCAGATAAGCGCCGTGCGACCACAGTGGCAGAGGCGCAAAGTGCGGCAAAAGATAAAGCAGCAGTTATTGAGCTGGCAGTTGCCGGTGAAACCACTGTGGCGTTTGAACTGGTAAAAGTGAAAGCCAGCGAGATTGGCGAACAGACTCAGGTGTTTGCTCAGAATGCCCGTGAGCAGGCATTTTTAAACGAACATGCCTTAGCCGATATTCTGACAACACTGAAAGACCGGGGACAACAATATCCGGCAGTGGGTCGTTGGCTGGATGACGGCCGCATTGAAGTGCTTGACGGTAGCCGGCGGCGGATGGCCTGTTTGCTGTCGAAACAGGATTTTCTGATTTATGTAGCCAAAGGCATAAACAGTGATCATGCCAAGTTTCTTTCTGATGTGGCCAATGCGCACAAGCCGCTGTCATTGTTTGAACGCGGCAAAGAAATGCAGGCTTTGCTGGCTAGCGGCAAAGTGGCTGATCAAAAAGCCTTGGCCCGGTTTTGCCAGTGCAGCGAAGCGCTGGTCAGCGGCGCGTTGAAAGCGGCCAGTTTGCCGATGGAGCTGTTAATGGCTTACCCGAGTGTGGGCGAATTAGGTCGGCCGACCATAGTTAAGCTGCATAAACTCTACTATTCACTGAATGATGAGCAGCAGAAAGCCTTTGTGAAGGAGCTGGCTCAGCAAGATAAACCTGTGTGGCAAAGTGTCGATGCACAGGGTATTACGCGTATTACCCGTGAAGTCACCAATCACATTGAGCATCTTGGCGAGGTCGTGCGTCCCAAAGTACAGCAGAGCAGTAAACCTCAGTCGGTTGAACTGGTGCGCGGGCAAGCAAGTTATGTCAGAGATGGTGACAGACTCCAGCTCAAACTGAGCAAGCTCTCTGAACAGCAAGCTGAACATATACTGGCTTATCTGGCCGATTACCTCAATTAATCGCATCTTTGTTATCTCTAAGCCACGTCTGATGACGTGGCTTTTTTTATTGTGCTTGGTAGTATACAGACCTGTTTCTTCTATCTATTGCTGCAGCATCAGAGGCCAGTATGTCTGAACTGTCTCGTTTCATTTCTGACTTAGTCAGTCGTGCAAAACAATCCCGTCATCGTTATCTGCTCTGCATTGAGAGTGAGCACAGTTGGGGGATCAGCACGGCTTTGCTTGCTCAGGCGCATTACTCTGACGGCCTGTGGCTGAGCGATAAGGCGCCGCCAAACGTGCCATCGGTATCGGCCAAAAAAGCTCAAGCCTGGTTAGGTCAGGACTGTGATTTTCTGACCGTAGATTTGCACCAGGGCTTAGCGATTGAGGCCATGGCCGCTTTGGCCGGCACCATACGTGGCGGAGGTCTTATGGTGATGCTGTTACCCGGCTCCAAAGACAGATCAAGCGATTGGCAGTCTCCCTTCATGCAGCGCTTTTTATCTCAGCTTTCCAGCCATCATGTACTGACGATAAAACCCGGGCGCGATGGCAAGATCAGTTTGCCTCTGTTGCCTGAAGCATCTGCGGCAGTTAGCGATATCGCTGAGCGGCCTTATGGGTGCCAGAGTGATGAACAGCTCAATGCTGTTGAAGCCATCCGGCGGGTAGTCACAGGCCACAGACGTCGTCCCTTGGTTATCACCGCGGATCGCGGGCGAGGAAAATCATCCGCTTTAGGTATCGCAGCGGGTATTCTGATGAAGGAGAAGCCTCGTAAGATACTGGTGACAGCACCTCGTCAGCGTAATGCCCAAACTGTATTTCAGCATGCGGCAAACGTCTTTGGGCTCGCTGCAGATTCGTCTTATCAGTTGCAACGAGATGGTAGTCAGCTTTGTTTTATTGCGCCTGATACCTTGCTGGCAGAGCGCCCTTCTGCGGATCTGCTTATCGTTGATGAAGCGGCGGCTATTCCTGCCCCGTTGCTGCAAAAGATGCTGTCGAGTTATTCCAGGGTGGTCTTCGCATCGACGATACATGGTTATGAAGGTACCGGACGGGGGTTCGCGATTAAGTTTACATCTGTACTGGATGCAATGACCCCGCAATGGCGTGCCTGCTCAATGACATCCCCTATTCGATGGGCTGCGGGCGATCCGCTGGAACATTGGCTTTTTGAGACCTTGTTGCTGGATGCCGAGCCGGCCTGTATTGCTGAACCTGTGTCTGTCGTGGATGTTCAGTATCAGCAGATATCGCCACTATGGCTGGCTGAGCGTCCGGACAGCTTATCCCAGTTGTTCGGCTTGCTGGTCAATGCACACTATCAGACCTCACCGAGCGATCTTAAGCAATTGCTGGACGGTCCAGACTTAGCTATTTTTGTCGCTCTGCAAGATGAGCTGATTGTAGGGTGTGTATTGCTTTCGTGTGAAGGTGGTTTCTCTGCTGAGCTTGCCCAAGCCATATGTCTTGGCCAGCGCCGGCCCAGAGGGCACTTGCTCGCGCAGTCTGTTGCTGCGTATCTTGGTCTGGCTGAGGCTGCCAGCCAGCATTGTGGACGTATTTTACGTATTGCTGTTCACGATAGTGCGCGCAAGATGGGAATAGGTTCGGCCTTACTGGCACAGGTTCAGGACTGGGCGGTGCATAAACAGCTGGACTTTTTGGGTACCAGCTTTGCAGCCAGCAGTGAATTATTGCCGTTCTGGCACAGCGCTGGCTATGTTCCAATTCGGTTGGGGATTGTTAAAGACGGTGCCAGTGGCTGTCATTCCCTGTTGTCTGTGCTGCCATTATCCGACGCGTCCTGGTCCTGGTTTGAAACGGCAACATGTTCCTTCTCGCTCAGTTTCCTGGCCCAGGCTTGCGAACAGTTTCGGCTGCTTGATAAAGCGGTTTTTTTGCCTTTATATTCCCAATGCCTGGCTCAAACGCAATTACCGCAGTTACCAAGCACGGCACAGCGCCAGTTAATGCACTTTTCTCAGGGAGGGCTTGGCTATGATTTACTCGTTGGCCAGTTGTCACTCTGGCTGCAACACGGACTTCAGTCTGGAGAGCTTACCGCTCAAAACGGTATTGATGTGATGTTGGCTAAAGTGATTCAGCGACAATCGTGGGCTGAATTGCAGGAGCAGTTTGGCTTTACAGGCCGTAAACAGGCAGAGCAGTTTTTGCGACATTTTGTTGGTCATGCGCTGCAATATCTCCCTCATTGATTACAATTTACAGTGTAAATAGGTCACATCTCGTATTTACACTGTAAATTACTGCATACTGGTTAAACTTAACTAGCGCCTTATTCCTGATGGGGTGGTTCAGCCTTTCATTTCCTGCATTACAAGGTTAGTATTTACTAACAAATTCTGATAAACAGTACTGAAAAAAGTTCAAGGTATTACCACTTAAACCACAAAATTAGACTAGAGTTATTTAACCTGAGCATGAAAAACGTACTGCTGATGGCAAGTACAGGATAATTATTAGAATGCCGTTAAGGGGTAGGATATGAGTTTAGTTAAGGTAGAAAGCAAGGCAATGAGATCCTTGTTGGAACCCGGCGTACGCATTGCCAAACCCAACATGACATTCAGCCTAGTGGCTGGCGGATTTGCTGCGCGATTATTGAAAAAAGCCAATAGCACGACAGAGCAGGCGGTTTCTGAAAGTGGCAATCTGGGGTTAAAAGTGCGGTTGAATAAGTTAAGTAAGAATTGCATCTATTTTTCAGCTATGGTGCCGTTAGACTTATCTGCGTCTTATCAGTTGCAAGTTCAGGGGCTGAGAATGCTTGACGGCTACCTGACGTCGGAATCATCTGATGATAACGATCTTCAATTGCCCTGTATTTATCAGTTTCATCCAAATGACTGGCTAACAGATGATGATTTGAATTGGTTAGGGATAGATTAATTTTTGTTTGAGACGCTTTTTGCGGGCGAGCAAGGTTATCCTTGTTCGCTTTATTCTTTATCTCTCTTTCCAATTCATCAATAACTCTGGCTGGGGTACGCCGAGTGGGTACGTTGAATAAGGAGTGGCGGTTTATTCTCTTATTGGCTTTTTATCTGGTTTCCTGTTTTCCGCTCTTGCTCCCCAACCACAAGCCCTGCTGTTGCTTGTTGTGCGAAGTGTGACTCCCTTCTATGTCTACTCGGTTGAAATTTCTGTAAGATTTACACTCAAACGGGCTACAGGCCAGGAAGAAGGAGCCTTCCATGACGGATTCAGTGCTTATGTTGGAGCCAGATGGCTCACAACTGCGTCTGGTTGTATCCAAACAAATGGAAAATAGTTGTCAGTCGCTACAGCGTACCGATATTGAATCGTTACTGGAGCAGTCAGATTACTATGCCTATAGTCGTCTCGAAGAGGCGATTCAAGATGCAATCGACTATTACAACAATTCGAAATCAGACGCTGGGCAGTCGGCATTTATTATTGCAGAGCGAAAAGATGTAGAGCTTGAAATCTCTATTTCAGACGACTGCATGTTTGCTTACGTCACTCTGACTGGTGCATACGGTGGCGATCGTTTAACAGCGCAAGGGCTGATAGTCACACTGAAGCAGCAGCGTATTCTGCGTGGTGTCAGCAAAAAACGCCTGCAATATCTCCTGCAGAAATCCTGGGAGCTCGATCCGGGTGAAACCTTCACACTGAAAATAGCGGCTGGCCGACCAGCCGTTGCTGGTACAGATACCCGCTTTGAACCTTTAGTAGCGGATGCCTCTCAGCGTATTCTTGCCCCTCAGGACAGTGATCACGGAAAAGTCGATATGCGTGATCTGGGTAAACTGATTACGGTTGAAATCGGCCAGCCTCTGATGCGACGCATCCCGCCCACTGCTGGTGAACCTGGTTATGATATCCATGGCAACGTGGTTGAGGCGATTGCGGGTAAAGTCATTGCTTTCGATGTTGGTTTAGGAACCCGGATTTCTGATTCCGACCACAATGTATTGATTGCCGATAAAGAGGGAACACCGCGGCACGGCCTGACAGGCATGGCGGTGGATGACCTCTTAACTGTCGATAGTGTGGATGTCACTACAGGCCATATCGATTTTAACGGCGCGGTACTGGTGCTTGGTGATGTCAGCTCAGGTATGAAGGTGAAAGCCGGCGGTAATATTACAGTGACAGGTGTGGTGGAACTTGCTGAGTTGACTGCCGGTGGAAATATTACGATCGCTAACGGTGTGATAGGCCGGCTACAGGATGGCAAACCGGCATACTGTCACTTGCAAGCGCTGGGGAAAGTCTCGGCCAAGTTCGCTCAGTACACGCAGATTGAATCTGGCACAGACACTGAGCTGCATCTGCATCTGGCACATTGCATGGTCAAAGCCCAAGGCGTCGTCAGGGTTATCGATCCTGCGCAACGTCACGGTACTGTGACCGGAGGGGTGATTGTCGCCGAGGGAGGTGTCAGTGCCAGGGTGTTAGGGGCAGAGGCCGGCATTGACACCCAGATCAAACTGTTAAGTCAGTTTGATGATCTCAAGGCTGATATGGACGCCTTGAAAGCTGAGATAAAAAATCAGGAAGAGCGACTACATCAAATTGTGCTGTTGCAGATGAAGCTCTCGAAAATTCCGAAAGAGAAACGCTCTCAGGAATTAGCAAATAAAGTGACAGACAGTAAAGGGCAGTTTATGGCGACGTTAGCTGAGATGAAAAGCCAGTACCAATCTTTGCAGCAAAGCTACCTTCAGCAGTTTTCTGCTGCTCAGGTTGAAGTGAGTAGCTTGATATATCCAGGGGTATCTGTTCGTATCGCTGACAAAGAGTTTGTCGCTGAGCGAGAAATGACAGCTTGCCGGATACATTTAGAGAAACAGAAGATTGTTTGTCAGCCACTGAGCACTACTCGCAGCCAGGTATGATACGAGAGATTTACAGTGTAAATAGCGTACTGACTGCTGACATCGGAGGTTTGTATTTACACTGTAAATCAGGATGTTCGGGCCCAGGTTCAGGTCGCTTTGCTGCTACTCTTTGAAATCCTGCTTATCTAAGCCATGTTTTTTCATTTTGTCATACAAGGTTTTTCTTGCCAGCGCTAATTCCGACTGTACTTCTTTTAAACGGCCATTGTGCCGGCGCAGTGCGTCACTAATTAAGGTAAATTCAAATTGGTGTACACGTTCACTCAATGAGGGAAGAGGGGCATCAAGATCGAGTGTTTGGTGTTGGTCAAAATGGCTACCAAGCAGTACCAACCTTTCTGACACAGATCTTAATTCGCGCACGTTTCCTGGCCAGTCGTAAGCAAGTAGCTTACTTTTTTGTTCGGCATTGAGTACGGGGGCTTCGATGTTATAGCGGGAAGCCGCAGTACGAATAAAGTTTTGAAATAATAATTCAATGTCTTCCTGGCGTTCACGCAATGGGGGTAATGACAGAGCACATTGCTTCAGGTGCTGGAAAAGCTCACGGGAAAACTGTCCTTGCGAGGTTAGCGCATCAAGAGAGCGACTGCTGCTGACTATCACGCGTATCTTGTTGTGGTTTGAATCTACGGCGAGCTGGTCTTGTTGTGTAAGCTGATAAAGTAATCGCTGTTGCGATACAGCAGCCAGCCGGTCGATATTCTCAAGATACAGTGTACTGCCTGTCGCATCTGACCATTTTCCGGCATAGCTGGCGTGCCCGAAGCACAACTCTTCAAATTGCTGTTCAGTCAGGTCCTGACACTTAAGCGATATCAAAGGCAGATGCTGCCTGGGGCTGTGGTCATGAATAAACTGTGCCACCATGCGTTTGCCTGTCCCTTCTTCGCCTTCCAGCAATATAGTCGATTCATCCGCCTGCAGCTGATATAAGCTTCGCCGAAGTTGTTTAATGGCTAAGCTGTTACCCAAAATACGAGGGCCTGGACTACTTTGCGATGCCAGCTCTCTTTTCAGTTCTCTGTTCTCAAGTACCAGTTCCCGCTTGTCACAAGCTCGCTTTACCACATCAAGCAGATGCTCGGTCGAGAATGGTTTTTCCAGAAAATCGTAAGCGCCGATCCGCATGGCATCAACGGCGGTAGAAATATCGCCGTGCCCTGTCAGCATAATCACCGGCAGCTCTGCGTCAATCGCCAATGCTTGTTGCAAAAACGTCATACCGTCCATGCCTGGCATATTAATATCTGTGATGATGACGCCGGGAAACTGATTGTCGAAAACGCTTAGCGCCTGGCGGGCACTGGAGAACAACTGAACCTGATAATCTTCCAATTCGAGAGTTTGTCCGAGTGAATCCCGGATAGTTTTTTCATCATCGATAAAGATGACTGGAGGTTTCATGCTGGTTCCTCTTTGCTCAGTGGCAGGCTGATTTGAAACTCGGCTCCACCGCCTGTGTGGTTATGTACGGTTAAACTGCCGGAAAACATATCAAGGATACGGCGACATATAGTCAGCCCCAGCCCTAACCCATCGTGTTTGGTGCTGAAAAAAGGCGTAAAGATCCGCTGTTTTTGCGTGTCATCCATGCCTGGGCCATTATCCCAAAGGGTAATGACAGCGCGCTGGCGGCCGGCATGCAGAGTAATACCGATTTTCTTATCGGCGACAAGCTCCTGTGCCTGAATGGCATTTTGCAGCAGGTTCACTATTACTTGCTCAAACTGCACCGCATCGATGCGGACAAAAACATCTTCAGTGAGATTGAGTTGCAGAGCGACTTGGTGTCTGGTCAGCGGTGCATGCATCAGTTGAATAGCATTGCGAATCGATTGGGCGGCATCGGTACTGCTGTTGAGTGATTGCCCTTTACGGGCAAATATCTTGAAGCGAGCAATAATGGTGGAAATACGTTCGTTTAAATCAATGACCTGTTCAAGGTTACTGGCTACCTCCTGATAGCGTTCTTTCTTTAACAATTTCAGGCCATTTTCACAGTAGGTACGCATTGCTGACAGTGGCTGGTTAATTTCATGATTGATGCTGGCTGAGAGCTCGCCCAGCATGGCCAGCTTGGCGGCCTGGATCAATTCGGTTTGTGTTTCTTTCAGTTGTGCCTGAGTCAGTTCGTATTGCTCAATAGTGTGCCACAACTCTTGGTTAGCCAGATGTAAATGTTGGGTTCTGTCTGCAACCTGATGCTCCAGCGTGTCGTTCAGTTCCGATAGCGCTTGCTTGGCACTGACTGTCTGCCACCAGTAAATCATGACAAGAATCAGCAGCACGTAAAAGGCGATAAACAGAAGAATGCTTTCAAATACATTGGTATAGATATGCATGCTGGGTGTAAAGCCATAGATTACCCAGCCTGCCGTTGACATATCATGGTGAGCCAGCAAAAAGGATTGGCTGCGTTGCCGTTGCGGCAGGTATATTTCAGCCTGCTGGTTTGTATTCAGTACTGTCAGGCTTGGAAACTGGGTCAGAGGACGCAATGAAGCATTACCGTATTGGCGGCTTTCTCTTACTTGCTGCTGCTGTGTAGCTGATAAGGGCACCAGGCTGTGGTATAGCCAAGTGTCAATTGAGCTGTAAAAAACGACGCCTTGAGGATCGCTGATCACGTACTCCAGTTCTTTGTATTGCCAGATTTCATCGACCAGATTGAGGTCTATTTTGATAACAATCACCCCCTCTATCTGCTTCTGAGTGTTAAAAACGGGGGCGGAGAAGAAATATCCCCGTTTGCCTGAGCTAACGCCAAGCGCAAAAAACTGACTGAGTGACCCTTTAATTGCATCACTGAAGTAGGGCCGGTAAGCGTAGTTATTACCAACAAAACTGTCGGCTTGTCCCCAGTTGCTGGCCGCCAGGGTATCGCCCTTGGCGTTCAGCAAGTAAATGGTGTCGGCACTTAATGTCTTTGCCCAGTAAGCCAGCAGAAGATTGGTTTGCAGCATTTTTGCATCGCGCTCGCGCTGAGGACTTGATTGTGCATGCAGCGAATCTAATAGCCTGGGATCATGGGCCAGCAACTGGGGTAACTGCTGGTAGCGGGTAAGGCGCTGGTCGAGTTTCTCGCCGAGTAACCGGATATCAGACCTAATTTGTTCTGATATCGTACGCGTAAAGTGCTGCTGGGTCAGGAAACCGATAAGCACAGAAAGTAGTATGCCCAGTCCGGCAATCAGGCTCAAGGTACGTGATTTTGGCAAAATCGGCGCTCTGTTTAAGTCAAAGTGGAATGTGCAAAATTAGCATCTTTCGCAGTCAGGCACTAAAGCTTATGGTTATCAAATTGATCCTGATCCTTGTCTCGCCTTTTACCATCAATAAAAACAGCTTACTTTGCAGGAGGTGCTTGTTTTTCCACACACTAAGGCGGACAATTTGCTGCATTAACCAGTCCTAGCCTGAGTTCACTGAACCATAGTGTTGGTGAGCTCTGGCAGTAAGTAAACGGAGAATACAATGGAGCTGTCTGATATTCGTCGCGAGTACACTCGGGGTGGGTTGCGCCGCCACGATCTGCCGGAACAACCGATTGAGCTTTTCAATCACTGGCTGCAGCAGGCTATCGAAGCGGGCCTGACCGATCCTACCGCAATGACGGTGGCAACAGTCGACGCAACGGGTCAACCTTTTCAGCGCATTGTATTGCTGAAACATTTTGATCAGCAAGGTTTTGTTTTTTATACCAACTTAAGCAGCCGAAAGGCATCTCAGATCGAGCATAATAATAAAATCAGCCTACACTTTCCCTGGCACCCGCTGGAGCGACAAGTTCATATTACCGGGATAGCAGAGAAACTGACCACGCTGGAAGTGATGAAATATTTCTCATCCAGACCTAAAGAGAGCCAGATTGCAGCCTGGGCCAGTAAGCAAAGCGCCAGGTTAACCGCTCGTCAGGCACTGGAAGGAAAATTCATGGAAATGAAAAAGAAGTTTTCCGCAGGCGAAGTACCCTTTCCTACTTTTTGGGGCGGCTACCGTGTGAGAGTGACATCAATGGAATTCTGGCAAGGTGGCGAGCATCGCCTGCATGACCGTTTCTTGTACGAGCGTGAAGCTGATCATTGGCATATTGACCGTTTAGCGCCGTAAACAGACACAGAAAGGCCACCGCTCGTGGCCTTTCTGTAACGGTTATTCTTTCAGAATGATGGATAGCTGACTGGTAAGCATGCTTTCAGGAATGTGCGAGCCAAAGCCGAGATCTAAAGCTAAATCGATCAGTTCATTTTTTGAATTAGCATTAAACTTTTCGCGAAGCTTAATCACGTAGTTTTCAACTGTTTTCACTGAAACATTGAGCACCTTAGCAATGTACTGAGGTTTTTTACCGTAAAGCAGTAAGAACAAGACTTCAGATTCTCGCGTATTAAGCTGCACCTTTTGGCGATGAAGGTCCAGGCTGAATGATTTTTGGTGTTGATCATTCAGGCCTGCAGCCCTGCAAATCCAATGACCGACTTCAAGAATTGCGGTATCTTTCAGTTCAATGCCGGAAAAGATGGTGCCGACGACTTCATTTTCTTCATTATGCCATGGCATTTTCGTGAACAAGTGCGCCCGCCAGTTACCATCAGAGTACGGGTGAATATCCAGTACTCGCATGCGTTTTCCGCTGAGCATGACTTGATTGTCCTGATCTCTGAAGCTTTCAGCACACTCAATGGTGGGGCTTGGCATGTCGAAATCTGTGCGTCCTGCACAGTCTAAATGGTGCCCTACACCTATAATTTTTCCATATTCATGATTGGCATAAACAAATACAGAATGTATATCTTTACAACCCCAACATCCAGGAAGCTGATTAAACATATGTAACAAAGTGGGATCGAGTGAATCTTTCACGCTTTACGCCAGAGTTTATTATTTTGGTGGGTGGATTAGGTCTGAGTTTAATGGAAGCGCAGAATGTTACAATATTAGCTGACTGAAAAATTAGACAAGTATGGAATAAAATAGAAAAAAATGCCGGCCAAACTGGCCGGCAAAGACAAGAGTTTAACTCCGAAGAGTTCAATCCTGTACGACGTGTAGAAGAGGTATCCAATCAAGTTTGCATCTTTGATAAGAGGGTATATATCAAAGAACCTCATTGGGATGTATCCGGTTAGGATACTGCAGACGATTTTAGAAAGGGTTTCCTCAACCGCCTACAGTTGCAACTATAGTGAAGAGGTCTCTTTTCGTTAAGGGGGGAAATCACCTATTGACAATAAGTGATGGTTGTGAACTGAGATTAATTACCGTTTGCAATATGACACCAGATGCTATTAAACGATAAGAATTGGATGCATAAGATAATAAAAAATCGACCAGAGGTCGATTTTTTTTGTGTTTTATCTCGAATAAATACGTCGGTAGCCCATAAATATGCAATCAGACAGTAAGTGTAAATGTAAAAAGTGATACTACTCAAAAAAATAATAATAACTGTAAGCAACAAATAAGGCAGGCAGGCTGGAATACACAGTAGCAATTAACGCAGCCTTGGGAGCGAGTGCAATGGCGGGAAAGAGCGCATCGCCATCATTGCTCAGCGCATTGCCCAACTGTGCCGACATAGGGATCGCGCCGTGAAGATAAAAGCTAGTGATGAGAATTTGCGGCCCGCAGCCAGGAATAAGACCAATTAATACACCGGCTAACGGTAGTGCAGCGCTCCAATGGCTGAGAGACGCTGCTATATCCCAGCCTGTCAGCTTGATGGTGACTTCAAAGCAAAGGAAAGCACCAATTACCCAGGTAGTGACAAAATTCGTGTCCTGAGCCACACGCTGAAACAGGCTGGCTTTATCAGATTTCGGATCTTCGGAAACGGCATCCTGATAACCCTGGATGTCGCGGCTAAGTGACCAGAGCAACATGGCGATCAGCGCAAAAAACGCCCCCAATACAGTGATGCTACCCTCGGGTAAATGTAACAGTGCATCTGTGTTGAGCTGAAACGAGCCCATTACAGCGATCACTGCACTGGGAATCAGCAGCCACTGCCAGAAGGTTCCCTGCCATCGAACCGCTGGTGCCTGGTAACGGGATGAGGTTGTGCGACAACAAGATGCCGTCGCTTCAGCGTTTTGGGGTTGCAAAAAGGCACCGCCATGAAGCGTATCGACCAGCCATCCACTGAGTATGCCAACCACTAAACCGATCATAATAATGAACAGTCCGGTGGCCGGTTTCGCCGCAAGTAAAAGAAAGGCGGCATCCCCCATAGTGGCTGTCAGCACAGCGACAACAGAGCCAAAGCTTAACTGACCTCGCACAAATTGCGTGATCACTATAATTGCGCCTCCGCAACCGGGTAAGGCACCCATAACAGATGCAAAGACAACCTGATATCGCCGGCTGCTTTTTAGCCGTAGGGTTAAAGCGGACTGATGGCTCAGCCTTTCTGACAGAGAATGATACAGTGCGAGAGTGATGGCGACGTAGGCGGCGACCTGCCAGAACGCATCAGCAAGCACACTCACTGTCAGCTCACGAGTCGCAGGTGCTGCCAGCATGGCTATCAGCAAGACGGGAAGCACAAGGCGTTTATTGGCGAGCCGCCAGCGATAACCCAGTTTTTGGAAAGGCGCGGATTTAACCTGAGATGTCATGGTCACACTCAAACGACACTGAATAGGAATAGTTCTTATTTAATATCAAATGAGAGTGATTATCAATTCTATTTTTGGATCATAAATCAGATAATTCCGACTGTTTTTAGCAAAGCCAGGCCAAGGCTGCAGGTGAACATAGAGCCAAGTGTTGTCATCGCAATGATATTGGCCGCCAGACTGGCGTTGGCCCCCATTGCCCGTGCCATGACGTAGCTTGCAGCGGCTGTCGGGGCAGCACTCATCAGAAAGATAATGCCCAGCTCTGTGCCTCGGAAACCGTAGCAGTAGCCAGCGAAGGTGATCAGTAACGGAGCGATGATCAAACGGGCACTGGTTGAGAGGTTGGCATTGCCTGATTCCTGTTTCAGCTGTCGCAGATCCAGGCTGGCACCGGTACACAGAAGCGCCAGAGGTAATGTCATGTCGGCAAAGTACCGGCCCGACTGCATCACAACATCCGGCAGCCGGAGATCGAGAAAAGTAAAAGGCAGAGCGCTGCAGATACTGATGATCAAGGGATTGGTGATGATCGACTTCACGACGAAACGATGATCAAGGGAAGCATTGGCAGCGCTGGAACGGCTGAGCGTGATCACGGCCATGATGTTATAAAGCACAGTGATCACGGCAACATAGAGGGCACCGACCACTATGCCGGGTTCGCCGTACGCATTTGCCACATAAGCCAGGCCTATGATACCCGTATTGGCTCGAAAAGCGCCCTGAACAACAACCCCTCGTTCAGATGGCTCCTTGATCATCTTTCCGGCAATCACTTCAAATAAGAGGAATATCGCAATGTTAGCTAACGCGGCAAAGATAAAGAGCTCCCCGCTGCCCAACTGGTGTACATCAGCATTGACCAGATTGAGGAACAATAATGTGGGCAGGGTAACGGTAAACACCAGCTTGGAACCGGCCTGAGTAAAGGCATCATTGATGATTCCCCAGCGTTTTAAGGCTATTCCCAACGCCAGCATGATAAAAATAGGGCCTGTAACGGTAAATGAAAATGAAAGCTGCGTGAGAAATTCGTCCATTACGTGTTCTTTCCACTCGGGTAAACAGCCATACGTTTTATCACAAAGCGGTTCAGGCAACAGCCACTAACCGGTTTATCTGTAACATTTTTTCGTTCTGTTCCCTTTCGCTGCTCGCAAAGTAAAGGATGGGAAAATATCTGTTACAAGCCGATATAAGCAGGGCGATTACACTGGAAAGATGATCAAGTAAGGATAAATAACGGCCATTGTCATTTTGACTGGAAAGATGATCAAGCAGGATCCTTGATAATCTGACAAACCAGAGCACACCATCTGCCGCAAACCCTGAAAGTATGATCAAGCGGGTTTGATTGAAAAGCTGTTCCATTGCTCATCTCGGAAGGAGGCTAAGCAATCAGATCGGATAAAAAATCAAGAGTTGTTTTTATATTGTATTGATTTTTAATGGTATTTTTGTTTTCTCTGCACGAGAAAACAAACGTCTTGCCCGTTTCCCTTTCAGCGCGGAGGCAAGGTGTTGTGGTGGCTGAAAATTCAGCGGGATAAAATCCAAATGACATTGACCGTAAAAAGTTGAGTCTTGATCACGCTTCCGAGGTGTTTTTGATCGAAATCGGGCTGTTGCGCTGGAAAGATGATCAAGGTGGCCTGGTGCGAGATCAACAGAAATTAGCCAGCCTCTTTTCATTGTCGGGGCTTATCTATTATGATTCGCCTTTATATCGCGCCAGATGGCATACCTCAATTATTCACGCAGGAAGAACAGATGAAGGATAGTACCCATCCGTCAGGGTTCAAACCGGCGGAAATCATGAAGTTGCCTGAACAGATGGATCATCACAACCATGGATATAATCAGGTAGTGATTGCTCTGTCCGGGCAAACTGAGTTTGAAGTTGAAGGTTATGGCAGTCTGGTCTGTCCGGGGCAGGGGTGTCTGGTGACGGCAGAATCTGAACATGGTTTTTCCGGTGTGGGCAACAATGAGATTCTGGTGCTGAATGTGTCTGTCAGTGACGCTGTACCCGACTATGGCGTCGAGCGCATGCAGAGGCTGTTCGAGCAATCCTCCTACTTTCATCTTGATAACCAGGCGCAGACGCTGATCCGCGCTCTTTCAGCAGAAATGCTCGGTAACCCGGACGACTGGCTGTTGAGTAAAGCCTGTACTGATACCCTGATGTGTGTTTTGCAGCGACATTTCAAGCCGCTGGCGTCTGAGCGCTATCTGCCGCGCCTGAACATGGATGTTCTTGATCATTACATCCATCAGCATCTTTCGCGCAAGATCACTGTCGCCCAGCTGGCAGGGCTGGTTTTCCTTGGTGAAAGCCAGTTTCACGTTGTTTTTAAAGAGCAGACCGGTGTCACGCCGCACCAGTATGTGCTGCAAAAGCGATTGGAGCTGTGCCGTCATCTGATGGAAGAGTCGCGCCTGAGTCTGGCCCAGATTGCTCAGGCGTGTGGATTTTCAAGCCAAAGTAATTTCACCCAGGCCTTTTCCCGCCATTTCGGGGTGTCACCCGCTAAGTACCGCCGTCAGTGGAGCTGATAGCCGGATTCGCTCAACTGTCAGCACAGACGTTGCTGACTGCCTCTAGCCGATAGTTGCTTATCTCACTATTTTCAACCACAGTTTTATGACTTTCCCTATCATTTGATAAGGGGATCGGGCATCAGAACCGACTGTTTGCTGTTTCTTACATCAATTAAATAGAAAACAGTATTTTTTGCTAAATACTTGGGTCTGATTTTGTTATAAAGCGGACTTTTTAGATAAATTATCGGAGTTTTTGGTAAGACTCTGGGACAGGTACGAAATAAAATCCCCCACTAAAGTAACACTGGTGTAACATTTATCCTGAATCACATGACAAACTGTGTTGATGGTTATTCAGGTCCACTATATTGAGGGAATGACTATGTTCAATGCGGCAGATGCCCTTCAGCCATCTTTTATTGAGCAACCTTTAGATGCACTATGGCAGCAGATTTCACCGTTATACTCGGTAGAAGAATCTGCCTGGCTGGAACAACTGTTGTCCCTGGCTGAGCCTTCTGAACAAGAACGCCAGTTCACTGTCGAGAAGGCAACACGCCTGATCGAGCAGGTGCGCGCAGATCGTACCGCGATCCAGATGATCGATGCCTTGCTGCTGGAATACAGCCTGGACACCAAAGAAGGCATCCTGCTGATGTGTCTGGCCGAAGCCCTGATGCGTATCCCGGATACGGCCACTGCTGATGCACTTATCCGCGATAAGCTGAGCGTGGCGGACTGGAAGTCTCACCTTAAAAACTCTGATTCCCTGTTTGTGAATGCTTCTACCTGGGGCCTGATGCTGACCGGTAAAGTCGTCAGCATGGAATCTAAGGAAGATGGCAGCCCGGCCCGGGTGATCAACCGTCTGACCAATAAGATGTCTGAACCTGTTATTCGCAAGGCGATGCATCAGGCCATGAAAATCATGGGTCACCAGTTCGTACTGGGACGGTCCATCGCTGAAGCGATGAAGAACGGTCAGGCCAAGCGTGATAAAGGCTTCACGTATTCCTTTGATATGCTCGGCGAAGCGGCGCTGACCCAGGACGACGCCAAGAAATACTTTAATGATTACATTGAAGCTATCGAGGCTGTGGGTCTGGATAATAAAAAGCACTCCAACTCACCTTGCCCGACTGTGTCCATTAAACTGTCGGCATTGCATCCGCGCTACGATGTGTCCAATGAAGGCCGTGTGCTGACAGAAATGTACGACACAGTGCTGGAGCTGCTGAAACGCGCCCGTGCGCTGAACGTTGGTATCACCATTGATGCTGAAGAAGCGGATCGACTGGAACTGTCGCTGAAACTGTTTGAAAAACTGTACCGTTCAGAAACAGTGCAAGGCTGGGGGCGTTTTGGTCTGGTTGTGCAGGCCTATTCGAAACGTGCTCTGCCTGTGCTGACCTGGCTGGCGGCGCTGAGTAAAGAGCAGGGCGATGTGATCCCACTGCGTCTGGTGAAAGGCGCTTACTGGGACAGCGAGCTGAAAATGTGTCAGCAAAGCGGTTATGAAGGCTATCCGGTTTATACCCGTAAAGAGGCGACGGATACCTCTTATCTGGCGTGTGCCCGCTTCCTGCTGTCTGCCCATGTTCGTGGCCTGATTTTCCCGCAATTTGCGAGCCACAATGCACACACTGTCACTGCCATTCTGGCGATGGCCACACACCGCGATTTCGAATTCCAGCGCCTGCACGGTATGGGCGATGCACTGTATAACCATGTGATGGACATCTACGGTGTGAATGTGCGTATTTACGCACCGGTCGGCAGCCACAAAGACTTGCTGCCTTACCTGGTACGCCGCCTGCTGGAAAACGGCGCCAACAGTTCTTTTGTACACCGCCTGGTTGATGCGCGCTGTCCGATTGACTCTCTGGTACAGCACCCGGTTGATGTGCTGCGCTCGCGCCCAACCCTGCATAACCACTTAATTCCTTTGCCAAAAGATATTTTTGGTGACGATCGCAAGAACTCGGCCGGTATTAACATTGAGATCGAATCTGAATGGACCCCTTTCCGTGATTCGGTCGAAGCATTCAAAACGCATCACTGGATAGCCGGCCCTATCGTTAATGGCGAAGTACAGTCAGGCGATATTTTCCACGTTACGGCCCCTTACGACCGTCGTGAATCTGTTGGTGAAGTGGCTTTTGCCTCAAGCGATCTGGTAGCAAAAGCGATTGATGTCGCCGCCGAAGCCTTCCCTGGCTGGTCTGACACTCCTGCCAAAGAGCGCGGTGCCTGCCTGCAGCGCCTGGCTGATCTGCTGGAAGAAAATACCGGTGAACTGGTCGCACTGTGTCATCGTGAAGCGGGTAAAACCATTCAGGACAGTATTGACGAAATCCGCGAGGCGGTAGACTTCCTGCGTTTTTACTCCCATCAGGCGGCCACGGAATTAGCGCAAGGCAAATCAGTGGTTGCTTTTGATGGCCAGTCACGCACCTTGTCGTATCAGGGACGCGGTGTCTTTGCCTGTATCAGTCCGTGGAACTTCCCTCTGGCGATTTTCCTGGGTCAGGTATCGGCGGCACTGGCAGCGGGTAACACAGTGGTGTGTAAACCGGCTGAACAAACCTCGCTGATTGCGTTCCGTGCAATCCAGATGATGCTGGAAGCAGGCGTACCTGCGGGTGTCATCCAGTTCGTACCTGGTCGTGGTGCGGAAGTGGGCTCAGTGCTGACTTCTGATGAACGTATTGCGGGTGTGGCCTTTACCGGCTCGACAGAGACGGCACAGCGCATCAACCGCACACTGGCGGCGCGTGACTGCGATCCTGTTCCTTTCATCGCGGAAACCGGTGGTCAGAACGCCATGATTGTCGACAGTACGGCACTGCCTGAGCAGGTTGTGCGCGATGTGGTTCGCTCGGCATTTGCGTCAGCCGGTCAGCGTTGTTCGGCGCTGCGGGTGCTGTTTGTACAGGAAGACGTGGCGGATCGCATCATCACGTTGATCAAAGGCGCTATGGCCGAATTGTCGGTGGGCCGTCCTGAACTGCACAGCACCGATGTTGGCCCTGTTATTGATAAAACCGCCAAGCAGAAATTGCTGACCCATATTGGCGCGCTGAAAAATCAGGCCAAAATGGTGGCTCAGGCCAGCATAAGCCCAGATTGCAGCCATGGTGATTTTGTTCTGCCGACGGCGTTTGAAATTCGCGGTATCAAGGTACTGCAGAATGAAAACTTCGGCCCGATTCTGCATATCGTGCGCTTTAAGGCAAACGAGCTGGATCAGGTGATTGACCAAATCAACCAAACAGGCTTTGGTCTGACTATGGGTGTTCACAGCCGTAACGAGCGTACGTACAGCCATATTGAACGCCGTGCCCGTGTGGGTAACTGCTACATCAACCGCGATCAGGTTGGTGCTGTGGTGGGTGTTCAGCCATTTGGTGGCCAGGGTCTGTCTGGTACAGGCCCGAAAGCAGGGGGCCCGCACTACCTGTATCGCTTCACTAAAGATGTGTTCACTGCGTAATGGCTGCCGGAATTGGGAAGGAAAGAAAGATGACAACTAGTATTCAAGCGCTCGTCGATCAGAGCAATGCAGCCTGGGAAAACTGGAATGGCCAGGGCTATGAAAAACGTATTACTAAGCTGACTCAGTGGAGCAGCACGCTCGACGCGGAAGTGGCAGCTATGGTGGCGTTTCAGTGCCGCAATGCCAACGAGCATGTGGCAGAAACGGAATTAATGCCAGGGCCAACCGGTGAAACCAATGAACTGTATTGCGCCGGCCGCGGTATTTTTGTGGTCACAGCCGAAGCGACAACCCCTCTGGTGGCAGTTGCCGGCCAACTGACGGCCGCTTTGGTAACCGGGAATACTGTGCTGTTGTCTCTGCCGGAAGGGTACGAGAAATCAGCTCAGCAAATTGTCACTGAATTGGAAAAGGCTGAACTTCCGAAAGGCGTTGTACAGTCAGTGAGCACTAACGAACTTGACGTGTTAGTACGCCATGCTGGTGTTGCCGGTGTGGTGTTTGCAGGAAAGCGCGAGACAGCTTTGTCGCTGTCCCGTGATTTAGCTGCCCGTGACGGGCTGCTGGGCCAGTTGATTGCAGAGTCGGATTTTGAATCTTATCCTGTGATTGGCAGCCCGACTTATTCGCTGCGTTTCGTAACTGAAAGAACACGTACCATCAATATCACGGCGGTGGGCGGAAACGCGACGCTGTTGGAATTGGGGAGTGGCGAAGAAGCACATTAATGTTGATGGTGACTGTTACCAGTGACTCGTGACCTGAACCGTCAATCGATGGATTGGCGGTTTTTTAACAAGGACTCTCAGGTACGTTGTACGAGGTGGAGCAGAACCCAGTCAGCACAGAGGCTGAACTAAATCAGCATCATTCAATAAGCTCTTGCAATGACGGGAGCAACAATAATGAGGGAACTCAAACATGATAGAAAATAGCTTTGCTATCACAAGCACGTTTATCGTGTATCTGATTGCTATGCTTGCAATCGGTTATTACGCCTATAAACGTACTGCCAACTCATCTGATTACTTTCTTGGTGGTCGTTCGCTAGGGCCTTGGCCAGCGGCACTGTCTGCCGGTGCTTCTGATATGAGTGGCTGGCTATTACTCGGATTGCCGGGCTATGCCTTTGCAGCGGGTATCGAATCACTGTGGCTGGCGGGTGGCCTGTTGTTAGGTACTTACCTGAACTGGCTGATTTGTGCCAAGCGTCTTCGTACTTATACCATTACCGCTGAAAATGCGATCACCATTCCTGAGTATCTGTCGAACCGCTTTAAAGATAACTCCAAGCTCATTCAGACAATTTCAGCCTTCTTCATTTTGTTGTTTTTCCTCTTCTATACCAGTTCAGGTTTAGTGGCAGGCGGTAAGTTGTTTGAAACCGTATTCGGTATGGATTACAAAATTGCCGTTGTGATTGGTACGCTCTGCGTAGTGTCTTACACCCTGTTTGGTGGCTTCCTGGCGGTATCCTGGACTGACCTGGTGCAGGGCCTGCTGATGGCGGCGGCACTGATGATAGTGCCTATCGCAGCAATGCAAGGCGGTTTTGGCGATCTGGCGGCGTCTCTGGAAGCCAAGAACCCGGAATTAATGACCTTGTTTAACGACGTGAAAGGTGAGCCGCTGACGGTAATCAGTATTATTTCTCTGGCCGCCTGGGGCCTGGGTTATTTTGGTCAGCCTCACATCCTGGCACGTTTTAACGCCACCCGTTCTAACCGTGATATCACAACGGCGCGTCGTATCGCTGTGATTTGGTCGGCGCTGTCTATGGCCGGTGCGATCCTGGTGGGTCTGGTCGGTATTCTGTATGCCGATAACCAGCTGGGCGGTAATCTGGCAGATGGTGAAAAAATCTTCATGTTGCTGGTGAATGCCATTTTCCATCCAGTGCTGGCCGGCATCCTGCTGGCGGCGATTCTGGCGGCGATCATGAGTACGGCTGACTCCCAGTTGCTGGTGTCGTCTTCCGCGCTGGCTGAAGATTTTTACAAGCAAGTGATCCGTAAAAACGCCTCAACAGAAGAAATCGTTACTGTGGGTCGTGTGGCGGTTATCGTACTGTCGATTATTGCACTGATGCTGGCAATGAATCCTGACAGCACAGTGCTGGGTCTGGTGTCTTACGCCTGGGCGGGCTTTGGTGCCGCATTCGGTCCTGCTCTGCTGCTGAGCCTGTACTGGAAAGAAATGAACCGTAACGGCGCATTGGCGGGTATTGTTATCGGTGCCCTGACCGTGGTTATCTGGAAACAACTGACAGGCGGCATCTTCGACATGTATGAAATTGTTCCCGGATTTGTCTTTGCTACGGTTGCCATTCTTGTAGTCAGCAAAATGACAGGGGGAGCGTCTTCAGAATTGCACGCCCAGTTCGATACCTATGAGAAGAATCTGAAAGAGTTTGACTAAAACCTTTAGCAAACCCTGACTCTCTGAATGCGCAGCTTTGGCTGCGCATTTTTTTTACCCGTTACTCTACAGCAGACAGTTGCGCATAGAGCGTATCGCAGGTGGATTTGAGGGCTTTTAGTGTTTCCAGCGGCATATCCAGTTTGCAAAACAATGCGGCTGGCACTTGCTGCGCGTTCTGCTGCAGGGCTTTGCCTGCATCTGTCAGGCTGATCTCGCGAACTCGTTCATCCGTTTCACTGCGTTTGCGACTGACCAGTCCTTTCCCTTCAAGGCGTTTCAGCAGCGGTGTTAATGTGCCTGAATCGAGATGAACTTTCTCGCCTAACGCTTTGACACTCAGGCATTCTTTTTCCCACATCACCAACATCACTATGTATTGCGAATAAGTGAGATTGAGCGCATCCAGTATGGGCCGATAAGCGCGGATCATGGCGTTAGAAGCGCTGTACAGCGAAAAACAGATCATGTCATCCAGTGTGACTCGGGCTGGTATTTCAGTGGAATTGGCCATGTTCCATCTCCTGAATGGATAGAGTTCAATTAAATTGCGCACAATATACTTGCGTTCGAACTGAAAATCGATATAAGATTGCGTGAAATTAAATTGCACACAACTTAATTGTTAGAGGTTATCTGATGAAAACAATTTACACCACTTCCGCAAAAGCAAGCGCTGGTCGCAATGGTCAGGTGAAGAGTGATGATGGTTTGCTGGATGTTTCTCTGAGCTATCCCAAAGCACTTGGCGGCAGCGGAGAAGCTACGAATCCAGAGCAACTCTTTGCCGCGGGTTACTCGGCTTGTTTCTCAAATGCAGTGCTGCATATTGCGGGTCTTCAGAAACTGGGCTTGCGTGAAGCACCGACAGAAGCAAAGGTTCGGTTACTGGCTAAAGAAAGTGGCGCTTTTGCGTTAGCGGTTGATTTGTCCGTTGAACTGACGATGGATGATCAAGCAGCCATTGAACTGGTGAGGTCAGCCCATCAGGTATGCCCTTACTCCAATGCCGTACGCGGAAATGTGGAAGTCAGCCTGGCTGTGAACGGCATTTCGCTGGATTAAGCGTCGCAGACATTGGTGATTTTTCTGTCCCGGTTTTCGCAGAATCTCTGCTCAAACCGGGATTTTTGTGCTGTTTTCGGTACCCTGATCTGACCAGCTTCAAAATCAGAGAAAATATAACTTTAGATTTATCCCAAAATGCCGTTATTACAAAGAATACAGATTTGTTTTAAGAGGGGTTATGTCACAACTCGGTTTAGGCGTTTGCCTGGGCATTGTATTGCTGATTGTGGCGGTTTCCCGGTATTTTGCACTGATGAAAGACGTTCGTGAGGCTGCCAGAGAGCAGGCACTCAAGGATGAAAAATACCGACAGGTATTAGAACAGGCAAAGGCTGTTGAACACGAAGAAAAAGTCAAAAAGGCGCAGTCAGGTCATATTCCCAGCATTTTATCGTTAGCGAAGGAAAATGAAGTTGGCAATCTCCGTGTGGCATTAGGCTGGTACCAGAAAGCTGCTGAACTAGGGAATGAAATCGGACAGAATGCGTTGGCACGGTTGAGTCGTCAGGATGTTGATGATCCTCACGGTGAGGCCAAGTCGCGCTATTGGGAGTGCCTGGTCAAATCAAACAACAATGAACCAGAGGCCTTGTTTGAACTCGGTCGTTTTGAGATCCGAGGCTATGGTACTGCGATCAATACCACTTCGGGTGTCGGCCACCTGATCAAAGCGGCTGAAATGGAATATGTGCCGGCACAGCTGTTTCTGGGTGACTGGTACGTGGTGGAGTCGAATCCGACCCCATCGCCGCGTCGTGCCTTTTTCTGGCGTTTAAAGTCGGCCGTGAATAACGATGCGATGGGCTGTATTAAAGTCGCCTATTGTTTCCAGACCGGAGTGGGGGCGACGCGAGATCGCCGGCGAGCCATTTACTGGCTGGAGAAAGCGGCCGAGCTCGGCAACCTGGAGGCCCAGTATCTGGCGGGGAAAATGCATCTGAACAATGACCAGCCAGTTACCAATGTGACCGATGCCGCTGTTGCGTATATCTGGTTTTCTGTGGCGTTTGCTTCGGGATATCTGGATGCCAAAAAAGAGCGGGATACAGCGGTTCAGCATGTGGGCATTGAGTCAATTTTGAATGTTCAGAAAGTGGCGAAGCAGATTTATAAGTATTTGCACAACCCGCCAGTACCTGTGCATTCCACCATGGATTTGCTCGACAAAATGTATGACAGGTCTAAATACCGTCCGACTGATGCTGAGCTGGACGCCGCTTTAGGCCGCATCAATGAAGACATTGATGTGGATTCAGCGGTGCAAACGAATCCTGATCCTTCTGCGTCCAGGCAGGGTAACGGTTCACAAAATACGGCAAAAAAAGACTGGAGCGGTGAAATGATCGCTGCTGAGTCAGTGTCATCCGCATAAGCGAAATCTCTGCCATTTTTCAGCCGTTGCTGAGTTGTTGTCTTAGTTGGGTGACAGCATAGCGCGGCTGCTTCCAGACAGTTACATTATACTGACATAAAAAGTCGCAGTTTTTTGCGCATGTTTGAGTATGAGGTAATGATGGCGACTATCTTTCCTTCCTGGCTTGGTGGTTATGAGCTGAATAAAAAAGTGACTAACCCGAACATTATTGTCGGGGACTTTACTTACTATTCCGGCTATTACCACGACAAGCACTTTGAAGATCATTGCGTACGTTACCTGATGGGCGATCACTCCACAAAAGCGGTGTGGGAATCCGGCATTTTTGGTGAGGTCGATAAACTCATCATAGGTAAATTCTGCTCGATCGCTTCGGGTGCCATTTTTATGCTGGCAGGCAATCAGGGACACAGACACGATTGGATATCGTCTTACCCGTTTGAGGTGAGTGAATTTGGTGACAAAGTTAAAGCCGGTTTTGCCAGAGCGGGTGATACGGTTATCGGCAATGATGTCTGGATCGGCAGTGAGTGCGTCATAATGCCAGGTGTACACATAGGTGATGGCTCAGTGATCGGCGCGCGGGCAGTGGTCACCAAAGATGTTCCGCCTTACAGTATAGTGGTCGGTAATCCTGGCAGAGTTGTTAAGTCACGGTTTAACGGCAGCGAGGTGGCTAAGCTTCTGGAAATGAAGTGGTGGGACTGGCCATTATCCATGCTGAAAGCCAATATGGATGTGATGTGCAGCAACGACGTTGAGGCTATGTACCAAAGGTATCTGTCTTCGTCTGAAGCGAACTAGGCGCTATACCCGTGACGGATCAGCGGATGTACATCTCTTCTCTTTGTTGAACTATCGCTCTGTTTTTTGATTCCTTGCAAAAAAATTTTGTATTTTTACATTAAATTTGAATATTGTGTTGAATCATTCAAAAAAAATTGAGTATTATGGTGCAGCACAAGATGCTATGAATCTGTTGCTCCACATCAATTTATTAGCATCTGTGCCGACAACATCTGTTGTCAGGGGGCACTGAGTGCCAAATAAGCCGACAATCTTCTGGTGGAATCCCCATGCGCCATTCACTTGTACTCGTTATTAATTCCGGAAGCTCTTCGCTTAAATTTGCTTTGATCGATGCCGTCAGTGGTGATGCAAGACTGACAGGGCTGGGGGAGTGCTTTGGTCTCAGCGATGCCTCTGTCAGCTGGAACTATGACGGTGAGAAATCCAGCTTTGCGCTGGAAGCGACAGGCAATCATCATCAGCAGGCGATTGATCGTCTGGTGCTATTGCTCGATGAACTGGGCCTGAAGCAGGACATCATTGCCATTGGCCACCGTGTGGTTCATGGCGGCGAGCGTTTCAGTGAAACTGTGAAAATCGATGAACATGTGCTGACAGAGATTGAAGCGCTGAGTGAGCTGGCGCCATTGCATAATCCGGCGCACGTTATCGGCATCCGCGCGGCGATCAGTGCTTTCCCCTACCTGCCGCAGTACGCAGTGTTCGACACAGCCTTCCATCAAAGTATGCCTGCTAAAGCGTATCGCTATGCGTTGCCTCAGAAGCTTTATCAGGACTTGGGTATCCGTCGCTATGGCTTTCACGGCACCAGCCATTTCTTTGTTAGTCAGGAAGCGGCCAAACAGCTGGGGAAACCGGCAGAAAAAACCAATGTGATCACTGTGCATTTAGGCAACGGTGCATCGATTTGTGCGGTGCGTAATGGCCAGAGTGTTGATACCAGTATGGGCTTTACCCCAACAGCCGGCCTGATGATGGGCACCCGCTGCGGCGATTTAGACCCGGGTATCGTGGATTTCCTGATCAACAAAGGCTGGAGTCAGGCGGATGTGCAGCAAGCCCTGAACAAAGAAGCAGGCTTCCTGGGTGTTTCCGGCTTAACCAGCGACTGTCGCGGCATTGTTGAAGCCATGGAAGAAGGCCATGCCGGTGCGAAACTGGCTTTCGAAATCTTCACTTACCGGGTGGCGAAATACATTGCTTCTTACATGGTGGCATTGGAAGAGTTGGATGCCATCGTATTTACTGGCGGCATTGGTGAAAACTCCCTGCCGGTACGCAGTGAAGTGCTTAAGTACCTGAAAATTTTCGGCTACCGCGAAGATGCCACGGGTAATGCTAACGCCCGTTTCGGCGAAAAAGGCGTGATCACTAAACCCAATACCCCTATGGCGATGGTGATTCCGACCAATGAAGAATGGGTGATCGCCAGAGAATCCATGGCGCTGCTGCATGCATAGCAGAAAGTCATGCTGATATTGAAGAACGGCCCCGAGTTAGACTCGGGGCTTTTTTTCGCGCAGATAATCAGTCGGGCTGAATCACTTGTCTGGTGACGAATCTCTGAACGGGAAACCACGTTGCCACCGTGTTGCGGCAAATCATTCGTATGTACCTCCGATTCACATATCTTCATCGCGTCTTGTCCTGAGCGATGTAGTTTTTCCTGTGCACATTGATGGGGATTCAACCGCTTCATTGCCGTTCAGCAATGGGGCAATACAGGGGGTAGAAATGAAATTATTCGAAGGTGTGATGTCTGTCTGCTTTTTTTTTTGACAATGAATGAAGCGGATATTAAAAATTATGCAACGGTATTCTCAGGAGACGAAAAATGCAGCTGAAAGAGTACGCTGACAGAAGTGTTTTGTGCTGGTTAGCGACTGTTGGACATGATTCACGACCCAATGTATCTCCGAAAGAGATTTTTACGCTCTTAGATGAGACATTGATGCTCATTGCAAACATTGCTTCACCAGGGAGCGAAACAAACATTCTGCTGAATCCTCAAGTCTGTGTGTCTTTCGTTGATGTTTTTGAACAACGCGGGTTTAAGGTTACCGGAAGTGCAAGGATTGTAAACCAGGAAGATAGTCGGTGGGAAGGCTACTTGTCTGAGTTACGCAAATTGGCTGATGAAAAGTATCCGATAAAGAACATTTTTGAGATTCGTATTGAATCATTCTCGAAAATTGTTGCACCTGGTTACCATTTATTCGCTGATACAACGCCGGAAAGCCAGATTGAAAATGCTCTATCGACCTACAAAGTGAGTCGGTAGTGTCACCGATATAAAGTGATGAGGTTTGCTTTGCAATAGAGATGACCTCGAATCAGTGGCTCAGTGAATTGTGCAGGGCAGGAGCATACTTTGTTAAATCGCATCAACATTGCATTCCGAGGCAATAATTACGCCTATATATGCACTTTTACGTTTTAACGCCTATAGAAATTGAGCTAAAAACATACTAAATGTTTGCATGATAGGCATTTGTTAACGTTTTTTACAAAGTGTGCTCTAGCCCTGGTGAATTGTGTCACGATAAATACTATTTAACTTTCAGGAAAGCCTCTGATGCGGTGCTGAGGCTGTCTGACGTCCTGCCAAGAGTTTATCAACGGCGACTGATGAAATAAGACAGTATTGAATATTATCTGCGGATAGTCTGAGTCGTCACTGTGAACGTTTTCATCCTGTGAACTGAGAACATTAAAAATAGTTACATCAATAATAAGTCAATTGATAGTGATATAAAAAACTAAAGTTTCCTCATCTTTCTGACAATCAATCAAAAAGCATCAGAAATTGATTCCTCGGTGGTCTGAATCTCGGAGTTATCGATGAAATCGGAGAGGAAAAGTTATTTTCAGATAAATTAAATTTTTCGTACAGGGTTGAATACTTTGAATCAATATTTGGTGCGCTTATTAAATGGATCTGAGTATTCAAGGAGGGGAGGTGGTGTCGAAAACCATCCGATAGAAGTATTTAATCGCATTCAAGACAAGTAATGATACCCACGGAAGCAGAGTCACATTATTAATTACAATATTGTCAATATAAGGTGTGTTTTTTGTTGGTTAATTCATCTTTATGTCTGGAAATGTTAACATAGTTGACTTATTATCTGTACATTGTTTCATTTTGGTTGTTGTGTTGTTTGATTTCGTGAGGGGCATCTGTAAAACCGTATAGAAGGGATTCATCGATAAATGGTGGAGATTAAAATCATTATTTTTTGCAGATCGCTCGTCAAAAGTTTAGCGGCTTATTGCGATCGGTATCTAAGTCGTAAGAGATTTTTCAGCATAAGGAAAGTCTGGTTTACGATAGAGGTGTTGTATATGAGGTCATAAGAAAACTTATGAGATGTTCAAAAAATAAGATCTGATACATTGACTTTTAGATAAATTATCAAAGTTTTTGATGAGCGACCGATAATAGCGGTGATTTCAGTCTATCGTATTTAAAGCAGTGATTAAAATAAATGGAGTAAAAATGATTAGTGGAAATAATTCACCAAGGATGTTTATTGTTTCACCACCACCAACCCCAAACGGTAGCTTACATTTAGGTCACATGAGTGGGCCATATCTTGCCGCTGATATATACAAAAGAATTCAAAAATGTAAAGAAAAAACCGTTTATTGTATCAGCACTGATGATAATCAATCCTATGTAGATAAAACCGCTGAGCGGTTAAATGTTTTCCCGACTGAATTAATTAAAAAGTCAAAACACGAAATCCTTGAAGTTCTTGAATCATTCTCGATTGATATTAACCTCTTTGGAGAACATGATAAAGAGTATGAAGATTATGTTACAAGTTTTTTTAGTGATTTATATAAGTCTGAACAAATTAAAATTGTTGAAACAGAAGTTTATTATGACCCAATTACGAATCAATATCCGATTGAGTCCTTTATATCTGGAATATGTAAAGAATGTTTTGATGAGTGTTGTGGTGGAATTTGTGAAACGTGTGGTTTTCCCAACAATGGAACAGATCTCATTAATTACAACCCATCACGACTAATTAAAAAAAATGAACCAAGATTAGTCATTGATTTAGAAGAGTTCAGACGAGAGATCGAAAAAAATTTATCAAATATCTCGATGCGTCCACGGTTAAAATTACTTGTCGACAGAATATTAATTAATCGATTACCAAAGGTAATATTATCACATAAGCTACCTCGTGGAATTAAACTTGAAGATTTGGGATTGCAAGGTCAAGTTTTGAATGTATGGGCTGAGATGTATCCTGGACACTTTTATTTTTTGAATAAAGCGTCAGGCGAAATGACAGGTGAAGAGGAGTATGTACAATTTTTAGGTTTTGATAATTCATTTTTTTATGTTTTTCTTCATCAGGCATTACAAGTAGCAGGATTACGTATTAAAAAGGAACTGCCAAAAGTCTCAGAATTTTATACGAATCAATTTTATAACTTGGATTCAGATAAATTTTCAACCAGTAAGGGACATGCTATTTGGGCAATCGATCTTGCGCAGAAATACAATTCTGATGCGATTCGATTTTATTTGGCAAAATTTGCACCTGAATATTCTGAACAAAGCTTTATCCTGGAGCATTTTTTGGTTGAAGGGAGAAGGTTTTGCTCACTGCTCAATGATATTTTGACATCCTGTGATCAAATAGAAAATAAAAGAACAAATGGTAAACTAGGGGATAAGTTATTTCTTTCTGTTCAGGAGAAAGGGCAATTTTCTATAAGGGAGATAGCAAAAGACTGTGAACTTAAGTTAAAGCATCTGCAAAGAATGATCCATGCTGGTGAGATTACAAAAGATGATGTGTATAAGACTTTACAAAATTTGCTATACCCGATTGCACCTAAATATAGTTATGTTTTAAAAAAAAGTTGTGATAATAAATTAAATAATTATGAACATTATGAGTTTTCTAAGTTAGAGTTTGAATTATGATTTATGATATCATAGTTTTGGGCAATGGCATTTTAGGTTCAATGGCTACCTATTTATTGTCTGAAAAATACGGAAATATTTTAAATATATCAACACCATATGCTTTTAGAAATGAAATATATTCTAGTCATTTTGATGAATCTAGGATTGTGCATTTCGATGATCAAGATCCATATTGGAATGATATGGCTAAAGAATCTGATAAATTTAATAAAGAAATATCAGTTAATTTGGATAGTCCGTTCTACCGGGATGTAAATTTTTATCAGTCAACACATGCCTGGCAAAAGCTGCATGCACAAGCGGAAAGCACCGAGAGTATAGACGGAGCACCTAGAAATGGTGCAATTCTGAATCCGATGCTTTACATCAATACATTGAAAAGTATGGCAGTTGAAAATGGAGTAAAATTTATTGAAAACATAGCAAACATAGAATATAGCAAAATGTTTTCTCATTATTATGTTCAGTCGAAAATGCGTACTTTTGTATGTAAGCGCATAATTGATACAAGGGGGGCTTATATTTGTTTAGATGACTTATCTATTGGTAAGGTTGCTGGGAAATCGTTGTACTTCTTTGAACATGATGCAGGAGTTAAAGATTTTTGTTTTTTAGTACCCATTTCTCATGAAAAATTTACAGAATGTTACGGTGTATACCAATATGACAAAGTTCGTTGTGTTGGTCAGTTGAAAATAGGATTTTCGGAAATACAGCCGGAGTGTCTCGATTCCAAGTCTTCAATTATCGATTGGTTTAGAAATTCAAGTTCGAGGGAATATAAGCATGCAGATGCAATTTATTTCATTAAAGAAAAGTTTAGTAACATTCAGAATGTAGCAATTAAACCCTGCATGTTTACTCTAACACAATCTGGATATCCTAAAATAGTGAGAGATAAGAATCTGATTAGAATTGCAGGATGCAATGGTAAAGCTGCAAAATGTGCATATTCAATGATTCGTTCAATTCTTACTGATGAGGGCTTTTTTTAAAATTGATGAAGATTGCCAACATTATATGCCGGAGAATATATGAAAATTAGAAAGTTTACGATGAACGATATAGATAAGTTGATCCCGTTGTCAGATCAATATCGTATTATTTATCAGCAAAACTCTGATGCTGCTGCTTACTTTTATTTTTTAAAGGCCAGGTTTAAAAAGATGACTATCTATTTCCTGCTGCAGAGATTGATGGTTTAATTGTTGGCTTCAGTTAAATATATCCTAATTCCTCTCCGGTGAAATTAAAGCCGCTTTGGATTTTAAATGATTTATATGTCTCGGATTATTATTGAAAACGAGGAATAGCTGAAAGGGTTTTAAAGTATGTTGATAAATATGCACAGAATAATACGATTGAGTTCATTTAATTAGAAAAATACAAAGAAAAAGTCAAGCGCAAACGTTGTATTAAAATAGATGAATTTTACTTCCATTTCAATGAAAGGGTTTAGTTATGTATATCCTGCATTTATATTTTTTTATAGCATTTTCAGTTTATAATTTTATGAGAGTCTCTATAAGCAGTTATTCACCTATGTTGGGTGAATCTGTTTTAATGATGACTGTGTTATTCTCTTTAGTTCCAATCCTGTTGGGAGGATACATTGGAACCATAGTAGATAAGTTGCCTGTTGAAAAAGTGATGGCAGTATCAACGTTTATCGTCCTTTTGTTTGTGTCTCTGTTCGATTTAAGCATCTATATGTTGTTTATCATGACACTATTAATTTCGACACTTTCTGTCATTGTAAATATTGGATGTATTAAGTTATGTAAAATTCATTTTGGTAGTAAGGGAATATACACACTAGCTTTTGTTGTCTCTTTTACAGGAATGTCGGCACCATTACTGTTCTCGGTAAAAGAAAAGTATAGTCTGGATTCAGGTGCAATTGTGATGACTTGTTTACTGGTGATGTTCATACTATCTTTGTTTGTTTTGTTAAAAAAACGTGTCTTAAGTGAAGATATCACAGAGCAAGCAATAAATTCTGATTCTAAAATTAGCATACCAAAACTAGCATTAATTAATACCATTGTTGGTAGTTATATGTATGTTTATGTTGCCTTTTTTTTCTTATTTATTCCAAGTTTATTCACAAAAAGTAGCTCATTAGAAGAAATCGGTTTTCTGATGTCACTTTATGGAATCGGTGTTGTCTCGATCCGTCTAATTATTTCGAAAACAAAAATTTCACTAACGAACAGTTATTACCTTATGGGAGTTGGTAAGTTGTGTTCGTTGATTAGTCTGATTTGCTTTTTCTCACTGCTATATTTCCATTACGAATCTTATGTTTTCGGATTTTCATCATTAATGATGGGCATCGGAACTGGATTAATGTTACCGACAAGCATCGTGATTAATCAAAATTTAACGAGTAATCTAAATTCTGGTAAAAACATGGGTAAGTTTACTCAAATTAACAAACTGTTTGAGTTAATTGGAGTTTCACTCATTGTTCTTACTTATGCATTGACAGGAAGTTGGTTGAATACGTTGTTATTATTTGTATTTATGTCATTGATAGTTGGTGCTATATATTTCATCCCTTTTCAAAGTGTTCGCACTGCAATAATTAGATAATACTATGTCGTTAATACGATGAGAATAAAATATAGCACTCAATTTGATACTGGAGTTAAATTTTGTCTAGTGAAATATTAGCGGAAGCATACATCATAAATGGTGTTGAACATAGCTGTCCAATCTCGATTGGTGAACTTATTCAGGGGAAAATAAAAATAAATGGAAACTTGGTGAATTTCTTGGTATCAGTGCCTGTGCAGTCTAAAAGAACTGCAAAGATTTTTATGGTTGATAAACATGTGCGCCAAGATAAATACTTGAAGGCATATAAAGCGATCCATATGCTTAAAAAAAAGTTTGGAATCAAAGATAATTTAGTCGTCGAAATTGATAGTCCATCAAATATTATACCATCGAAAGGATTCTCAACATCTTCTGCTGATATTGTTGCTACCTGTCGTGCTTTCTTTAAACTTTATGCTTTACCCGATAGAGATGATGTTATTTTAAATATTTTAAAAAATATAGAACGTTCAGATCCGGTTCTTTATTATAAGCCTTCTATCTTTTTGCAATCTGAATGTATATTGCTTGGGTTTATCAACTTACCAAATCTTCAGTTTATTGTTGTTGATGATGGCGGTTTTCATGATACGAGCAATAGTGAAATAGAATATTCTGAGAACGAAATTAAAAATTTTGATGATATGGTGAAGACCTTATTATCTGAAAATGAGTTATCGATCAATAAACTCTATAATTTTAGCTTGCAAAGTTCTCAGATTAATCAGAGGGTATTAAATAAGTCTTGTCTGAAAGAGCTGATAGAAATTTCTGAAATGTTCCATGTTGGTGTTAGTGTTGCTCATTCTGGTACTGTTGCTTTCTTATATTTCCCTGTTAACGAAGAATCTGAACAGCTCACGAACTCTATTCAAAATGAACTATATAAACGTGGGTTAAATATTTACTCCTATTTCCATTCTATTAAGGTATAATATGTATCAGTCTCCACTTGAATACTATTCTTCACCTGATTTGATAAAGGTTTCAAATAAAATTTATGCTCTAAGTTTTAAATATATGAAGGTTCCAAGTGTAAAGTTCGTGATTGATAAGTTGATACTTGAGAACAAGATTGATCCGACGATTCATGAACTGGTTGAAACATCGAGTGGTACTTATGCAATGTCACTTGCGATCGTATCAAAACAGATGAAATTAAAATCCACGATTATTATCGATGGATCTGTCGATGAAAATTTTCGCATGATGCTGAAAGCATTAGGAACAAAAGTTATTAAAATTTCTGATAATAAACTGAGTCAGAATGAGCGTATTGATTTTACAACGCGGTACATCTCTGAACAGCCAGAGACTCGACTATGGTTAAATCAGTATGATTCACCGGAGCATAGTGAAGGCTATGAAGCGATTGGAAAATTTATTGCTGGTCAGTTGGGCGCGGTTCAATTGGTTGGTGCTGTTGGCTCTGGTGCTTCAACGAGTGGAATATATCAGGGCCTGTCTGATGCAGAACCTGATACAAAACTTATCGGTATCGATCTAGTTGGTAGTGTAATTTTTGGTGGAGAGAATGGTATCAGAGATATATCAGGAATTGGAAGTGCGATTGTGCCTAAGAATGTGAACCATAATTTGTATGATCGGGTCCACTACTTATCGTCAACTTATATAAAAAAAGCAACCCTTGATTTAATTAAAGAGACAGCATTGTTTTTTGGCTACACAAGTGGTGCTGGTTATTTAGTATCTAAGTATGAATCTTTAAATAGCGAATTACCGATAGTGTTCATTTGTCCAGATATGAAGGAAAGATATGATCAACAACTGAGAAAAAGCTTTAAAACTGAAGGATTTGAGAGTTTTGATTTTGGTTTGCCAGATATTGTTTCCTGCGCTAAACATGTCTGTTCGGATTGGTCAATCATGAGGTTGAAATGAGTGGTTGGATTGTAATTATTGATGGATTTTCTTCTGGTTCTTATTATCCTGAACTTTTTAAAAATTTAGGCTATAAAATTGCACATGTTCAAACTAAGTTGGACATGCCAATTTATTTCATCAGAATGCAAAATTTAAGTCTATATGATAAAAAATTTTTCAAAGATGATGTTTCTTTATTTGAATTTCTTGAATCTGAGCCAGTTCAGAATTTCATAGCAGGATCAGACCCGGCGGTTGAGTATACAGATTTCTTGCAAAATAAATATTTACCAGAGAAAGCGAATGATTATGACTCGGAAGTTAGAATTAACAAGTTCTGTACCCATGAAAAATTAAGAAACTCTGATATCAGATCGATCCGCCAGCGACTTGTTCATAATGAGGATGAACTGATGCTGTTTGCAGACAATTTGGGGCATCAGAATTTGGTTTTAAAACCTGTCGTCGGTACAGGCGTAAACCATACAGCCTGTTTTGATAATCAAATTGTGGCGAGCGACTTTTTAGTTAAAGTTGTTGGTGGTAAAAATATTTATGGGAATATTATTGATAGTCTTTTGGTTCAAGAACGAATTATCGGTCAGGAGTTTATCGTAAATACAGTTTCATCTTTTGGTGAGCATCATGTGGTTGAAATATGGAAAGTCAGAAGAGAAAATATGGGTGTTCCATTGCTTGATTACATGACGCTGGAAAACATTAAAGATACAAAGTATCAGATGCTTATCGAGTACTCTAAGCAGTGCCTTGATGCTTTGGGGATTAAATTTGGTCCCTCACACTTAGAGCTGATGATTGATCAAGACGGTCCGGTGCTTATTGAGATAAACAGCAGGCTTCATGGTGGTATTTGCCCGGTATTATTTAACGCAACAGTCGGAAGTAATCATATTAATGAATCTGTCAAGTGTTATCACCTTGGAAGAGATTATGATTATGAACCAATGGATCATCAGTTAAACATGATGAGAGTTTCACTCAGGTCAAATGTTGAAGGGAAAATTTCAAGGGATTTAAATGAGAGCGATTTTTCATTTATAAACTCAAGTTTTTCAGTCAAGTCATCATTAACAGGGCGAGACTCAATTCAAAAAACATTTTCAGTTGGAACTTCCCCCGGGACCATATTTATGGCTGCTGGCACTGTTCGTGAACTCAATGATAATTATTATAAAATCAGGCATCTGGAGCAAAATGTATACAGAAGTATTCTGGTTGATTAATCATACAGATAATTCAGCGACCAGTTAAAACGTAAGCGGGGAGGCTGTTCATAGTTCTGTGTCAGCATAAGTCACAGATCCACATATTGATCGACCCTATTCGGCAGGGCGGGATCATACTTTGAATTTTAATGGAACTTTCTGATTTTACAGCGATCTGATCGTTATTCATTCCTTTATGAGCTTTGCTGACATGGACTTTTTTACTCACTTATCCCTTATTGAAGACCCTCGTAGCCACGTTAACCGTCAACATAACCTCGTCGATATCATGTTTCTCGTCATGGCTGCGGTCGTTTCAGGATGCGAAGGCTGGCAAGAAATCGAGGACTTTGGAGTGAATAAGCTTGATTGGTTGCGCAAGTATCGACCATTTGACAACGGTATTCCCACCCGACATTCGATCGCGCGTATCGTTAAAGGCGTCAAGATAGAAGTGCTGGTAGAGTCGCTCTTTTCTTGGGTCAATGCTAAGCGGGAAAGCGAAGGTCAGCCCATCATCGCCTTTGATGGTAAAACCCTTCGCGGCATCGTCAATCAACAGGGCAAAGGCAAGGCCCTGCACTTGGTCAGCGCTTTTGATACCGGAGAAGGCCTCGTCCTTTGCCAGCAATCGACCAAGCAAAAAAGCGAAGAAATTGACACGGTCAGGCAGTTGCTTGATTGCCTTGAAATTAAAGGGGCTATCGTGACGATGGATGCCTTACATTGCCAGAAAAAGACCCTAAAGAAAATCACAGAGAAAGGTGCAGACTTTGTCATTCAGGTAAAGAAAAACCAGCCCAAATTGCTCACGGCAATCCAGCAACAATTTGAGCCTTACTGGGCATGTGATGGAGAAGGACTGACCAGCCACTCTACCCGAGATGATAATCATGGACGGCGAGAAGAAAGGACAGTGTTTCAGATGGTGTCGGCCCTCCCCGATGAGATAAGCTCACTCTGGCCTGATATAAAGAGTGTCATCGCGGTGGAGCGGAGTCGCAGCCACAAAGGAAAAGGGACATTAGATACTCACTATTATGTCAGCTCATTAGATGTGGAGCCGGAGTTGGCTGGCAAAGCGGTGAGGCAGCATTAGCACATTGAAAATCAACAACATTGGGTGCTGGATGTGACATACCGAGAAGACGCCAGCCGACTGGGAGACAGAGAGGCGGCAGAAGTTTTTGCTCTACTAAGACGAGTAGCACTGAACATGGCGCAGCATCACCCGAAATCAATCAGTAAACGCCGAAAAATAAAGTGCTCCTGCTGGAGTGATGACTTCCGAATGGAGATGTTTTTTGGGGTGGAATCTGGTGATAAAAGGCAGAGCGAGAAAGTATAATCCCGCCCTGCCCTATTCGGGAAGTGGATGCTCAACTGGGATAACGTCAGATTCCAGTTCTGTACCGGATGCGTCCACTTCTCAGAAGCCTTCAACATCCCCGCATAGAGCAGCTTTAGCAAGCTGGTTTCGTTAGCGAAGCCGCCCTTGGTTTTGGTCAGCTTGCGGAACTGGCGGTGTACCGCTTCAACGTAAGCGCTCAATAAAGCAGTGAAGCCCTACTCAATGCCACTCAGATCAACATTCCAAGGCATCAGGCCCGACATATCATCGCCCACCGAACGTTTGGGCAACTCTGTAAACAGATGCCGGAAGTAGTAATTAGGGTTGATATCATTCGCTCGACACGTCATCACCAGGCTATACAGGTTGGCACTGGCCTTCGCTCCACCCACTGAGTTCGAGAACATCCAGTTCTTTCTGCCTGTCGTGAACGGCCGGATATCTCGCTCCGTCACATTATTGTCAATACTGATGTTGCCATCATCAAGGTAGGTCAGCAGCTTCGGCCACTGGTTTTTTGCATAGATGATGGCTCTGCCTAGCGCTCCTTTGGGCAACACATGCTGACTATCCAGCCACTGTTTGAAGTCATTCAAGACAGGAAGGCTTTCTTGCATTCTGAGTTGTTGCCGCGCTTCTGCTGACAGGGTTTTTGCTCGCCGCTCTATGCTGTACAACTTGCCAATGAAGGTCAGGGCTTTTTCCGGTTTACCTGCTTTCGTTGAAGGTGAGGCCTTTTGCGCATCGGTAAATTCCCGGCGGACATGGGCCATGCAGGCGGCTTGTGTGACCCCTTTGAGTGTGTCGTAAGCACTATAGCCATCTGACAGCAGATAGCCGACGTAACCCGTTAAAAAATCACGTACACAGGCGCCCGCCCGACTCGGCTGATAGTCGTAAATCACCACCGGATTGTCAGTATACTCGCCACTGCGATAAACCCACATGTAGGATTTGGATTGCGCCTGCCTGTCTTCTTCTCTGAGCACTTGCACTGTCGTTTCATCCGCACAGATGAGAGGCTCCTTGAGGAGTTGCGCTTTCATCGCATCGATGATGGGCTGAACTTTGCTGCCTAGCTGCACACACCAGTTGGCCAAGGTGGCACGGCTGATATCAATGCCTGAGCGGTTGAGGATATCAACCTGACGGTAAAGCGGCAGCGCATCGACATATTTAGCCGTCACCACAGCGGCGAAGGCCTCCGCACTGCCAAGGCTTTTGGGGATCATGCTGGCCGGCCTCGGGGCGGTAACCACCTTGCTGGTCTCTGCCGTCTGCTCGCACTGACGGCAGGCATACTTAGTGCGTTCGTGGCGGATCACACTGACTCTCTGCGGCAGGATTTTCAGTGTCTCACTGACTTCTTTACCGCACTCGTGTAAGGGTGCATCACAACAGTCGCAATACGGGGCATTTAAGGTGTGGTTTTGTACTTCTCGCTCAAGGTTGGCAGGCAGCGGCTTACGGCCGGTTTTACCGCGTTCGGCGGCTGGCTTGGGCAAGGCATTCTGCTGCTCGGCTTCGTTGAAGGTGCCTTTGGCGACTTTTTCACTTTGCGCGGCGAAGCGTTTGGATTTGTTGAGATTAAGCTGTTCAACCAGTAGCTGTACCTGGGTTTTCAGGGCGGCGACTTCCTCCTCCATCGCTTGCTTCTCTTGCGAGAGCTTGAGCAGCATCGCTTTGAGTTGTTCTACATCATCAGGGAAGTCAGTCATGGGGCATCGTCTTTACAACATTGAAGGTTGTCCAGTGTGACGGCTAAAAAGGATCGTTCAAGCGCAATATGATGATCAGTGTCAAGCGTCACACTTCCAGCCCGTTCAGGGGGCGATGGGCTTTGCTGTTCTCCAGCGACAGACCAGATAACAGCCAATGAAGCTGGGGTTTACTGATGGTGATAACACCATGAGGATTGGGGCGCGGCCACTTGAAAGTGCCTTTTTCCAGTCGGCGATAGTAAAGCCAAAAGCCATTCGTATCCCAAAACAGGATTTTGAGTTTATCCCGTCCCCGATTACAGAAGATAAACCAGGCTTCACTGAACGGATCCATCTCAAGCTGCTTGGCGACAATGAGCGAAAGGCCGTCGATGGACTTTCGCATGTCTGTCACGCCGGAGACCAGAAAGACCTTACCGGATGGCGTCATTGCAAGGCGTCCACCCAGTGTTTGATCTGAGCCGCACTCAATATCGCGGGTAACTCAGCGCGAATGCCGTTGGCAAAGACAATGATCACCGACTCAGACTGCGAGTGGTTATGTTCATCGAAGACGATGGGTTGCAACGTCTGCGTCACGTCAGGAGAACGCAGCCGCTTGGACCAGTAGAAGAAGGTTTGATAACTGATGTCGTTGTCTGCACAGAATTGCTTGATGGATAGCTGGCTGTGTTTTTGTTGTTCCACGATCGATACCCAATGGGCGCGCTTTTGTTCTTGGTTCATAGTACCTCCGCTGAAAAAGGCACTATGTCAAAGCGCGCGCGTTATTGGTATGTGGGGTTTATTGACCACTTACATAGAATCATGGCACTCGGTACTGTTTTGTGAGTTTTGGATGTTTGGCGACTGATCAGATCGCACAAACGCTACCGAGTTCCTTTCAATTTCTACTTACCAGTGATCTACATTTAGGAACAGTTATTTAGAAAGGCTCACTCAATAGGAAATGGTGGATCCAGTGCTGTCGGTCACACTTCAGTGGCTGTCAATCGGAGACTGGTGAACGCTTACGTATCCTTTGCTCCGGCAATTGAGAATCACTTCCTGAATTGTATGATGTGAGTCGTAGTGCTCTTGGCGACAGCTTGAATCTGATATTGCTGTTAAGGAAATTTTATGATTTTCGGCTCAAAAAATGTTTCATATTTTGAGAGTCCATATTGAATATTATTTTGTAAAGTCCTATATATTCAATTACTTAGATTGTTTCATAAAAAAAATCTCTTTCTCTAATTCGGTTTTTTATTCTGATTTAATTTTATAAATAAAGTAAATGATAAAAACCATCATTAGATTAAATAACTATACACTATTTATTTTAAAGTTAGATCATCTGCTATTAATTGAATGTGCTCCAAATGTAAGGGTGTTTTGTCATTTTTTATTGAGTTCATTATTTTTGACTTTATTGAGTGGGAAATATTAAATTAGATAATTATTCCAACAATAAGAGTAATTCCAAGATCACATGCTGATAAGGTATGGGTAGTAACGTTTACAACTAAGAAACACTTTGGTAACCTATTTCATATCAAAGTAGTGGTAGTGACACATGATGAATATAGTTGCGATTGTCGATCCTTATTCTAGTGGGCAATATCTGGCAAATGAGTTTTTTGGCAGGGGGTACGCTTGCGTTTGTATCCATAGCTCAGTTGACATCCCTGATGCGTTCAAGGGCTCTTACTTCAAAGATAACTTTGTTGATTACATACATTTTAACGAAGAAAATCGGTCTGAAATTCTGGACTTTATCAAAACGTTTGAATGTAAAGCTATTGTTCCAGGTTCAGAGAGCGGTGTACTGCTGGCAAACCAACTGGCTAATGAAGCAGGGCTGCCAGGTTGTGAGCCTTCATTGTTAATTTGCCTGCGTGATAAATATCTTATGCAGGAGCGAATTGCTCAGGTTGGGCTTCGTTCAATTTCACAAGTAAGAACTTCAGATTATGAAACGCTCATTCCGTGGATTGAGAAAAATCAGATTGAAAAGGTCGTTATTAAGCCAATAAGTTCAGCCGGTACCGATAGTGTGAAGTTCTGTGAAAACACAGATCAGATTCAAATGGCAATGGATGAAATTATCGGTAAAAGAGATCTTTTAGGTAATTATAATGATGACGTATTAGCTCAGCAGTATATTTCAGGGAATGAATATGTGGTTGATAGCGTCAGCTTAGATGGCTTTCATTATGTTACGAATGTATCTCTGTATCGAAAGGAAAAATTGCATAGCGGTGCTATAGTTTATGTGGAAGAAATATTTATTCATCCTTCGACTATTGAAGTTACTGCGATTGTTGATTATGCCAAAGCCGTGTTGGATGCACTCGGCATTTGTTTTGGCGCGGCTCATATTGAAATTATGTTTGATGATGAAGGGCCGGTTCTTATTGAAGTCGGGGCCAGATTGCATGGAGCTAAAGCACCCCGTAATGTGCAGTTTTTCTCAGATGTATCACAGTTAGATCTTTTAGTGGATGCTGCAATTGATCCAGAAAGATTTAAAGAGCGCACCAGTAAACCTCCTGTTTGGTCAAAGCATTCAAAAGCAGTGTCCTTGATAAATTATGAAACAGGTAAAGTATCCTCGATTCCGGGAAAAAAATGGGCTGGAACCCTTTCCTCTTATACATTGTCCTTCTGGAATATCGAAGTAGGTCAGGAGATTAAAGAAACAAGTAATTTGTTTGACAGTCCTGGGGGTATTTTTCTAGCGAATCAAAGCCTGCAGGCTCTTGAATCAGATACGCAGCGTATTCGTGAAATGGAGAATGCGGGTAAACTATGGATACTAGAATGAATAAAGGTGTGATGTTTGTTCTCACTTTTGATGTCCTCTCTGCTGCTCAGTCTGTTTGGCTGGGATCGTTGCTTCAGGGTGTCAAAATTTACAATATCCTATTTGTAAATTTTGCAATTATCTCTTTGACTTTTGCACTCATGAATCATTTTAACAAGAAAGATAAAGCCACGATAACAATCAAGGATAGTTTTCTTTTTCTCGTACTTAATATTGGAACACTTGGTTCATGGCTGTTTTTATACATATCTCTGAAGTATATTGAACCCGCATTAACCGCTGCTACGATATATGGCATTAATCCGCTGGCGACATTATTGGTGAGTTTGATAGTTTGGAAGGCGTTTAGTGAGCTTTCCAAAGCTAAATTGTTTGTCAGTATTTTGACGATTGGTTGTATGGTTATTGTCGGATTAACGGTTACCGGTGGCTATTCATCGGTAACGAATGATGGTCATCATGAGTTAACACTTGGGTTTATCATGGCCATCATGACTGGTTTTTGTATGGCTATAGTTAATGTTATTTCTAAGAAAATTTATGAAAATGGATTTAATTTATACCAACTTATGTCAATGCGTTTTTTCCTGTTGCTCGTAGTTTCATTTTATATGGGGAGTAACATTGTGAATGATATCCAAGAACATGCTTTTGCATTTGTTGTTATTGCAATATTAGGAAATGTTATTCCACTGTTCATGCTTCAAAAGGGTATTGCTCTTATTCCACCAAGACAAGTCTCTTATCTGTTACTCTTAACGCCTCTGTTTGTATTTTTATTCCAGTATTTTGATAGTCGCTTACAATTGTCATTTTACTCTTTGCTTGCCATTATGAGTGTCGTTGTATTGTCTGTTCTCGGCTCATATATTGAATCCAGAAAGAAAGAGAAAATTATATTAAAAGAGGAGGAAGCTCGGTGAATCGCAGTTATGTAATTGCGTCTAAAGGACGTATTGTCAGTGTTGATGATAGCAATTTTGAAAAATTATTAGATTTAATGGAATTGTATCAAAGGTTTTATGGCGTTGCAGAGCCAGACAGAAAAGTGAACTATCAATTTTTCAGTAAATTTATCAGTGAGCATGATAAAGGCAGGCAATTTATTTACCTGGATTCATCAGGTAAGGCTATTGGCTTTATTACATTATATTTCACGTACTCAAGTGTTAGTGCCGTTGAAAGTGTTCTTTTAAATGATTTGTTTGTTCTGAATGAGTGTAGGAAAAAAGGTGTTGGTCAGGAGTTAATTAAGTTTGCCTATGATTGGATGAGAGAACAACAGAAATATAACTCTCTGAAATGGGCAACACAACTTCATAATGAAACTGCACAGCGTCTTTATGACAAAACAGAAGGCGTGGGTAAAACGTGCTGGTTTCAATACCAGTTAAAATAGAGTATTACTCTTAGTGAGGACAATATGACTTTTTCCATTTTTGAAAATCTAGAATCAGAAGTGCGAAGTTACTGTCGCAGTTTTCCTGCTCTCTTCGCATCAGCAAAAAATGAAATCATTTATGATGAGAATGGTTCTGAGTATCTAGACTTCTTCTCTGGTGCAGGATCTGTGAATTATGGCCATAATGATGCCGATATGGTTTCAGCTGCAATCAAGTATTTGCAAGATAACGGAATCATTCAGGGAATGGATATGTACACAACACAAAAGGAGAAATTTATTTCTGCTTTTAATCAACATATTCTGATACCGAGAAGTCTGGATTATAAGATTCAGTTTACAGGGCCAACAGGCACCAATGCTGTGGAAGCGGCGTTAAAACTGGCCAGAAAGATCACAGGTCGTCATACCGTTGCCTGTTTTACTGGCGGATATCATGGGATGTCACTTGGCGCATTGGCGGTTACTGCGAATGATTCCAAACGTAAACTCACGGGCGTACAAATGCCGGGAGTACTGCGTTTGCCTTATGATCAATTTTCATTTGGTGATCACGAAACGCAAATCAATTTCCTCAGAGATATGTTGTGTCATCCGGGAAGCGGCGTTGAACTTCCGGCGGCTTTCATATTGGAGTGCGTTCAAGGCGAAGGCGGCTTAAATTGTGCTTCTGCTGAATGGCTACAAGGGATTGCGAAGCTGGCGAAAGATATTGGTGCTCTGTTGATTATTGATGATATCCAGGCGGGCTGCGGTCGTACCGGAGACTTCTTTAGTTTTGAATTTTCCGGCATCAAACCTGACATTGTTTGTCTTTCTAAATCATTGAGCGGGTCTGGGCTACCGATGTCGGTCAATCTGATTTCCCGGCAATATGACTGTTGGCTTCCTGGCGAACACAATGGCACATTCCGAGGTAACAATTTAGCCATGGTAACTGCAACAGTTGCACTTGAAAAATTTTGGAGCAATGATGTTTTGTCTCGCAAAGTTCGAAGTGATTACCATGTATTGAGTACATTTTTAACTGAAAAATTAAATGACTTGAATGTTCCTGCTGTGGTCTGCGGTCGGGGCCTGATGATCGGAATGAAATTTGCTGACAACACCTTTGCCAAAAAATTAAGTAAGCGACTTTTTGAAAAACAGTTAATTATTGAAACTTGTGGACCACGGGATGAGGTTCTTAAATGTATGCCAGCTTTGACTGTTTCCAGGGAACAGCTATTGAATGGTGCAAATTTTATTATTTCAGTAATTAAAGAAACGCTGGCTGATTCAGCCTGTGAGAGAAAATTAAACAGTGAAGTTGCTCAGCAGGAGTTATTATGAATCGCAATGAATATGATTTGATAGGGATTGGATTTGGTCCTGGAAACATTGCATTGGCTATTTCTTTGGAAGAAAAAGACCTTTCATCATCTATGTTATTTCTGGAAAGTAACACGGCTCCTGATTGGCAACCGGAGATGTTGTTGGATGGTTCGGATATCCAACATAATCCGTTACGGGACTTTGTAACGCCCAGAAACCCAGTCAGTCCTTATGGTTTTCTGAGTTACTTGAAAGAAGAGGATCGATTGTTCGAGTATCTGAATTTAGGTTTAGAATTTCCACTGCGTAAGGACTATGCCCGTTATGTAAGGTGGGTCGCAAGGAAGTTTGATAAATGGGTCAGTTATGGTGAAAAGGTGATTGGTATTTCCCGTGATAGCGACAATCCGATTTTCTGGCGCATTGACACGAGCCTGAACAGAACACTTTATGCGAAAAGTGTTTCATTTGCGCCCGGCAGAACACCTTATATTCCTCCCGTGTTTGCAGAGAAACGTTTATCCCGTGTGGCGCATTTTACTCGCTACACATCGTCACTGTCACAGTGGGAACATGAATCAGAAATTAAATCCATCGCAATTGTAGGGAGCAGCCAAAGCGCCATTGAGTTGGTACTGGACTTATCGGCACGTTTTCCGGATATGCAGATACATAACATTCTGAGAAGTTATTCTTACCAGTTAAAAGATGTCAGTCCGTTTACTGAGGAAATATACTTCCCTGAATTTGTAAATGATTTCTATAATTTGCCTCTTGATGAACAGAAAAATCTGACGCAGACTTTATGGCGTAGTAATTACAGTTCCGCAGATCATGATGTTATTCATTCTCTTTACGCAAAGATGTATGAAAATAAAATTGATGGCCGTGAACGTATCACCATTCATAATATGTCAGATATTATTGATTTTGAACAAAATAATAACAATGTAGTTCTTGTTACGAAGAGTAAATTTTCAGGCAGAGAAAAAGAACTGGTTGTGGACGGTGTAATTTTAGCAACCGGATTTCGGAATATGGGTGGCGGAGAAAATCAGGAGTATTTCCATCCATTATTGTCGGATATTGTGCAGCATTTTCACCTGCGGGAAGATGAATCACTCCATGTAAACCGTGACTATAGTCTTGAACCAATCAATGCTGCACCTCCATTTTATTTAAATGGTCTTTGTGAATCTACTCATGGTTTTGGTGACGCTGGGTCATTTAGTCTGCTTTCACTGCGTTCATGGAATATAGCTGAAAGTATTGAAAAAAAGTTGATTAAATAAAGGATGATTAAGCAATGGAAACAGCAGTGTCAACAATCGAAAAATATATACGAAGAAATACAGCGGCTGAATTTACTGATGAGTACAATTGTAAGTTGCGCCGGTTATTCCCATGGGATAATAAGGTAAATACCCGCCGTCCTCTTACTGAGTTTGGCTGTATTTGGGTTGTTGTTGAGCCTGGCAAAGATGTTGACCGCCATTCTCATGATGAAGAGGAAGCTTTTATTGTTTTGAGTGGCGAATGTCAGCTCGAAATCAATGGTGAGCACACACATATCTCACAGGGTGATGTTGTCTATATACCGCGTCATTCGGAACATCAACTTCGCAACCGTTCATCAGCATCTCCCTTTGTCATGATTGACATTTATTGGGATATGGGTGGTCAGTCAGACGTGACATTATAACGAGGCATGATAATGGAACCTACAAGCTTCATTGTTACATTACCCCCCCCAACGCCTAATGGTGGACTTCATGTCGGACATATGAGTGGTCCATTTTTAGCGGGAGACGTATTTGCCAGAGCATTGCGTCTCCAGGGAGCCCCATGTTTTGTCAGTTGTTATAGTGATATTCATCAGTCTTATGTCCGGGTTACTGCACAACGGCAGAATCGTTCTCCAGAAGAACTCAGTCAGTTTTGGAGTGAAGAGATTCATAAGACGCTGACACAGTACAATGTCTCTGTGGATGATTACTTTGTACCTGAACAGGAAAGTAAGAACTTTGTCAGAGGTATTTTCCATCGTTTATATGAAGACAGCGTGCTGATCAAAAAGAAAATGCCATTCTTTCGTATGAAGAATGACAAGGTTTGGCTGGATGAAGCTGGCGTGTCTGGCTTTTGCCCTTCATGCATGGCTGGCTGTAAATGTGGTATCTGTGAGGCTTGTGGTAATCTCACGAACGCAGAGACACTGATTGAACCGAGAGTGACCAATACTCCAGAAGCTGAACTGGAACTTGGTTACCATGAAGTGCTGACGCTGGAGCTTGAACGTTTCAAACCTCAGCTGCAGGAATTTTATCAGAACAATCCAAGGTTTCGTCAACGCTATCGCTGGTTGACGGAGGATGTTCTTCGTGAAGATTTACCGGCATTTCCGGTGACCGTTCCGGGGACCTGGGGGATTGCTTTTGAGCATCCGGATTTTCCCAGACAGGTGATTAATGCATGGCCAGAGTTAATGGCGCAATTGCTTTACAGTTACCAGAGAGCGATCCATCAGGATGATAGTTTAGGAACATTCCCGGTACCTGTGAATTTCTTTGGGTTTGACAACTCTTATTTCTACGCACTGGTGCATGCTGCACTGTTGACTCAGATAGAACAAGGTCGATGGTTGCCATGGTCAACGGTGATTAATGAGTTCTATAACCTCGATCATGCGAAATTTTCGACAAGCAACAACCATGTGATATGGGCATCTGACCTTGCCGAAAGATATCCTGTTGATGCGATTCGTTTTTATGCAGCTTTTAATGCGCCCGGATTTGAAAAATCTAATTTCAATGAAGCTGATATGCGTAATGTTCTTGAAAGAACACTATATGCACACTGGAGTCAGATTGCTCAAACCTGGAATATATGTATTACCGGAGAGAACTTAACGATCACTGTCAGCGGTGAGACAACGCAGACCGGGGAAGCTATCCGGCATCGAATTCTGACTAGTTTCTCCCCTGAGCGTTTTCACTTACGTCAGGCTGCTGAAGATATTTTACACCTGCTCTCATATATCGAACACTTGCTGAGCAAGGGGAATCAACTTAGTGATGCGGGTGAATTATTGGTTTACTTTGCTCAGGCTGCTGTCCCTTTGATGCCGGAAAGCAGTCAAAATCTCTACGCCTTACTGACTGGTAAAGATTTAATCGGGTTGGAAGCGCCGCATGTGCTGCACCTGCAACATTTGCCGGAAAGTTTCCATCAACTGTCATGCAAGGAAGCGACGAGCCGAGAGGAGGTAATCGTATGAGTTCCCGTGTCTGTCTGATGACATTTTCTATACTTCGGGCGCCATACGGAGACAGCAGAGTACGTGAGTTTGATGATCGCACACCTGATGTTTTTCTTGAGGCTGAACAATCCCCGGGATTTATTGATCGCGCTAGGCCTGTAGAAGATATTGAATGGATGTCTAATTACCAGAAAGACTGGGGCCGATGGGGACCATTTGCTGTCCCGCGTTTTTATCTTGATGGGATTGCGAAGGGGCACAGTACTCAGGCGCAGACCATTTCAATCTGGCAAGACTTAGAGAGTGTATTCCGGTTTGCTTACCAAGGGTCACTCCATAAAGAGGCCTTACGCATGCGTAAAGACTGGTTCGGTAAACAAAACTGGCCGATCTACGTGGTGTGGTGGATTGACGAGCAGCATCAGCCAAATTGGCGGGAGGCTTGTCATCGCCTTGAGCACTTGCATGATCATGGGAGTACGCCGTATGCCTTTTCATTTAAAACGCCATTTGATGCTACTGGTCAGCACTACAAAATCTCCCGCCCATAATGAATCATTGATACAAGAGTTCTGATGGAATCAATATTTCTGACCGCCCGTTTTCAGGGCGGTCCTGATTCACCTGTCATAATTTTGAGTGAAAGTGACGGGCCAAATAAAGACGATTTGTTGGCTGCAACTTATCTGGCTGTTTGTGACAGTGGTATTCAGGTGAAAGTGAAGTACTTTGATGATGGGCATAACGCATCCCAAGCCTCAGGTGTGGCTCATCAGATCGTTACTGAAAAGGCCGCAGCTGTGATTGGTCATTTCAGCAGTATTTGTGCGCTGGCAGCCAGTGAAATTTACGAAGAAGCCAGTCTGCCTTTTTTAGCGCCCGGCAGTTCGAATATTGCTTTATGTCAGAACACTATTTTTACGCTCCGCTTTTTCGGTCGTGATGACGATCAGATAGCGTGCATGGCTGCTGAAGCTGTTGCTGGTGAAAGCGTGATTATCATCGGTCAGAAAAATAATAATGGTGAGCTGCTGGCTGAAGCTTTAGTGCGAAATTTATCGGACAAACGTATTGAGAGCCGTTGTTATTTGCTGGAAGAAAAAGCATCACTTGGCATGCTTGCTGAAGTATTCGCGACCCGTGTTCCTACGATATATATTCTGGGCCGCAAATCATTTTGCTTTGATGTGGTGCGCCGCTGTACATTTCATGAGCGAAGCAGGGTGATTTTATCTGATGATGCCTGGGGCATTGATTTGTCTGAGTTACCGCATGACAATATTCAGGTTCCTTTTTTACATGCTTATGGGTCTGGAATTTTTGACAGTTCTGTTTCTGAGCTGAAACAACGTGCGATGGATTTATGCGGGAAAGTGCCCGGACCTTACTTTATTACCAGTTATCTCGCGGTGCGTGCGTTAACGTGTGCGCTGAAGACACAACCAAATCTCAGAGGAAGAGATCTGATCAATACTTTTAAAAAGAGCGTATGGACGACGCCATACGGAGATTTGTCATTATCAGAGAATCATGAGCTACAGGGGCTGCATTGGAAACTGTTTGGGAAGAGGAACATGCAAACTTCTGAAGCATAGGCAGAATGTGTGCTCTGACGATTTGGTAAGGAGCAGCAGAAGAGGTATCACTGCTTTGAATGAATTCTCTTCCAGTGAGGCGCTCATTGAGTTTTAGATGCCCACTTTGATCGGAATTCACGCGCTTTTAATTATATTTTTTTGCAATTATGGTCGCCTGCCCCACTCAGGTATTTGAATGAAGTGTAATCAATGTGAGCGGCGGGTGATGATTTCTTTCAAGACTGTTATTTGATGTTTTCAGACACATGGCATGAGCCAAAACTCATGCCATGTGTCTTTTTGTTGTTGTCTTAACCAAAGTGTTTAGGGGAAGGGCAGACCGGATTTGGAAACCCGTCTCAATGAAGGCACGCTTGTGTTGCGTGTTCTCCCGCCGCCATTGAATTGATGCATCGCTGCATCTTTGATCTCCAGACATTGCTGTCGATTTGGGTGTTATGCATTATCGCTTCGCGTTTTTATTGTTGATCTCTGCCAGTGTGCCAGCACTGGCCGCCCTGCTTTCCCCTGCGGTAAAAAGCGATATTGAGACTGAGCAGGCAAAACGCCTGCAATCTATTGAAGCGTCCCAACAGGCGATTGAGCAGTTACAGGCCTTGCCACCGCCAGCGCCTGTCCTGCCAGCTCAGGATGCGCAATGCTTTGCGATTCAAAAGCTGACGCTGCGCGGTAATCAGCACATAGCCACAGACATTTTATTGGCAGCGATCGATTTCAGAGCCGGAGACTGCATCGGCATTGAAGCCATAAACAATATTCTGAAAATCGTCACTAACACCTATATCGACAAGGCCTATGTGACCTCCAGAGCGGTGCTGTTACCGCAGAATCTCTCCAATGGTGAGCTGGTTGTCGACGTGCTGGAAGGCAAGCTGGAAAGACTGCAGGAAAACGGCATGCCGTCATCGAGTTTGCTGCATCTCTATCCTGGTGAAAGTGGCCGTATTTTAAGTTTGCGCGATGTCGAGCAGACGCTGGATCAAATGAACCGTTTGTCCCGCTATAACGCGACAGTGCAAATGCTGCCCGGCACCCGGCCCGGTTTCAGTCTGGTCGATATTCAGACCAGAGCGGGCGCATGGTGGCGGGGTGAGCTGGGTTACAGCAATTCAGGGCAGGACAGCACGGGCAAGGAGCAACTCTCCGTCACGCTGGTGGCTGAAGATCTCTTGGGGCTCTACGAGAGCTGGAGCCTGTCCGGCGCGAAAAGTGCTGAGTTTGTCGATAGCCGGGACAGCCAGAGCCTGCAGCTGGTATGGGGAATGCCGTTCGGTTACTGGACCCTGAACTACCAGTACGCCTACAGCGATTATTTGACCACAGTGAACAGCCAGAATTTCTCGTTCGCATCCAGCGGTAAAACCCAAAGGCACGCACTGGATAGCCAATGGTTATTTCATCGGGACAGCATCAGTAAGTCTTCACTTCGGGTGGGGCTTGGCTATGACCATGAGAAAAACTTTATCGACAAAACTTTACTGAACGGCAGCAGTAATGAACGCGCGTCGGTGACGGTTTCTGCTGAACACAGCACACGGCTGGCTGGCGGGTTTCTGACAATGTCGCCCCTATATGAGCGCGGACTGACCATTCCCGGTTATCGCGCTGTTCCCGGAAGTCCGGAAGAGGAATTTAACAAGGGCACAGTTACGGTGAATTATACCTACCCCTTGTCACCGGATTGGGCGTTCTCGACCACGCTGTTTACCCAAATTGCCGCCAAGTCGTTACCCGGCAGTGAGCGGCTGAGCATAGGCGGTGAATATTCGGTGCGTGGTTTTCAGGGGCAGTCGCTGTCGGGCGATGCTGGCTACTACTGGCGCAACGACCTGAACTACCACTTGGGGCAATGGCCTTTTCTGGGGCAACTGGATCTGAATGTTGCACTCGATACCGGGGCGATACATCCCGACAACACCGACCCCTTTGAACGTGGCCACTTAACCGGCGGAGCGGTGGGGCTGCGTGCTCAGTCGGGCGTTTACCAGAGTGCTGTTTTAGCGGGCTGGCCCATCGAACATCCTTCCTGGATGTCGGTGGATGATTACAGCCTGAATTACCGTTTTTCACTGAGATTCTGAATTTTTCCGAGGGCAGCATGCGGCATCGCAATCATAAATTTACGCAAGTACTGACTTACGTTTTGTGCTGGATGCTGGCGACTCAGCCTGTCTGGGCAACCATTCAGGTCGATAGCAGCAGCAAGAACAACACCACGATCTCTGCCGCCGCTAACGGCGTGCCTGTGGTGAACATTGCCGCCCCCAATGCCAGTGGTTTATCGCATAACCAGTTCCAGCAATACAACGTCGGCAAAGAAGGGCTGATCCTAAACAACTCAACCGAAAAACTGGCGCAATCTCAGCTGGGCGGCTATTTGCAGGGGAACGCTCAGCTGAACGGGCAGGCCGCCTCTGTCATTCTCAATGAAGTCACCGGGGCCAACCGCAGCCAGTTGAATGGCTATACCGAAGTGTTTGGCCAGCAAGCGAACGTCATAGTCGCCAACCCGTATGGCATTACCTGTAACGGCTGTGGTTTTCTCAATACCCCGCGCGCCACATTAACCACGGGTGTACCTCAGTTTCAGAGCGGCTTGCTGAGCGGCTTTGACATTCGCCAGGGCGATGTCACTGTCACCGGGCAAGGGCTGGATGGCACACAGCAGGACTATTTCGATATTCTGGCCCGCACGGCAAAAATCAATGCGGACATTCATGCCAACAACCTGTCTGTCGTTACTGGCCCAAACCAAATTGATTATCTGACCAATGACGTCACAGCCACGCATGATGTGAAAGATAAGCCTTTACTGGCAATCGATTCTTCGGCGCTGGGCGGCATGTATGCCGGACGAATTTCGCTGGTGGCGACCGAGCAGGGCGTCGGCGTCAACACGGGCAGGTTGTTCAGTACTGTGGGTGATATTCAGCTCTCAGCTGACGGCCAGATCAGCCTAGGGGATGTCAGCAGTAAGCAGTCACTTACTGTGCAGTCGAATCAGTCGGTGACGACCACAGGCACGCAGCAGGCCGGACAGAACATCGAGTATGTCGCGGCCGGTGATTTGCTTCTGAACAGTGAAAACTCAGCTGCTCAGTTTCAGGCAACGGCGGGTGATCAGATTCATCAGAACAGTCTGGTGGCAGCCACAGAAAGTGCGTCGTTCTCGGGGTCTGAAGTGAATTTTCAGGATTCAGAAACCGTCAGCCAGACAATCAGGGTTCAGGCGGATGCCATTCGATTGCAAAACAGTACGTTAATTGCCGGTGTGGCCGCAGACGGCTCAGAGAGTCTCAGCGGACGGGTGGATTTGACAGGCGCTGACGTGAGTTTGAGTGACAGCAGGATACAGGTGTCTGGCGAACTGAGCAGCGTGGCTCAAACCCTCAGCCTGGATGCACCGAGCCAGATTGCAGCAGAGCACGCCAGTCTGGCGGGGATCAGCCAGTTAACCAATGAGGGTCAGATCGCCGTTAAGCAGATACTGACAATCGCCAATCCTCAGTCGCTGACACTGCAGGGCGCAGGGACAACCCATGCCGGTACGCTGGAACTACAGGCGGGAACGATTCAGAACCACAGCCAGCTCATTGCCAATCAGCTGAACGCTGCAGCAGAAACGCTGACACAGAGCACTTCAGGTGAACTGGTGGCGCAGGCGGGCATGTCTGTTCAGGCAGAGACAATTGATAACAGGGGCAAGCTGGTATCGGCTGGCTCGCAAACTCTGCATGTCACTGGCGAGCTGTCTAATCAGGGCGCGATTCAGTCTGCCGGTGAACAATCCATCACAGCCGGCACCTTTCACCAGCAAAGCACAGGTGTGACGACATCGCAGGCCGATCAGCAGATTGTGGCCGATCAGATCGACAATGCCGGAACGCTGGCGGCTGCCGGAGCGCAGCGTCTGAGCGTATCGGGTCAGCTGACAAATACGGGACAGATCCAGGCTGTAGGTGATCAGTTTGTCGATGCAGACTGGTTTGCCCAGAAAGGCAGAGTATCCAGCGACGCCAATAGCCAACTGACCGCAGGTAGCCTGATTAACGATGGTGATCTGACATCGCTTGGCGATATGAGTATCAGTGTGGATACCCTGACGCTGAATCAGGCGGCGACGGCAAATGGCGATCTTGATGTTAATACCACGGGCGATATGGTTCTCAACCACAACCTGAGTGCTGGCGGAGATGCCCGTCTTTCTGCCGGCGGCAAGCTTTCAAACAAAGGCAAGTTGGTGGCTCAGGGACAGACGATCGTCAGCGTTGGCGGCACCTTCATCAATCTGGCCACCGGCCTGATTTCAGGTAATACCACTGTACTGAATGCCGGTATGCTGACGAATCAGGGAACGATACAGGCACTGACCAACCTGATGGCGACCCTGACGCAGTTCACCAATCAGGGCGCGACGCTGGGGATGCAGGACACCACCTTAAATGTGGCCGGTAACCTGACCAACACCGGCCTGCTGTATGCCGGTGATCAGGGGTATTTCTATGTCAAAGGCCACCTGATCAATACCGAGGCCGACATTTTAACCGGCGGCAACATGGTGATTGCCGGGGATGCTAGTGGGGCCATGGCAACCTCGGTGCAGAATATTTCTGGGGTAATTCAGTCCGGTGCTGATCTGGATATGAAAGCTCAAAACATCGTGAATAAGCGGAAAGTACTGGAGATTGAAAAATCATCAGGCGAAGGGGTACAGCTGGAGCCTCACTACAATCAAGCTGAGTTCACTGTGGCAAATGATTCTGAGTTTGCACCAACATATAAATGGAAAGAGTCAAAAGGTGGTGGCGGAGCGAATGGTAATAGCAATATTCGGTACACTTTAGTCATCACCGGGGGAAAACATCTTGATTTTGTGACTAAAAATGAGGTGGTCACGCTTGAAGCAGCATCTGCGTCTGCTCAGATGCTCGCTGGAAAGAATTTAACAGTTCTAGGAAATAACTTAGAAAATAATGCCAGTCTAATTAGTGCAGCTAACAATTCATATTTTACAGTAGACTTTCTTAAAAACATTGGGTATGCAATCGGTGGTATAAAAGAGACAGCTGCCTACGATTACGCATATCATCGGAATTTGACTAGTCAGACAGTCAAAGAATTTGTTTTCAAACGCACCAGTCATGATGTGCAAAAGTTCGACCAAGGTTTTATCAATTCCACCATTTCATCCGGTGGCAACACTGTTCTCAATGTTAAAAACAAGCTGAACAACTCAGAAATTAAATCAAACACAGGTGCCAAGAGTAGCGGTAAGCCATCACAACAGGCGCAACAAGCGGGTGTGCAAACCGCTGCGGGCAATCAGCTTGACCTTGCACTGAATACATCAACTAATAATATTCCGTTCCCCGATTTCCGCCTGCCGACCAGCCCGAACGGCCTGTTCGTGTATAACAATGGCCCGGACAGCCAGTATCTGATTGAAACCAATCCGGCGCTGACCCAACTGGATCAGTTTCTGGGATCGGATTACTTCTTCGACAGCATAGGCTTCGATCCGCAAAAGGATCTCAAGGTGCTGGGGGATGCCTTCTATGACACCCGCACCATCACCTCTGCCATTTTCGAACAAACGGGCCAGCGTTACCTCAATGATGATGTCGGCACGGATCTCGACCAGATGCAGCAGCTGCTCGACAGTGCAGGCCAGCAGAAAGACAGCCTGAGCCTGCAGGCCGGGGTGGCACTGACGCCGGAGCAGGTCGCCGGGCTGACGCAGGATATTGTCTGGTGGGAACCAGTTGAAGTGAACGGCCAGCAGGTGCTGGCACCCAAGCTCTATCTGTCGAGAGTGACGCAGGACAATCTCAGCGGCGGCGCGTTGATCAGCGGCAGCGAGGTCTATGCAGAAGCCGGCAATATCATCAACAGCGGCCAGATGGACAGCAAGGGCAAACTGCATCTGGTTAGTGATGACAATATCAGCAACCTGGGTGGCAGCATGACCGCGGGTGGCGATATTGAGATGGACGCCGTTAATGATATTCAGAATATCAGCGGCCAGATAGCCGGTGAAAATATCGCACTCAGCACGGAAAAGGGCGACATCATCAACCGCACTGAGGTTGAGCGTGTCAGCATCACTCAGAACGGCGCAGTAACCACAGCCGATGATGCCAGCGGTGTGGTATACACCGATACCCGAGTCGGTGAGACGGCCAGCATTAACGGACGCGGTACGATCACCATGAGTGCTGGTGGCTCGATTAAAAACACTGCTGCCAATGTCACTGCCGGTGGCGATCTCAGCGTCAAAGCCGAAAAAGACATCATAGTGACCGCCGAAACCCAGCGCGATTACCTCAAAACCCGCGATCAGGAACACCTGGATGTCGCTGTGCTGGGATCCGGTTTATCTTCCGGCGGCAACCTGAGTTTTGATGCCGGAGAAAATATTTCGGTCACCGCATCGAACATGTATACAGAGGGCGAGCTGGCAATGATTGCCGGGTGGGACGTTGCGCTCAATACCCTGGTGAATGAAGCCTTCAGCCGTGAGGAAACGCACAACAGTCAGTCGGTCAGTCATATCAGGCAGCATCAGGGGACGCAACTGGCGGCCAATGATGGCGTGTTTATTCAGTCCGGTAACGATATCACGGCAACCGGCAGCCAGATGTCTACGCAAGGTGACGTGGTTGTGCTGGCGAAAGGCGATATCACTTTCCAAGCTGTTAACGACAGCGAATACCGTTACGACCAAACCACTAAGAAGAAATCCTTTGGCCGCAGAGAAACCTCCATTCAGGAATCGCTGACCGAAACTGTGGTCGGTGCCGATGTATCGGCGGGCGGCAAAATCATCGTCAAAGCCCAGAAGTTTGGCAGCGTCCAGACCGCAGGCGGCGACAGCGATATCACTATTGTCGGCTCCAACTTTACCGCGGGCGAGGGCATCGAAGCCTCGGCCGATGGTGATGTGACCGTCACCGCGCAGCAGTACCAGAGCTACAGCCGCAACGAGACCATTAAACAAGGCTTTGGCGGCCTGTCGGGTTCGCACAAATCTGAGGTGGATTCCGCTACCTTGCTGGATGCCAGCGGCATGATGAGCAGCGATAACATCGACATCACCTCAGGCAAGTCGATTACGCTGGTGGCCAGTGATGTCGAGGCAGAGGGCGATATTACTGCCACCGCCGTCGATGAGGTCATTATTGCGGCCGGACAGGAAAGCCGTCAGCACGAAACATTCGAGCAGGAATACGGCGCCTTCAGAGGTGGTGATCTGTTCTCTATGGATTCTGAACGGCAGGGCGAAATCCACAACACTGCTAAAGGCAGCGCCCTGTCGTCCGGCGGCACTGTGAATATCAACGGTGGCAGTGTGACTGTGATCGGCTCTGATGTCAGCGCAGAAGCCGACGCCAATTTCACGGCAGATACTGGCAGTGTCACCGTGCTGGCGGCGGAAGAAAACCATAGCACCTGGTCGTCCACGGAATCCCTGTCGGTTAACGTGGAAGATGCTCTGAAATCAGTGGTGAACCCGTATGAATCGGTGAATTTTGACGGCGGTCAGGCCAAGCTGACACTGGCAAAAGCCGAGTACAGTAAAGCTGACAACAAGACCGATGCTACCACCCATCGCGGTGCGTCCATCATTGGCAAAGGCACGGTTCTGATGGACGCCGCCGAAGACATTGTGATCCAAGGCTCTGATGTGCTGGCCGACGCCGATGATGATGGCAACGGTAACATTGAACTGACCGCGGCGGAAAATGTGCTGATCCGCGAAGTGCTCGACACGGAATCGACCACCTCTTCCAGCATGCAGGGTGAAGCCGAGCTGAGCCTGGTGGTGCAGCATCAGGCCGTGGAAACGGGCAAAGCGGCGATCGCACTGAAAGAGTCTGCAGACAAGCTCAAACAGGCAGAAAAAGATTACCGTCAGTACCAGAAACAAGTCGACAGCCTTGAGCAGACGCTGTCTGAGCTGGAACAGGCACTGGCGAACCATGAACCGGGTGTGAATGCGGCGGATATTGCCGAGCTGCAAGGCATTATCAGTGATGTCAAAAGCGATGAGGCGTTCTATCTTGCCAGCATTACATTGGCGACAGTGGATGTGGCGTCGAAAACCACCTTGCTGATGAAGCAGGGAGCCGCCGCGGCGCAAAGCACCAGTACACTTGGGATCGATGCGGGTCTTCATCTTGACATGTCAGTCACCCAGACCGACAGCAAGAGCAGCAGCTCAACCGCACGCGGGTCGTCGCTCGCGGGTCAGAATATTGTAGTGAAGTCCGGGACCCAGACCGATCAGCAGATACTGGTGCAGGGCAGCTCGCTCACCGCCAAAGAGGGCGTGACGCTGGATGGCGGTACGGTCAGTGTATTGGCCGCTGAGCAAACACAGCAGAGCCAGTCTCTGACGGAAAGCGGGACCATCAGCGCGTCGATGACGGTGCACGGCAGCAGCACCGGCGGCAGTCTCAACGCCAGCCTGAATCAGTCGGAGCAGCGCAGCCAGTCGACCACGTATGTGAACAGCGGGGTGTCGGGGAGTCACATCACCATTAATTCCCGTGGTGATACCCATATTCAAGGTGCCAATGTCGATGCTGCTGAGTCGCTGAGCCTGGATATTGGCGGTGATCTCAGTGTGGCTTCGGTGCAGGATCGCCACAGATCAAGCCATCAGGGGGCCGGTATCAGCGGCGGTGTCAGCCTGAGCGGCCAGGGAGACACTACCGGCAGTAATGGCGGCCTGAACGCCAGCAGCGGCCGTGTTATCAGCTCGGAAACCCAGCTCACCACCCTCACCTCGGGCGGCACGGCGGATATCAAGGTCGCGGGCAACACCGACATTACCGGCGCGCTCATTGCCACCGTCGATGAAGACGGCAAGGATCTCGGTAACCTGACGCTCAACACCGGCAGCCTGAGTTACAGCGATCTCAACAATACCAACTACCGTCAGGACCAGTCGGCAGGGCTCACCACCAGTGTCGGGGTGCAGCAAGGGGGAATCGATTCCACCTACAACAGCAGCAACCTGCAATACACCAGCACTTCGTCCTACAGCAAAGACAAGACCCTCGCAACCTTGGGGCAGGGCGAGATCACCCTGAGCGATGACAGCGACATCACGGCGCTGAACCGCGATACCAGCACTACCAGCCGGGATCTGTTCGAAGTCGACCGCCAGCAGGGCAACGTAGATGTCACCCTCGACCACCGCCTGCTGACGGAAGAAGGCCGCAATAACATTGCCGAGGATGTGAAGCGGAATGAACTTGGCTTGTCCTCGCTCGCCGATGTGGTCACCAAAGATTCCGTCTCTGTCGGCGATACTTTTGAGCATGTTGATAACGTTCAGAAAAACCTGGATGTTCAGAAGCTGGTTGCATCGCAGGCAGAGGGCAAGTTTGCGGTCATATTAAATAACCTGGATACAGCAACAGCTTCAGAGAAGCAGGCCGCGATTAATGCGTACGCCGCTGCCTATGCCGAAGTGTATGGCGTTAATATCGATTCGGCATTGGTTGTTGCGGTCACCAAGATGACGCACGGGGCACATTACATGAATGGTAATGGTGCCAGCAAAATCGTTATCAATGACGAAACCATGAAGAATGCGAAGGACTACATGACAACGTTAGGTCATGAAGTCACGCATGGTCAGGTTGCGCAGGGCGGATTAGACAGCCGGGAAAATAAAACGCTGAATGAAGAATACGCCAGCCTGATGGGCGGGTATTCAGCGGATAACTACGCCTTTGTGTTGGAAAACAGCGGGCTGGGAACGGTTAGAGAAGGAGATATCAACCGCCATCATGGGAATCAGTCAGCACTCATCAGTCGTAACAGTTCCAACTATCTGGCGGATGAAGCGGTATTGCCCGCAGGCAGTATCGAGTACTACCTGAATCAGGAAGAAGTACAGAAGAAACTGTCTCTGCTTGCCAGTTGTAACCAGCAGGGGGCAGGTTCTGCGGCTTGCCAGCAACTGAATCAGACCAATCAGCTTGACCACATGCGGGATGCAGAGCTTCAGGCGGCTTGTAAGGACATGAGCAGCCCTGGTTGCCGGGCACAGATAGCGAAGGCACAGGCCGCGCTGGATTCGTTTGATGAAGGGGCATCACCCTGGGACGACACTCGCCTTGGGCAGGAGCAGGAAAGCATCCGTACCGTGCTGAATGATCCGTCCGGTGAGGCGCGCCAGAATCAGCAGGCACAACTGAACGCGTTGTTCGACGGCTTAATGGAATTCACCCCAGGTGCCGGGGATGTGAAGGGGTTTGTTGACGCGGAAAGCGGCATTGACTATCTGGTCGCGGGCCTCGGACTGATACCGGTAGCCGGTGATCTGCTGAAGAAAGCCAAAGAAGCGTTCAGCGCCGGTCGGGTCGAAGAAGCCAAAGCTTTACTGGGTAAAGCTCAGGAACACATCCAGCATATGGATGCGGACTTTGACCTGCCAGATCTGGCTCTGCCGGCCCCCGCCCCCCATCTGGATAAAGCCCCGTCTACGGATTTGGATGTGTCGGGGACACGTTTGGGTAGTGCCGTTGGGGACGTTGATGGTAGGATGCTTGGTGATATACCTGTTGTTAAGGTTGATTCATCACAAGCTGTTAAAGGTACGCCAGAATACGAGGCATTAAACAATCCGTTACCTAATACTCAGTATGAACTCGATAATGGGACTACGTTTAGAACAAATGAAAGCGGTTTCGTGGATGAAATCAGTTTTACGCCAGTTGACGTTAAGATGCCTAGGGATAGTCGTCAAACAGCAGTTGGAAAAGAAGGCTTAGATACAGATGTTGGTGGGCATATTCAGGCGTGCCGATATGGGGGAACTTGTGACCGATATAATCTTTTTCCGCAAGATAAAAATTTCAATAATAGCGCCTACAAACGTTGGGAAAATGAAATTAATCGCGCTTTACAAAATGGTGATAATGTCGGCAGTGTAAAAGTGAGATTGAACAGGGCCGACCCGAACAATCCAAGGCCAGATAGTCTTGAAGTTGAGTATCAAATTAATGGTCGAACGTATACTAAAGAATTTGAAAATCAGGCTGGAGGGTAAATATGAATAATCCAATTGCAGAACAACGCAAATTGATCGAGCAGCTTTACCTCGTTGTGAAGAAGAGCTGTCCAGTTGATGCCACGTCAGCTAAGTGTCGCTTTGAATATGATCATGGCTATGAAGATGGTAGTTTGAGTGTAGGGTCCGCTTTTAGTTATGTAGCCAGTGATGAAGAATTTTTCCCAGCGCTTGATAGAGAACTTCGGCGTTCTGTTAAGGATTTAGTGCTCCAGCTTCACGCTAATATGAAAGCACATACAGGTGGAGACTGGAATGCGTTCACACTGTTTATCAATGAAGACGGAACTGTGGCAACTAAATTCGAGTATCCAGATTAAGAATCATCTATTGAGGTTGTTCATAGTTCTGTGTCAGCATAAGTCACAGATCCACATATTTATCAACCCTGTTCGGGAAGTGGAGGCTCGACTGGGATAACGTCAGATTCTAGTTCTGTACCGATGAATTTTTAGTTAACCCAGTAGCATACGCCCCAAAAAGCATGTTGAATGCAGTTATCCCTGATGACTTTATTAATTGGTGGTCAGAGACAATCTCACATCTTTCTGGTTTAAAGCATATGTTGTTACTTTTTGGCGGCGGGATTTTTCTGGTTGCGTTCATTGTTGCCGTAAAGCGCTTTCCAAGCCAAGAACGAACGGAACTACTCATTAACTTGTGTACTGGTATTTTGGGGCTGCTTTCATTGATAGGCAGCATGATGATAATCGGCTCCTTTAACGTACAGCCGTGGTTCATCACTTTGCCAATGTTTTTATCTCTAATTTCTACTGTTCTCTTTTTTGGATTTCTTCCATCACTAATAGCTGTAAGGCTTGGCGTTTATTCCAAGAGTAAAGTGCAGGACGCGTGGCGGTTAGTAAAAATATTCTTTCGCCCTAATCAAAAAACAACCATTAAGGGGGAATTACATGGCTCTGCGAAGTAAGCAACTAGTGATTCAGATATTAATGCAGCTTTACAACATCTAAACTCGTTACCTAATACCGTGACTGCGACAATGCCTAAATCATGGGCTAAACAAACATTTTGGAATGGCTGCAAAAATCGCTTCCTAAAAAAATTCAGTACGGGGTCAGTTTTGATGTTGCAACGCACCAGCTCCCACCGGGGAGAGCAGTTCCGCTCGCGGGTTCTGTCGGTGGTCGAAACCTGCAAGAAACGCGGGATGTCAGCGCTAGATACCATCAGCGATATAGTGACGGCTGTTAACCGAAAGCAACCGTACCCGGATGTGTTCGGGCTGGCTACTGGCTAGTCAATGCCCCACTGGTGAATGGTTACGTATTTATTGCCCAATGAAATATTGATTGCATCAGTAAAATACACTGTTATTCCGCACAATACCCATCCGATACCCGACATCTCGCTCATTTAATATTGAATAGTTAATATACAATAAGTAGCATCTTGAATGCACGAATGATAACCATGACCTTCTTTGTGGTATTTAAAGTGTATTGCTTCAAATAAGTTTAAATAACAATCATTATTATCAATAAGCTGGTTGGGTTATTAATAATAGTGTGAACTTCGTTATTCATGTTTTAAGAAGAAATAACAACACCTAACATAGAAAATAAGTCTGGAGTGACATTATGAATGTCTTACGATCTATCATTTACTTATCGCTTGCCGGCTATATGTCGGCTCCGTTTGCTGCTGAGGCGAGCTTTGCCCCTATAGTGGTTGGGGCGCCATATGAAGATAGCTTAGCTTCGCAGCCAGGGTCAGATTCTGCGCCCAATTCTGGCGCGGTTTACCTCAAATGGAAAACGCTACAAGGACAACTCGGTACTGCGCTCATTAAAGCCCCCAATGCAGAAAGTTCAGATAAGTTCGGCGAAGCGGCCATTCTATCCGGGAACAATCAAGTTTTGGTGGTCGGTGCGCCAGGCGAATCGGGCTGTGGGGCCAATGTTGGGGCGACCGAACACGCCAACCTCATTGGCACCAACAGCAGAGTTACTTGTTTCTCGTATGGGATGGAAAGTAATGCAGATTCTGGTCAGCCATTAGATTCCGTCTCCATTGGCGCGGCCTATATATTCGAAGGGCAGGGGGAGTTTGCAAACAACAGTCAGTTTGAAACAAGTGCAGGTCATAAGTTGCTTGATTTTACCACTTACATCAAAGCGCCTAACCCCAGCCTTTGGGATAACTTTGGCGGTGTGGTCCACATCAGTGGTGATGGTAATACCATCGCTATTGCCGCAACAGGAGAAGACAACTGCGGCATCGGTGTTGGAGGCACGGGCGTCAATCCGAATCAGCGTCTAGGTGGTCACTCGGTCTGCGGCCAGTACGTACACCCGGGTATGGATGACAACAGTGCCCGAGACTCAGGGGCGGTGTACATCTATAAAAAAAGCAACAACACTTGGGTGCTGGATGCGTACCTAAAAGCGCCAAACACCGATCCTGGTGATATGTTTGGTTCTGCCTTGGCATTGGACTCCGATGGGGATCAACTGCTTGTGGGTACCCCGGGTGAAGATAACTGCGGTACCGGTGTGGGTGGCCAGGGGGCGAACGCAAATCAACGCCTTGGTTATGGCTCCGTGTGTGGGACAAATCCTAACCCAAGCCTGTGGGATAACTCGGCGAGGGATTCTGGGGCTGTGTATCACTATGCGCGAGAGAATGGGCAGTGGGTGCTGAAAGAGTACATTAAAGCCTCAAACACCGACGCGGGGGATTTGTTTGGCAGCGCACTGTCGTTTGATCATCAAGATGACAAAATCGTGATTGGTGCGCCAGGGGAGTCTGGCTGCTCAGCAGAGATTGATGGGGCGCAGCAAAACCCTAACAAGAAAATCAATGGTGAAAGTGTTTGTGGTAACTCGCCGCTTAACAGTAATGTCAAATTGGACAACCGGATTGGCAAGTCTGGCGCGGTTTATGTGTTTGCTTACGATGACAACAATGCCAATTTGAAGGAAGTGGCCTACATCAAAGCGCCAAACCCTGACGCGAACGATCAGTTCGGCGCTAACTTGTTCATCGACAGTGTGGGTGGTCTGATGATCGGTGCGCCTGGTGAAGATAACTGCGGCACGCATGTGGATGGCACAAACAACAAAGCCCCATGTCAAAACCCCGGTTTGACCAACAATCAGGCTCTGGATTCGGGGGCGGCTTACATCTACAACGACAACAATTACGCTAACACCAAAGTGGCGTACAGCTTCTTCAAGTATGTGAAAGCGCCGAGCGTGCATGGGGGCGATGCGTTTGGGACCAACCTAGCGGCGGTAACCGCATTAGATGCTCAAGATCCGACGATTCAGATGGTCTTTTCTGCGCCGGGTTATGATAAACCGGATATGACGGACACGGGCAAGGTCTTTGTTTACACCAAAGAGTCGGCCAACAAGTTGCGCAAGAGCTTTGGCTTCAATGGCAAGCTACCAAACGTTGAAAACTCAGTGAGTAATTTTGATTACTTTGGTGGTTCAGCGCTTGGAGGCAGTGACACCTCTGTGACCAGTTCGGTCGGCAACCAATGTACGATCGTGACTGACTACCTAGAGGGCAGTAAGATAAGTATTAAAGACTTTATTGACTGTATTGCAGGGTTCGGACCTGGACATTAATTCCTATTTGATGTTGTTTAATGGAGTGAAGGATGAGTTCGCAAGATGTGGGCTCATTCTTTTCGCCTTTTTAAGGGGCCTTATGCGAGAGTGGCCAGCCTACTAAGAAGAGATCTGGCAGAGCGAGGTAATATTCGCTTGGTAATTGTGCAGTGCTGCATGAGAACGTATCAAAGGCTTAAGGTTGCGTTGTCAGCATTCTAACTCACTAGATCTCTGGGGTGCACCTACGCCAACACAAGATAGCCGTTTACCAAATCATTCGTGGTGAGAAGGTAGTCTTGATCGAACGTTGACGGATAGGCCCCGGCTTCAGTGGGCGGGTTTGTGTTCACAATATGACTGCGTAACTTTACGGTATTGTGTTGGCGTCATTTCATAAAATTTCTTAAACAGTAATCGGAAATGATTGATGTTGCTGTAGCCCACCTGGCGACTGATGGTCTCAATGTTCAACTTAGTCGTACTCAGTTTGTCCCGTGCGTAAGAGAGACGCAGACGTTGAATATAGTTAACCGGAACGTCGCCGGTTGCCGCTTTGAACCGTCGCGTCATCTGTTTTTCGCTCAAAAAACTCTTGCTCGCGCATCGCGCCACGGTCAGATTGCCTGGATGTTCATGATGCATCCAGTCTTGCAGTTCATGGATCAGAGTGTCATTGTGCTGCCGATATTGGCCGAAACTGGTCAGGCAGATCCGCGTCATACAGGAAATATCCCCCCCAATGTAGCGCTCGCAGCGCGTACGATGCTCACTGCCGAACAGATCATCAATGATCAACAAAGTGGCGTCGTAATAGTCCCGCACACTCGACGAGCAGATAAACGGGCTCTCATGAGTGATTTTTAGGTGGGGCATCAGCTTGACACTGGGGTAGCGTTCACGAAAGTACGCTACATGAGCCCAGTGGGTGGTGGCGCTACGATGATTGAGCAACCCCAGCTCTGCCAATAAAAAAGTGCCCGTGCATAAGGAAACGACATATTGGCTATCAACCAGTTGCTGCGTCAACCATGTTTTGATTGTCTCTGGCAGCAGGTAGGTCTCATCACTCGGCTCGCCACAGCAACCGAGCAAGAAAATATCTGTTTTATCAACCTGCTGCCATGGTGTGGGAAAGGCAATCGTCAATCCGGCAAAGGTTTGAATGTGCGTATCGTACGGGGAAATATAATGTACTTCTGGTTTGGGAAGCCCTGCTAGTTTGGCGGCGATCATTAACATCTCTGCTGGACCGGTTATCGCGGTGCTTGGGACGTTATTGAGCAATAAAGCGGTGATACGTAAAGGTTTGCTAGGTTCTACCATCAGCTCGAGATCCCTTGTTGAGTCAGTCATAACTGTAGTGGTCAACTAAAATTGGCCGCAGTTTAGAGTATTTCGCAATACAGCCTTCAGATTCATTGGGAGCCAGCCCTTCGTTATACTGATGAGGCCTGAGTTGGCTGTAATAGCAAGAGGAAATGTAACGAGTTATATTTCCTCTTGCTTCGGCAGAGCTTGATAACCCGATACTGGGATCCACTCCGTTTTTAGGCCTCTAGTAAAGAATCAATTATTCAATCAAGTACTGAATAATCCGTATATCCATTCTCGTTGCCACCAAATAGCGTTGAGCCGTCCAGTTCAGCCAGAGGCTGTTGTTGCTTTAAGCGCGCTACCAAATCTGGGTTAGAAACAAATGGGCGTCCGAATGCCACTAAATCAGCATAACCTTTCTCAAGTACCTCATCAGCGCGATCTTGGGTGTAACTGCCTGCGACGATAATCGTGTTTGTGAAGTATTCGCGCAGTTCGATTCGGAAACTCTCTGGAATCACTGGAGCGTCGTCCCAATCCGCTTCAGATAGGTGCAGGTACGCAATATCGCGAGCTTGAAGTTGTTTCGATGCTTCGAGGATAGTCGGCACAATATCTGGACAGTTCATGTCCTTAAAAGTAATGAAAGGAGCGAGTCGTACTCCCACTTTGTTGGCACCAATGGCTTCGCTCACCGCATCGACCACTTCCAATAAAAAGCGAAGTCGGTTTTCGCGAGTACCACCAAAGTTATCGGTTCTGTGGTTTGAGTTGGTACGCAGGAACTGATCAATCAGATAACCATTACCACCGTGGATTTCGACGCCATCGAAGCCGGCTTCAATCGCACGTTTAGCGGCATAGGCAAAATCACTCACCACACGGTCAATATCGGCTTGGGACATGGCTCGTGGCGTTACGCAATCGACCATATTGCCATTACCTTGTTCGTCGGCAATCCATACTTGGGTTTCTACCGGTTTGAGTGCCGATGGGGCAATAGGCTGTTCGCCTTTTTGGAATGTTGGGTGCGATACTCGGCCCACATGCCACAACTGACAAAACATTGCAGCACCTTGTTCTTTTGTTGCTTGAGTGACTGCTTTCCAGCCTGCCACTTGCTCATCGGTGTATACGCCTGGCGTGAACGAGTACCCCTGTGAATCGTCTGAAATCTGGGTGGCTTCAGAGATAATTAAGCCCGCAGTCGCACGTTGCTTGTAGTAAGTCGCCATCATTGGGTTTGGAATATTACCCGGTTGGCTAGTGCGTGCTCGGGTCATTGGTGCCATCACCACGCGGTTTTGTAGAGCCAGTTGTTTTAACTGTATTGGTTCAAAAAGTTTGCTCATGGTCGGTTCCTTACTGAAGTAGTGGTACTTGGGTTTTATTGCTTACAGATTCCACCCAATCTTTCACTGTGTTGTCCCATTGGATTTCTGTTGCACTAAAGAACCCACGCAAAATAGAAAACAGGATGGCTTCGTCTACCAAAGTCACATGCTGGCAGGCATCGAGATTCAACACGCTTTTCGCACCTTTGATGAGCGCTTCTACCTCTTTGGCAATGTTTGGTGTGTCTTGTAGGAGCGCATCAAAATTGAGTGCATCAGTTTCTTTTTTGGCGCGCCAAGCTTGTTGCGCTGACAGAGTGGCAAACTCTGGTAAATCCATATTTGACCACCTTGGGTAACCCACTTTTTGCAGTGGAAGAAACGCGATTTTTTGCCAATCCAACACTTGTTGTGACGGTTGGCTTGTTTCGCTGGATGTTGCCAGCTCAAGGAAGTAAGCGATGATATCTAGGCTCTCTGCCATCACTTCTCCGTTGTCTTTGGCAAGAAGTGGGACTTGCTTGGTTCCGATAAGATCTGTCGTGGTTTTGTCATCGTCATAAGCAATATTGATGACGTCGAGTTGGATATTCAGCATGCCAGCAACATAGCGGACGCGAGCACTGAATGGGCAATGTTCGTAAATGTAGAGTTTCATAGTGTTTTCCTAGTGATTCGTATTGGGTAGCCCCGCTTTGTTCGGGAGGCGTTAAATCAGGACTACCGGTTGGGATGAAATTAGTTGTTGAAGCTTGGAGCTAACTCGGCTTGTTTGCTTTCTTTGCGGTTCGCCTTGGCGATGAATAGCAAACCAATCAGCGGAACAATGATGGCTGCGTAAGGGATCATGCCCGCGCCCATTTGGCTATCGAGCACCATACCGCCTAAGAAACCGCCAAAGGCATTGGCTAAGTTGAACGCTGAGATGTTTGCCGTCGCCGCTAATTCCTGGCCTTCACCACCGTGGTTCATTACTCGAAGCTGCATCGCTGGTACGTTAGCGAATGAAGCAATACCAAACACAAAGGCGGTGGCGATGAACAGTACTTTGTTGTCTACGGTTAAGCCGACCAGTATTAGTGAAACAATCATCGCGATAGCCCAGAACATGGAGGCTTTTTGTAGGTTTTTATCTGATGAACGGCCACCCATGGTGTTACCAACAATCAGACCGACGCCAACGATAACCAGAATCCAAGTCACCGCACTTTCACCAAAGCCAGTGATGTGCATGGCGATAGGGGCGATGTAACCATACAAAGTCATGAACCCCGACCAAGCAAATACAGTGATCGCAAGGCTGATAAGTAGCATTGGGTTTTTGAACGCTGCCAATTGCGCTTTGACATCTTTTGCTTCGCCATGACCGGTCGATTTGACCACTGAAGTGATGAAGAACAGAGCCACTAAGCCAAAAGCTGCAACGGTTAAGAAAGTGGTGTGCCAGCCGAATTGCAAGCCAATCCAAGTACCGCCAGGCACACCTAAAACGTTAGCCAATGTTAATCCCGCGAACATTTGTCCGACCGCGCGACCTGCCATTTTTTCTGAAACCAAATTGGTCGCTACCACGGCACCAATGCCGTAGAAAGGACCTTGAACCAAGCCAGTGATCACTCGGCTTACCATCAACACAAAGTAGTTTGGTGCGAAAGCAGACAATATGTTGCCGAGGATAAACAACACCATTAGCCCAGCCAGCACGGCTTTCTTGTTAAAGCGTGCAAAGTAAATCGTAAGTAGTGGACCGCCAAACACAATGGCAAGCGCGTAGGCACTGATTAAATAACCCGCTTGCCCTTCTGTGATGGACAATGAGTTGGCGACTTGAGGAAGAATTCCTGCAATAACAAATTCCGCGGTACCGATAGCAAAAGCTGCAAGCGTCAAGACCCATACCTGCAGCGGCATTTTTTCTTTATTCATGGGGAGTCTCTTTTTTTATTTAGTTTGAACCCATTGGTGCCATGCATTTTTGTTGCGATGGCACCTTGTTTCTATTTGGTGTTAGCCAAGCAGTGCACCACCGTCGACATCAATCACGGCGCCAGTCATGTAACTGTTTTCAATCAGAAGTCGGTAAGCTTTTGCAACGTCACTGGCTTCGCCAACTTTGCCTACTGGCAAGCTATTTTGCGTGCGTTGGTACATGGCATTTCTGTCGTCTTCGTTCATGCCTTGATACGCCTCGGTTTTGGTTAAACCCGGGCTGACCGCATTCACTCGGATAGGAGCCAATTCTTTCGCCAGTACTTTCGTGGTTGCTTCAATGGCAGCGTTAATAGCGGTTTTTACATAGGTGTTCGCTACAACTTTGCGAGATAACATGCCGGAAGTAAGTGTGATTGATCCGCCTTTTTTGATGTAGCGTGCTCCATGTTTAGCTGCGTTGATGGCGCCCCAAAATTTGGTATCAAAAGCGTATTTTGCTTGGGATACTTCTACATCCACCACTTTGCCCGCAGGAGCATAAGAACCTGCTGTGACGATCAGATGGTCAAAAGCACCAATGGTTTCGAAGTAGTGGTAAACCGATTGTTCATCACTGAGGTCTAAACCTGTTTTACGGCTGGCTACGTGGACAACCGTATTTTCGCTTGTAAGTTGTTGGCTAAGTTCAGCACCAATACCTGATGTGCCACCCAGTACGACATAAACGGTTTTTTCTGTTTTCATGATTTGTTTCTCCAATCTTGTTTCGATGGAGTCAGTATATGTATTGGAGTGAATTTGATAATTGGGTAATATTTGAATTTATTATTCAGCTAAGATGAATAATGAAATTTAAGGAGAGATCATGGACAAGTTTTCAGATATGACGCTGTTTGCCAGCATTGTGAAGAACCAAGGGCTGGCCGCGGCTGGCAGAGAGCTAGGCTTATCGCCAGCAACGGTAACGGCAAGATTACAGTCGCTGGAAGATCGTTATGGGGTGAGATTGCTTAATCGCAGTACAAGGCATATATCGTTGACAGACTCTGGCGCGATGTACCATCAGGCATGTCTGGAAATTATCGACAGCGTAAAAGAGACGGAAAACTTACTCCAAACTGGCACCAAAGAAGTGCGCGGGACACTTAAAATCTCGGCTCCTCGTGATATTGGCAAGCAATACATTTCGCCAATACTGTCGGAATTTAATCAGCTTTATCCCGAAGTGATCCCTTATCTGTATTTGAACGATAACTTATCCAACTTAGCAGAATCCGGTTTGGATATCGTTATCCGATACGGGGAGCTGGCCGACAGCAATCTTATCTCTCGCAAGCTTGCATCCAGTCGCCGAGTGCTTTGCGCTTCTCCTCAGTACTTGGCAAAGAAAGGGACGCCGATTACGCCGCAAGATTTAGCACAGCACGATTGTTTAGCTATGGTTCGCAGCAATGAAGAACTGAAAACATGGCATTTTCAAGATGAAGAACAACACAACGTCATCACTGTGCTGCCAAAGCGTTTTTCTGATGATGGTGAAGTGATTCGTCAATGGGCGTTGGATGGGGCGGGTATTGCGTTGAAATCGATTTTAGATGTGCAAGAAGACATCAAAAAGCAGCGTTTAGTGACGGTGTTGAATGGCTACATGAAGAACTTCAACGCATCGACCTCTTCAGCAGGTGCGGATTTGAATGTGATTTACCTGAGTCGCCAGTATCAACCCAAGCGACTTCGTTTGTTTGTAGATTTTTTAATTGAGCACTTTAGTAGTTTAAGATGATAATTGTATAACCCGATCTGCTTGATCAGCGGCGTGAGCGGGCCATCCTTGCCATTGAGGTTTTGCCCGGACTGCAGCGCTTTGGCGAATGCCTGGATATCAATTTCGTATTTATCAGCCATGATGTGTCTCTCCCTTTTTTTAGGACGTGCAGGCAAAGACACAAAACTCTGAACACTAGCCCTCAACTCTTACCCTTCGACAGGTATCCCCTCCTTTATATTCAAATAATATTTGATAATTACTCAATCATTAGCTTGTTTTTAGGTTTGAATATCTCGCGTATTGTCGAAACATATTCACATAGAGCCCAAACTGAGTGTGCGAGCTTACAGAGGTACAATATGAACATACTGAAAACAGGGATCGCCCTCATGGCTGCGATAGGATCCAACGTGGCTACAGCGACGGATTTAGAGGTAGTTGCACAGTTAAATGGCACACGACCGGGCAACCTGACCGTCACGGAGCAAGGACGTCTGATCATGTCAATGCATCCATTGGAAAACCCAAAATATCGAGTGATGGAGTTGCTAGACGACGGCACAACACGGCCGTTTCCTACCGAGGACTGGGCCGATGGACCTGAGCTCGGGGAAGTGGGGCTGTCGTCGGTCATTGGCATTGATAGCACGAAAGAGGGGACGGTTTGGATGTTGGATATGGGCAGTGCCACTACGCCCGCTCAGATTGTCGCTTGGGATAGCGTCAACCATGTGCTTGCGAAGCGTTTCACGCTCAGTCCTTCAGTGATGGTGGATAATTCTTTCTTTCAGGACTTTGCCCTCGATACTTCGCGTAATCTGATGTATATCGCTGACACCACCTTAGGCAACATCGCTGGGTCGGCCGCTCCGGCATTTGTGGTGGTGGATCTCAATACCGGTCAGGCGCGGCGCGTGCTGGAATCGAACAAAGCGTTGATGGCGCCTCAGCATCAAATCAATATTGATGGGTCGGCGTTGGCTACGAAGCGCCAAGACGGCAAATCCGATCCTGTGTCTCTGGGTCTCAACCCCATCACGATCGATACCAATAATGAGTGGGTGTACTTCGGGACGGTCAACGGCAGTGCTATTTATCGTCTCCCAGCTGCGGCCTTGGCTGATCCCAAGCTCGCGTCCGAGCAGCTTGCGAAAACCATCGAATTTTACAGTGAAAAACGACCGAGTGATGGCATGGTGATGGCAAAGAATGGCCGAATCTATGTGGGTGATCTGGAGAAAAATGCCATCGGTGTGGCCGACGAAACTGGCTATCGACTGATCGCGCAAGATGATCAGTTGCTCAACTGGGTTGATGGCTTTGCATTAGGTAAAGGCTATTTGTATCTCACGCAAAATGCGTTGCACCTGCATCCAATCATGAACGAGGGCGAGGAAGAGGCGACCAAGCCTTATCGCATTGTGCGCCTCAAGCTGGAGTGATGAGCACTACGTGCCGCAGCCGTGGTGGTGCTCACATCGCCACGACCTGAAAGGTTATGTCAGAAGAGGAAAAGTAATGCCACAATCAATCACAATAGGGGTCACGGATCTCTCCTTCCACCGGGTGACAGCCTCACTTGTTCGTCATGTGCTCGTCGATATGGGGTTTGAGGTCGATCGCGTGTACGCACCGCACCAGGAAAACTTTGCGCAGTTGGCCTCTGGTGAGGTGGACATGTTGAGCTCTGCTTGGTTGCCATCCAGCCATGGTACCTACAAAAGCCAAGTCGAAGCCAAGGTGCCGTTGCTAGAGCTCGGCCTCCATTATCAACCGTATGCCCTGTGGGGCGTGCCCGATTACGTGCCGGTTGAGCAGGTCGCCAGTGTCGAGGATTTGCTGAAGCCGGAAGTGCGAGCAAAAATGCACCGAGATATTCAAGGCATTAATCCAGGCGCAGGGATCACGCGTTTCTCAATTCATATGATGGTCGCGTATGGTCTGGAGGAGGTGGGCTATCGCTTTCATACCGGCAGTGAAGAAGCGTGTTTTGGTGCATTTGAACAGGCGGTCGAACACCAACAATGGGTCGTGGTACCGCTGTGGCAACCCCAGTTCTTGCACCATAAGCATCGCATACGCGACTTGGACGACCCCAAGGGTTTGCTGGGCGGTGTTGATCGCGCGGTACTGTTATTACGTGAAGATAGTCGCGCTCGGTTTACGCCGGAGCAATTGGCGCGACTGGATGCACTCTGTTTCTCCAACGCCATCATCGCCGATCTCGACTACCAGGTTCGTCGAGAGGGGCAAATCTTAGATACAGTGACTCGAGCATGGCTTGATGCACACCCGTTTTAATCCCAAGCTAAACGAGAGGCTGCTCGCTTAGCTCGGGATGAGGTGGCGCGCCGCGAGCGCTGAAAGTAACGCCTGAGTGCGGGTTTTGAGATAATCCCGCAGCAAACGGACGGTGGGTGTGATGGACTGACGACTGGGGCAGACTAACCATAACTCTGTCGGCGTCGGCGTATAACCAGGCATTACACTGATCACTCGTTGATTGAGCAAATCGTCCGCCATATCGAGGCACGACTTGATGGCCATTCCATATCCGGATACACACCAGCGGCGTACTAGATCGCCGTCGTTAGATATACGATTCCCGCACAGTTTGGCTTTGATGGTTTGATCGTAATGGGCAAACTGCCATTCATCCTGGACCACATCGTTCAATTGATAGCACAAGCCATTGTGTGTCGCCAACTGGTGAGGATGCGACGGTGTGCCATGCGTTGCGAGGTACGAAGGGGCCGCGCAAAGCAAACGAGGGACATCACAGATTTTAAAACCATACAGGTTGTTTTCCGTGGGTGAACCGTAACGCAAAGCCATATCAACGGTATCGCGATAAAAATCGATGATACTGTCGCTTATGTGACTGCGTAGAGTGAGATTCGGGTGTTGATCAAGGAACTCATTGAGCCAAGGGGTAATGACATTTCGGCCCAGATCGGAAGACAGAGCAATCCGCATTTCGCCGCCCAACTCATCCAAATCTGACTGAATATTGAGTCGTGCGCTCTCGAGTAATTGCAGAGCCTGCTGGCACTGAGGCAGGTAACGCTCGCCAGCGGGCGATATCCGCAACTGACGTGTCGAACGGATAAACAGCTCAAGTCCCAGATTTTTCTCAACGCGTTTAAGCGCGGCACTCGCGGTAGCGACTTGCATGTCTAAACTGTTGGCGGCTGCTGTGATACTGCGAAGCTCCGCCACTTTCATCACCACGAGAAGATCGTTTAGTAGCATAAATTCAACACATGATTGGTAATGTATTCATTGTTATCAGTTTTTCGTTCGTATCACAAGTGAGGCCCTGTTGTGGCGTGGACATAAACTCGTTACTTGTTGTAGAACATACGTTGTTGGTTTGAGTGATCTGACTCTGTAACTCGTGGACACCTCGGCGGGAGGCTGTTCATTGTTCTGTGCCAGCGTAAGTCACAGACCCACATATTGATAGACCCTGTTAGGGCAGTGAATGCTCACCTGGGATAGCGTCTGATTTCAGTTGAGTACCTGCGTCCACTTCTCGGAAGCCTTCAGTATCTCCCAACGCTCAAACCCCAAATCCAGCTCTCCACCTTCAATTCCGATATCCAACGGCACGATTAGTTTCGCTGTGAACCCCCCCTCGGCTCTCAACACTGCCGCCGATTGCGATGGGAATATTATGGAGATAAGGGTTATCCCTCATCTCGATTGCTGCGAAAAAGCAGTCCATGTCGATATGAATAAACTTCCTGTCTCCGTGTTGCTCTCTCTCAGTGTGCATCGTTTTTATCTCAATACATTCGCGTAGAGACGAAGCTTGTTCTTTCTGAAACGATTATCTCCTTTGCTTCCCGGCAAAGGGCGATTTTACACTGTTCGTTCATGTGCTTTTTCTTCTTTTCTGAGTTTAACCAGTGCCCATTTGGCCGAAATGACAATGGAAGTCGCCATGCAGATAAAAGAGAATCCGCCAGCTACTATGGTCAGAGCACCAGCCACAATGCCTGATAAGGATTCACCTGTGTTAGCAACGGTAGAGTAGAGGCCGTAATTTTTGCCAAGCTCTCCCTGGCGGGATAGGGTCTGGATATTGGTGATGATAGAAATATCCACAATGGCGCCAACAAACCCCAGTATGAAGACAGAGGTGAACAGCGCAGGCTGGTTGATGTTAATAGCTATCGCCACCAGTACAAACAGCACGCCATATAACATCCACGATTTCATCACCAGTTCTGGTGTCGTGTCTTTAACAATTCTCGGATATAAAATGCCGCCTATGACCGTTCCTGTTGCCATCACTGAAAAGACATAACCAACCAATTCCTCACGCAGGTAATGTTCAACAATGATAGCCGGGAGCACATATTTCAGCAGCGCGGCTGTAAAGAGTACACACGCAGTCGTGCCAATAATCACCATGAATAAATCAGTTTGATGATTTCTTAAATTCGATATGCTTTCTTTGGTATCAGTAAACAAAGCGGTAAACGAAAGTTTTTCCTCTCTGTGTGTCTGATTCTTTTTCAACAAAAGCAGAAAAATAAGAGAAAGTGCATAAGTGATTGCATCGGCAAGCAAGACAAAACTTTTGTCGGCAACAGAGATGATCAAGGCACATAGCAATGGTCCGATAATGGATGCGACATCTTCGATGATTTGAAACAGACTGTTTCCTGCAGGTAATTCTTCTTTGTTCAACACAAATGGCAGGTAGGATCTGAAACTTGGTTGAAACAGGCTGCGTCCTATCGTCATCAGCATAGCGCAGACAACCAGTCCGGCTATATTCAATATGCCCAAGTAGTAAGTGATAAACATGACGAAAGTCACACTCAGCCTGAGTGTATCACTGAGCAGCATGTTTCTCTTGAATGGAAATACATCGGCAATCCAGCCACCCACAGGTCCGGAAAAGAGATAAGGGATAAATTTTAGAAAATAGACTAGCCCAATATAGAATATATCGCCTGATAATAACTCAATGGTGATCAACGCGAAGACAACTTCATGTGCGAAGTCGCCAATTTTGGATGTGAGGCTGGCAAGCGATAAGGGAAGTAATTTTCGATTAAAGATTACTTCTTTCATATAATGTCTCCGGGAGTGGTGATGTATATTTAAATAAAAATCATCATTTTAAAATGGAGTCGATTTTTGTGGGTGGATAGAATGTGTTTATCATTACCAGGATTTTTAAATTCTGACTTTTTCTAAGTCGGTGAAATTTAATAGATAAATAATTTGATATATTGATAAATTCCAAAATATACAACTGTTCGCTCCGATCGCAATCATCGTGTAATTAAAAATTTAATCTAGAAGAAAAGATCTTTTATGCGTGAATAGTCACAATAAAACAATCTATTTTTTTATGGGTTGTAAATGAATGTAAAAAAGTATGTTTTATATTTTCTTTTATTGAGTAAGCGATTGATATTTTTGGCGGTTATTATTAATTCTATCAGAATATTTGGAGGCGAAAATATTCTGATAGAAGCCGGGTTGCAGGCGGATGTGTTATTATTTTGACGTTTTGATTGAGCTGATCATGGCGAGCGCACCGCACTCGCCATTTAATTGTTTACTCACATTTCGACACCATCACAGCGTCGGGTAAGCCGTTATCCTGGAAAGTCAGGCTCCACACATAACGTCCGGCTTCAGGCAGCATGGCAGCTGTGTCTTTGCCATAGCTGCCAGCCGTGAGCGGTGTTTTCTGACCCGGCCGGAGTTCCAGCCCTTCGGCCGTATACTGAGGCGACCAGTCTTTACTGGCGTACTGCAGACGGAAACTGCCTGCCTGTTCATTGGTTACCACCTGGTACAGGTTCTGGCCTTTGTATTCGAACTGCCGGTTGTCTCTGTGCTTCCACCCTGAATCGGTGAAATCACCCACCACATACAGCGGTTTGCTGACCGGGCCTTGCTCAGTCACAGTGGGATTATCGCACTTTGCCATCAGGCCTGTACCCGTTAAGATCAGGGCTTTGGCCGTCAGATCGACAGCAGGCTGTACCGGGGATGCAATGCGCAGGAAGCGTGCTTCAAAGCCATTGAGCGGAACATTGTAGTGTCCGCTGCTGAGGGAGAAGCGCTCATCGCTTTGCAAGTCAATCAAATCACCGGCTGAGCCCAGTATTTCCGCATTTAAAGACAGGTGTTGCGAAGCGTCTGTGGTGCTGACCAGATAAACCACGACGTCCTGATCGTTTTGCTTGCGATCCACATACACTTTGTTATTGGCCACAATGTTCAGGCGTTCACCTTGGTATAACGCCGGGTGCGCCGCCCGCATGGTCATCAGCTCAGTGACATAGGCTTTGAGATCGCGTTGGCGTGCATTCAGCGTGGTACTGACGCCGTCAATCTTGCCACTGGAACGGGCCACATGATCATCACATAAGCCTTGGATGGCGCAGATATCGCCCGGCACTTTACCGGCAAAATGTTCAACCTGATCACCAATTTCATCACCGTAATACAGGGTGATGGGGCCGGTATACGCGGCGAGGAAGGATATCGCTGCTTTATGGCGCTGCCAGTATTGATCGTCGGTGGGCTCTGCAATATTGCCCCGTTGCAGCAAATCACCAAAGCGGACGAGATCATGGTTGCCCAGCATCAGATTGGGTCTGGCATGATCGGGATACAGCCGATGTAAATCCATGCCTTCTGCCAGCCAGCTGCCGCCTTTGCCACCGTTGCTGTTTTCATTCACGGCGAAGGTTTCGACTAACCGGTAGCGGACTGGAAAATCAAAGGCTGAACATAAACCCGGTGTGCCTTGCGGGCCATAACCAGTCTGATTGATGACGTTTTCGTTATTCCATATTTCAGCCACCATGTAACCCAGCGGGTGAACTGTTTCGCCAAGGTGATTGACGTAAGTGACCGACTGCGAGGCTTCATCAACTGTCTGGCGAATATCCTGCCAGGCCTTCAGAGGCACCTGATAAGCCTGATCCAACCGCCAGCCATCGATTTTAAGTGTTTTTATCCAGTAAGCTGCCACTTCCTGATAAAAAGGCAGGCTCTCGGGGTAGCTGACCGGATTGCTGCCACCCACGGGCAGTTTCCCGGTTGGCGATGGCACCACATTCTCTTTGTGGTGACCAAACACGCCGTCAAAGAACACATATAACCCCCGGGTATGGGCCTGTTCGACTAATGCTTTCGCGGTCTCTATCGTGCCAAATTTCGGATCTATCGAAAAATAATCGGTGGCATAATAGCCGGTGGCATCCAATCGGTCTGCCCAGTGGTCCTGGCCTGTTTTGGCCACTGACTCAAACACAGGCGTCAGCCAAATCGCATTAACACCTAACGACTGGATATAATCCAGAGAGTCGATAATCCCCTGCAAATCACCCTGATGATGACTGGTGCCGTAGCCGGTGCCATGACCAATATTCGGGTCACCATCGATAAAGCTCTCGACCATGATCTGGTAAATCCGTAGCTGTTGGCTTTGCTCGGTAACGTTTGTGTTACAGGCATAAGGCGCAATGGTTGGGTTTTCGTCCGCAGATGGGGTTGAGCTTCCGCATCCTGCCAGCGCTGCGGCTATTAGTAATGAGAGTGTGGAATGAGCAATCCTTTTGTTCACGTTTCAATTCCTGTCGTTATTTTTTTGAATGTCTGATCTCTGTTTGTTTGTGGATACGTGCCCCTTCATTCAGGGACACGCACCAAGGCAATTAACGGGGTTGGGTAAACACAGTCACCGCAGTGCCTTCAACCACCACACTGCCGGATAACCCAGTCTGATGACGGGCGCCTGATGCATCGGCAACCAGCGTCCAGTCGCCTGCAGGCAAGCTGATGGTCTGATTGTTGCCGCTGTTGTACACCACAAACAGGTTATGCGTGTCTTGCGGGTAAGTGATAAAACCTGTGACCAGTTGCCCGCCAAACTCAGCCGCTCGGGAGGCCGTAAGGTAATTGGCAATGTCCTGATTCGTGGTCATGCGCAAGCCTGGGTGATTACGGCGCAGCGCGATCAGTGCTTTGAAGTAATCATAGATCGCTGCGTTATCAGCACGGCGCTGCCACTTGATACTGTTAAAGCTGTCCGGCGCATTGTAGGTATTGTGCGTGCCGCCGTGCGCACCGAAATTCCAGGCATCCGGATAACTCATCTGTTCGTTGTCGGTTTTGGTCCGCAAGAATTCGTCACCGGCATGGACAAACCCGATGCCCTGACTGGTCAGCACCATGCCCATGCCAAAATTCACCACGCGTTTGGCATAATCGAGGCTGGTCGGTGGCGTCAGGCTGAGAATCTGGTGCGAGCTGTTCTGTACAACATTGCCCGACAGGCTTAAATACACCTTATCCCACAGGCCGAAATTATCATGGGCAGAAATATAGTTGATGCTTTGCTCCGGATCGGCGGCAAAGTTTCTGAACCAGGTGCTGTTGCGGCTGTCATTGGGATCGTACGCTGAACCGCGCATGCCATCATAGATGGACCAGCCCGCATCGGCGCTGTCCAGATTGTTGAACATATAACCCGTCCGGGTATCGTCGTTCGACCCTTTCAGGGCTTCACGATACGCGCCGTTGAAAACGCCGACATGCTCTTGCACCATATTATGCGTGGTGCCGTAACGAACACGTTGTGCTTCTTTCGGATCACTGGCGTAACCATTCCAGGGTTCGCCGTAAAGGAGTAAATTACGATCCGGGAATTGTTGATTCAGCGCGCGCCCCCACTTTTCCACTTCCTGAAAAGAAAAAATGCCAATCAGGTCGAACCGAAAACCATCAATGCCATATTCATCGACCCAATAAGCCAGTGAATCCTGAATCATGCGGCTGACCATAGGCTGGTCGGCATCAATGGCGTTACCGGTACCTGAAAGATCGGTTGGGGTGTAATAGCGGCTGCTGATGTTTTCAAACATTTCTTTGGCATAAGTGTGGTTGTACACCACATCCATGATGACCCGGATCCCGGCTTTGTGGAACTCGTTCACCATGGTTTTAAACTCGCTGGCGCGAGCCTCGTAGTCGGTCGGTACCTGTGAATAGCGATCTTCCGGGACGTTGTAATTGCGCGGATCATAACCCCAGTTGTAACAAGGATCGCTGTCAGGAAGTCCGTCGCAGGTAGCAAAATCATAGACTGGCAGCAGCTGAACGTGAGTGATGCCCAGATCAACCAGGTGATCAATCCCCGTTTTCAGCCCGCTGTAGCGGGAGCCGCTTTCGACCATTCCCAGGAACTTACCGCGCTTGTCTGCGCTGACGCCAGAGCTGGCATCTATGGTGAAATCGCGGACATGCACTTCATAAATCACGGCATCTTCGCGGTTCAACAATGCCGGGCGTTCAGCCCAGCCGCCATCAGGGGCAGTGCGGGACATGTCCATTACAATGTTGATGGCTTCATTGTCTCCTGTGCCCGGTTTTGCCATTTTCCCGTATGGGTCGCGCACCGGAATGCCATTGACTTTAAAGGTGTACTCGGCCAGGTGCAGATCGCCGCTGACGTCAACCTGATAGATATCTGTGTAGCCGTTGGCATCGCTCACTTTGCTCAGTGGGTATTCTGTGCCGTTCACGGTAACCGTCACATCGCTGTGATCCGGCGACCAGATCGCAAAGGTGGTTTTATCAGGCTGATACTGTGCGCCGAGGGTGGGAAGCGGGGTGCAATCTGAGGTACATGGGGTCACGGGCGTGAGGGTATAGTTCAGCGTCTGGTCGTTCACTGTGACCAGATATCCACCGTTGACCTGGGTATAGATGTCATCGCCAGACGCGTCTAACACGCCGTCGTTTAGATTGTCACCATAGTTTTGCGACCAGTCTCCGGTCAGGTCAAACTTAAAACGCTGATTGGTTTGTCCGTCAAAATGGACTAACAATGCCCAGGTGTTGTGATCGACCAGAGTCATTGCCTCTGCGGCCCATTGATTCGTCGTGCCGCGAAAATGCAGCGTTGCGAAGTTTTGCGCATGAGGCTGGCTGTCGCAACTGGCCACCGGCATGGTGAGAATCGTCTGGCTGTCGGTGTAAAAATCAATCCGGTAGTTCTGATCATCGGCAACCGTGTAATCGCCGGCGGGGTAGCTTTCCTGCCAGTCACCGTAGCGGTCGATTTTAAACCGGGGACCGCCGGTAGCATCTCCTTGCAGAAATGTCTGGCAGGTTTGATAGTGAGTGGTCGTTATTTGTGTCATTGCTGCCGCGTTCCACTGGTTCGGAGTGCCCCGGAAATGCCAGTCGGCGAGTGCGGGGGCGCTGATCAGCGTCGCACCAACAATAAGCGTAGGTAAGGTTCTCATTTCAATTTCCTTTTGCCGTCCTTTGCAAGAGAGATAACTCCCGAACGGATCGAGTTATTGTTTATGGTTATTCACACACCTGATGCGGACATTTCATCCAGCCAGGTGAGTTGTAAATAGCACAAAAAATAACGCTGAAAATGCTGTTACCGGAGAAATTGAATTGAAATGTGAACCGATTAACTCATTGTATGGCAAGAAAGAAATTGAACTGTGATCTTGTTATCTCAGCCTTTGTCTACGCCCCCCATTCTACGCCCTGGGGGAGATGGCTATTGCCGGATACTATAATTATTATTGCGGTAAGAAAGAAAAAACCTCCAAAAGAGAAGGAGGTTAAATTTGCTTTTTATCTTATTTCTAACGTTGAATCGGGTTAAGAGATCGCCGATCAGAAGGTTATGTAAAATCAGAAAGTTTCATGATAGTGGCATATCGATCACTTAATGCCGCGATGGATACATCATGAACCAGTTTCCCATCAAGCTCGTTATTATTTTGATCCGGAAGACTTCGAGTCGCACAAGCATCTTCACAAACAATAACGTCGTATCCAAGCTCAACAGCTTTGATAGTTGTTGCTGTAACGCACATATGACTCATGAAACCAGCCACAATAATTTGCTTACGGCCAGTCAAGCGTATCAGCTCTTCTAACTCTGTGTTAAAAAATGAGTTTGGAAGGGTTTTGTGCACGATTTGTTCGTTCTCAGATGGTTCTACTAATCGAATAACATCAGACATTGTTGATTCACAGTTAAACACTGGTGATGCTGAACTCGCTTTATGCAACACATGAAAGACGGGTGTCGATTTATCACGAGCAATATCAAGAAGCATTTTTGCTTTATCCAGTGCAAGTGTACCATTTTCGCCTAACTTCAACTTTCCGTCAGCATACTCATTTTGAAAGTCTATATATAGAAGAACCATATTGTTCCAATCAAGCGTGCTATCGGATAAGCCTGATATTTTCCGTAAAGTATTTAAATGACTCATTGTAGACTCCTTTTTTAAATTCAAGCCTAGTCTAAGAAAATTTATCGGAATAGTTAACGAACAATTTTGCATGCGTGATGAGCAAAAATTCTTGTAGCAATTCTTTATCACTACAATTCCATTTCAACTGTTGGCGCACGACCTATGTGCAAAAATTCTCATAGTTATAGTGATAAGAATATTTTAAATTGAATTGTAATTAACAGGAGGTTATATGGTTGATAAGATTCGATTGCCAATATATGAATCGCTAGCAAGTTCAAAGAAGAGGATGAATGGAAGTTTTCATGCTCTGCCAATTCAAAATGTGGGCAATATTAAAAATGTAATACTTGAAGAAGGTTTTTTGAGTGCTTTTGAAAAGATAAAGCATTTAGAGTTGTCAATAACAGGACCTTTTTTTGACAGTTTGTCAGACCCTTCCAGGGTGATTGATGAATCCTCAAATATTATTTCTGATATATATGGTTCAGATCTGTCTTTATTTGTAACTTGTGGTTCAACGATAGCAAACAACATTGTCATTGAAGCATTATGTAAGAGTGACGATAAAGTGATATGTCAGAAAGGGGTACATCAATCAATCCATTTTACTTTGAAATCCTCTAATATTGATGTGAATTTCGTAGAAGATATTTTATGCAATAATGAGTCAAGTATTTACAGAGGGAACGCTGAGAAAATATTAGACGAATTAAAAAATTCTGAAGAACTGAACAACCCTTACAAAACATTAATAATTAATAGTCAGTCATATGACGGTGTATGTTTTGATTTGAGTAGGTTTCTTGATCAAGTTTGCCAGATTGCGACAAGATTAGAAAATATCATTATTGATGAAGCGTGGGGAGCTTGGTCAGCATTTGATCCCTATATGAAAGAAAAGAGTGGTATTTATAACTCAAAACGCCTTTCACAGAAGTATGATAAAAACTTCATCGTAGTACACTCTATACATAAGTCACTATTTTCATTTAGACAAGCAAGCTTAATCAATGTTTATGGTTCAGATCATTGCCTTGATAAAATGATTAGCAGTCATTATAGAAATCATACAACCTCACCAAGTTATCCAATCCTGGCCAGTACTGAACTGGCTGTAGTACATGCTAAAAACTATGGACATCAGTACACTGAAAGAACACTTTTCTTGATTGATAAATTAAAAAATTTTGTAGTAAAAAATCTTAATCATTTCAAGGTTGAAGAGCTAGAAGTGAACAGTGAATTCTTTGTCAATGATCCCACAAAGATTTGGATTACTTGCAGTTCCCCATTATTAAATGGTGAAAAAATAAGAGAGTATTTATTTAATAATCAAGGTGTTTACATTAGTCGATACAATGAAAAATCATTTTTGTTAAACTTTCATTGTGGCGTAACTGATGAGTTGGTCGATTATTTATCACTTGGATTAGAGTGTCTGGAAAAGAAAATAAAAGCAAATACAAATAAGATGAATATAAGAGAAGGTGATGTCTCATCATCATTTTTTATTTTATATCCTCCAGGAACTCCGGTTTTAACACCAGGGCAAACGGTTTGTAAGTTTGACTTAGATAAAATAAATAGCTCATTGATAAATAATATTTCACTTTTAGTTGTTGAAGGAAATTAAGATGATACCACTAGGGAAAATTAAAGAGATAGCATCAGCTCGTGGTGACAAGAACGCATTGATCTATGAAAAAAGAAAAATTACTTGGAATGAATTTTATAAGGATGTCAATGAAATCACCTTGAATTTAGCAAGTAAAGTTGACTATAATTCAGAGATATCAATGTGTTACATTTCTCCTAATTGCATAGAACTCATTTATTTGATGTCTGCAGCTGCCACGTTAAAAATACCATGTACAGGTATCGATTATACTCAGGATTCCAGTAAGCTAGAACCAATGCTGAAGGCTACGGGGTGTAAAATCCTGGTTGTTTCCTCATCGTATTGTATTGAAAATAACATAAACATACAGGGATTATCGAATCAGGTAACTATTGTTGATATCGATAATAATGTAAGAAATAGCATTTGTTATGATGAATTGGCATGTGAGTCAGACAAGACTATTGATAGCCTTCAGCTGCAGCATAGACCTTTTAAAAGTATTTCTTTTACATCGGGAACGTCTGGAGTTCCTAAATCTGTAATTCGAAACAAGTCATTTGATGGACGAAGGTTTTCATTTTTCACTGCTCGCTATGGTTTCTCATCAGAAGACAGGCATTTGCTTGCAATGCCTTTATATCATGCAGCCGGTAGTGGGTGGTCCAGATTGTTCATGCAACTTGGTGCGACAGTTATTGTTGCCAAACCACATGATACTGAACACATGGCTCAACTTCTCAAAAGCGAATGGATTTCAACCAGTGCGATGACGCCTCCTTTGTTAAATGAGGTTGTGAGACACTATGTGGATGGCGGCTATTCTGCGAAAGAGAATAATTTAAAATTTGTCATCGTTGGAGGTAAGCATTTTCATCCTCAGGCTAAGCTTCAGGCTATCAACTCTCTAGGTCCTGTCATACATGAATACTATGGAACGACCGAAACCGGTGTGAATGCTTTAGCTGAACCTAGCGACTTAATCACTAACCCTACGAGTGTTGGCAGGGCATATGACGGCAATAACATTCTTGTTATAGGTAAGGATGGAAATGTGCTTCCTGCCCATGAAGTTGGCCGTATAGCGATTGCCAGTTATATGAACATGGATAGCTACGGTAATCAAGATTCCGAATTTGTTGTTATTGGTGATACGAAATATTTGATCACTGCTGAAACCGGTGAAATGGATTCCAGTGGTAATGTCTACTTGAGGAACAGAGCTCAGGGTGAAAGTGCTTTAAATATTTATGAGTTAGAGAATGAAGTCAGACATTTGCCAGGCATAAAAGATGTCGCAATGATCCCTTCAAATAAGAATACAGTCCACTGCGGGTTTGTTACCAATAGTGACTTTGTTGTGGATGATTTTGAGCTTATTCGAAATATTAAATATATCTGCAAGAAAATGAAAGTTAAACTGGAAGGCGTCGGTCGTGTTGATTCAATTCCTTACTCACCTTCAGGGAAAGTGCGAAATGAAGAGTTGAAAAACTTGGTTTTGAATCAAGATAAAAATGTGTCAGATGATAAATCAAATCCAGAGCATAAAAACAGAATAAGCTTAACTCAATATATTATTGCAATTCTATGCCTGATGGGTACTGCAATTTCTTGGGGAGGGATGTTTCCGATTGCAAAAAATGCTTTACAATCCATGGATGCAGTTCATATCAGTTTGATCCGCTATGGTGCGGCTTCTATGATATTGGTTTTAATGTTATTTATGAAAGAAGGTATTCATTCATTATTGCCGGGCCGAAGCGTTTTCAAATTATGGTTGTTTGGTTCGTTTGGATTCGCAGGCTTTAGCATTCTGGCATTTGCGGGGCTCGCCTATACCAAAGCGCAGCATGGTGCGATTATCATGGCACTGATGCCTTTAATTTCTGCAATCATGATGTGGACACTGAAAAAAGTAAGGCCCGCTAAATTTACCTTGATATCAATCGTGTTCGCTTTGTTTGGTGTGGTACTCGTGATAACTAAAGGTGATATGAGCGCTTTTTCAGGAGGTAATTTATTACCGTCACTTGTGATACTTTCAGGTGCTTTCTGTTGGGTTACGTACACGTTAGGAGCGAGTTACGTTGAAGGGTTCTCTGTGCTCAGGTATACAGCGTTATCTTCTATACTTGGAGCGTTTACTATCTTAATTATTGCTTTAATTACGAATTCGTTAAGCATTACACATGCACCAAGCTTGGAGCAGATATTCTCTGTCAAATGGGAGCTGCTGTACCTTATCACGTTTGCAGGTGTGATCGCTGTATTTTCCTGGAACTATGGAATCAGCACGTTAGGACCAATAAATGGTGTTCTGTTCATTAACTTAGTGCCAATTACAGCCTTTGCTATTGGTATGGCAAGAGGTGAGACTATCAGTCATTCTGAAATTGTCGGGGCAGCCATAACAATTGCAGTACTTCTAATGAATAATGTCTATACGCGTTGGTCAACTACAAAGAAAGATAAACATGTCCCAAGTTCGTTTAAGGTACAGCTGTCAAAAAGTTAATCAATTATTTGTTTAACCAGTAAGGTGAAATAAAGCGACAATCATAATTATGGTTGTCGCTTTATTATTATTTCGAAAATGCATTTCTGAATATCCTGACTAACTCGTCCATAACAAGTTTTTTAGGCGTGGAATATGATGTTTTCTTAGAGGTTAGCATCCATATTTCACGGTATATTTCTTCCGAAGGCCTGATAAATGGATAGGAGTCATTTCGAAGTACAATTCTTGGGATTAACGAGATACCATAACCGCTTTCAGATGCTCTTTTTTGAGCTGAAACAGAGTCAGATTGAATTCGTATTGATTTTGTTCCAAATTTTTCGATGAGATACTTACATTCTGGCAGATGACTATACAGATTAGAGTATGTAATTATATTGACGTTTTCATTTTTTACGAGTTTGTCCAGCCAATACTCGTTACCATAGAGCACATATTCTATCTCACCCAGTTTTTTACAAATGGACTCGCCTTTTTCTGGCAACTCCATCCGTAAAGCAATATCAGCTTCCTGTTTAGATATGTTGACATTCCGACTCGAAGTGTCAATTTCGAACCTTAATTCGGGAAACCTCTGGTGCAAGCTATGCAAATTTTCTATGACGAAATGTTCTGCTAAAAATGGAACCATTGATATTTTAGTATTTTGATTGAACTTTGATTCAGGCGAGAGCTCTTCTTCGAGGCTGTTGATTTTGTCTCTCATAGTGATGGATTTATCGTAAAGCAATCGCCCTTCAATCGTAGAAATGAACCCATCCTGTGTTCTGTCAAAGAGTTTTAGTTTTAGAGCATTCTCTAACCGGTCAATTCTTCTTGATACTGTTGCATAGTTCACATTTAACCGATTGGCTGCCACACTGACTGTATTTGTTTCATATAACGTGAGAAAAAATTTTAAATCGTCCCAGTTTAATTTGTTCATGAATAACCTAAATATTTGATTTATATTGTTTTTGTCAATGTAATCTTGAGTTTGTTCTGTATGTTTTCATCAACTGTGCATATAAAGATAAGTCAGTTTTTCTCTATTCGTATCCATGAAGCTTAACCTTCATTCTCTTGTGTCTGGCATCCATGTATTTATCTTTTTATAAAATTTATGGTCTACCCCAATAATCAGTACTTACGAAGCATGCACAGAATAGGATGAATCCCCGTTCGCGTGCTGAAGAATACTTTCGATTAACCCTCTTCAGATCCATAAAAACCATAAATGATATGCTTATTGTTTACTATGCTTGCATAATGTACGTGTGAAGTCCACACCCCGGTTGGGGAAATTACCGGGTGGTCATGATAAGAATCATATCAAAGGCAAGACTGCCACGATAAAAACACATCGAAGGCAAGAAGATTTCGGCTGGAGTACGGGCGGGTGATGCATATGAAACTGAAATCTGACTCCATACATGAGGGACATTGTCACTTTAGCTAATCTTATATTTAATTAAATGCATATGTGATCAATATATTAAATTTATTCATAATTTCCCGTTATTATGCGTTTCTTCTTGCCTAATCATTTCTGATTCTGTTCAATCGCGATGTTGCACGTGAGTTTATGTGCATATCTTGGGGTTATGAAACTCCCATTCAGAACGATCACAAGGATGATGACAATGAAGTTGAAATTCTGTCTTACTTTTGCTGCTTTAGCGCTCTCTGTAACTTCAGTGAGTGCTCAGGCTCGTAACTTTGATTTACCCTCTGGCTGTGAGTACGGACGAGTAAAATCTTATGATTTTAAATCAGAGGATGTGAGGGGTGCTGTCGAGAGTGGCTACAATATTTATAATGATCCACAAACCTACCCGGATCCTTCTAACCCAGATCAAACTGATTATAATCAGGAAGAATATGCCAACTTTTTTGAGTCGCTGATTAACCTTTTCAACTCGTTTGACTATTTGCGGGTGGAAGTGCCAAAGCATGTGGTTCAGGATGAAGTATTCCGTGCCAAAGGCAATTTATTTGACCGCTATGCTAACGTGCATTTCAACAATTCAGAGTTCGGCTATGTCGGCAAAGATAAATCAAACCTCGATGCCAATTCCTATCTTAATATGAAGTTTTCACGTACTTACGGTTACGGCCTGGTTTGGATAAACCGAGCTGGCGGTATGTGTTCAGCTGAAGGTGTCTGGGTACAGAAAAAACCAAGAATTGTGAGTGGAAGTGCGACCCACGCTTCGGGCAAAGTGCAGGCCAATATACAGTACCTGATTGATAAATATTCAACAGCAGCGAAGGACACCAGCGTGAATGCCCGCTTGATTATTCGTGTTCGGGATGATTTATATGGCCAGACTGCCTCGACATCTGTGAGCCTGAGTGCATTGCAGGGCAATACAACGATCAGTGTTACGCCAGCTAATCCAGGTATAAATAGTGTCAGCGTTACTTTGTCTGACGGAAAGTATACCGATGGTATGTCTTTAGGTTATGTGAGAGTGCCGGGTACGCCGAAACCGCCATGCCCAAGATGTCAGCCACTTTAAGTATGGCAAGTAAGTAATTTATTAATAGATCAGGCCCGGTGCTGGGCCTGATCTATATATTAACTGACTTTAAAAAAAGCCATTTCTTTTCTGAGGCGTTGGGTTAATGTCGAAATATCATTATTTGCCAGTGTCGTCTGGCTGGCATTCTCAGAGTTTTTCTGCACGATCTGGCTGATTTCTTCCAGCCTGTGAGAGATATCATTCGTGACAGAAGATTGCTCTTCCGAGGCGGTAGCGACTAAAGCATTGACGTCTGAAATTTGTCCAACCTGCTCTGAAATCGTTTTGAACGCATCGGACAAGGCCTGAGTAATAACCTGAGACTCTGAAACCATGTCTGTGTTGAGTTTCATGTGTTCATCTGCAAGTTTGGATTGTTCCTGAAGCTGGCTGATGATTGTTTGAATATCTATGGTCGACTTTTGTGTTTTGGCTGCAAGTGCTCGGACTTCATCGGCAACAACCGCGAACCCCCGGCCTTGTTCACCGGCCCGGGCTGCTTCTATAGCGGCATTGAGCGCCAGTAGGTTGGTCTGCTCTGATATGCTGTTAATCACATCCACCACTGAGCTTATCTTTTCTGAATGCTCTCTCAATTCGTTGATTATTCGTGCGGACTCTTTCATGGATACACTGACACTTTCAGCAATAGAATCGGAGCGTTGTAGCGTACTTGAGCTGGCGTTGATGATGGCGATAGCTTCAGTCGCTGCAGTTTCCGCCGAGTGCGCGTTGTGAGCAACATCAGATGCGGTTGAAGACAGTTCTGTGGCAGCGGCTGCGACTTGCTCTATTTCAGATAATTCGCGCTGGGCATTCTCTGAGTTGCTGTGTATCACTGTCGATATTTGCGTTTGGTTTACGGCTAACTGCTCCTGAATTCGCTCTGAAGACTGGATGATACTGAAAATACTTTGCTGAAGTGTAGACAAGGACGACGATATCAAATCAAGTTCGTTATTGGCTTTCGTCATTTTACGTGGAGTGAAGTCGCCATCAGACATTTTTTGAATACTGTCAGTAATTTCAGGCAGTACACGTAATTCCTTACGTATGATCCAGAATGAAAAAATGAACCCGGTAATACAGGCAGCGATAAGCAGTAAGATTCCCAGCTGAATATCTGCCTCATACTTTCTTTTACTTGTTTGGTAAACCTGTCCAGAAGCCGTTATCTGAATGTTAATTAAGTTGTCTATTTTATCAGAGAGAGGCTCTATACGGTTGTAGACTCTGTGGACGATTTGATGTTTAGCATCAGGCTGGTTTCTTGCCTCTTGTAAAAGTGTAACAAGATCTTTCTTTATAGCATTGATTTCAGCTGTCAGTGTTTTTGATATGGCTTTTTCATCGGCAGTTAACTGGGTTGAGTAATAGCTTTCCCAGGTATCTGCAACTACGTCTTTTGCTTTTAATACGGAAAATTCCAGTTCTTGCTGTGAGAGTGTACCGATATTCCACTTGTTGAATGCATCAACAATATCAACCGCAAAGGCATCAGAAATTGTTTTTAATTGTTGCAAAGGAATGACACGATCAAGATAGATTGAGTTCATTGCATTTAGTGTGTCTTTATTTCCAGACATTTGATTCCAGAAAAGTATGAACATAAATACACACAGTGTGACAGGGACTGCGAGAAGTTTTGTGAATATATTTTTTTTCATATGAATTTAAGCTTGATGCTGAAAGCGTATAAGAGAGGTAGTTTGCATGGTTAAGATAAATAATAATATCTTTTCTAATTTATTTTTTATGCAAATGACTGAAAATCACGCTGTTGTCGTTCAATCTGCCGTTGTAACTGCCACGTCCCGGTTGGGGCGTGGCAGTGCCATTGCGTACCGTCGGTTATTTCGACGGGTATTCAGACCAGCTGCTGCCATCCAGTGTGACGTAGTTTTTTCCCTGAACTCTGATGACAGTAGAGCCTTCGTTTTGAGCCACCACAGGCGTGACTGGCAGGTTACTGATCAGTGAGGCAGGGTCGACGCTGCCACTCAGGTACGGGTTTTGCTCTAAAACATTGGCAATGAGCTGAGATAACGCCAGATAGCTGGACGGTGATGCCACACGCGCTGTCTCGCCGGTACGGACGATGTTCTTGCCAAAAACTCTTAAGCCAACAGGGGTATGTACAATTGAAGGCGACGGAATTTCCCGCATCCCGGTTATCTGCATCCGATCGCCTTTCATACCTGCACCATGTTCTGGCACCAGTACCACCACGATATTGCGGCCCGATTGTTCCAGCGACTGGAAGAAAGCGTACAGATCGTCGAGCAGGTTTTTCAACCGCAATTTGTAGCTCACCAGCCCGGTGGATTGGTTACCGTGAATGATCCGGTTACCGTCATGCAAGGAAATGGTGTTATAGAGTGCCACAACTTTGTCGTTGCCTGCTTGCTGGCGCTGCTGCCACCAGTGATTCAATACGTCTTTATCGCGGTAAATCGGTGCACCGTCAAAAGACTTCTGGTACGGGCTAAAACCCGTTTGTGGCATCAGATCTGCCACCACATTACCTTCGGTTTTAATCAACTCAAGGAAGTTGTCGAAGATCCCGTCGTGGTTCATCACCAGATTTTCTTCAAAACCCAACTGCTTCAGGTTTTCGAACAGATAGCACTGCTCAGACGGTGCACCCGCAAAGAGCTGGCTGTGGCTTTCCTGCCCGCAACTGGCTCGTAGCAGACGGATCACGGCTGGCCCGCTGTAGGAGGTTGCCGCATTGAACTGATCAAAAAGGATATCGAATTCTTTAAACAAAGGATGATCGTCCAGCCCGGCGATATTGATATCGTCCCAGGCGACTGAGCAGATACTCAGGAATAAGAGATCGAAGGGCGCTGCATTAACGGCGTTGTCATCCAGCAGGACTTGTCGTTTTGATTCACGGGAAAAAAATTCAGTCACGTACTGGTTCAGGGAGGCATCATCCGTCCCCGCCGGCACGTTGGCTGCATTGGCATTGGTATTGGCATTGCCGGCAGGCCGGGTGATCGGGGTATTGTTCTCAACCGTGCCCTGATCTGCAATCACAGGCGTTATCTGGCCGGATGGCAGACTGAAAAACAGCATCGCCGCCATGACCAGTACCGATACACGTAAAAAGCGATTGAGCAGGTAATAACCTATGCCAACGGCAAAAAGGCCCAGCAGCGCCTGGAAAGAGAAAAACCGGCCTGCCAATTCGAACAGATAACCCCATTCGAAATGCATCAGTTGGTTCATTTGCGCCCACAGGCGGTCTAAAGGCGGCAGAAAAGAATCATAGTGCAGCAACCAGGCCGCGGCAGGTACTGCAATGACGATCTTGATGGCTGCCAGCAGGCGAGAACGCAGCGGCAATAATAAAAAGAGAGCCAGCGCTATGTTTTCCAGCGGATGGAAATCAATCGTGCCCTGCAGATACAGGGCGAACTTTGCAATGAAATAAACATTCCACCACCCCAGTCCTTTAACCTGCTGTGATGAATGAGAAGAGAGTGTAATCGTCATAGTCTCTGCTTAGTAATAAAATTCAGTCTTGTTCAAAGTAGCGGGAACGCCCGAAATACTTGCGATGGAAACGCTTGCCCAGTGTGATCAGGTGGCGCAGGTAATAACCCAGTACCATGCCTGTTAACAGGCTTAACCCTGCAGTGAGCAGAAAATCATCAATGTTCATGATTCACCTTTTAATCGAATGCGTTTGGGTACGGCAAAAAGGGCCGTCATCTTATCCTCGGTGCTATTGTTTTCTGCAAAAATAGCCGGTTCAGTGGTGATTTTTTTTATGTCGGCACACACAGTCAGTGCCTCTTTGCCGACCACTTCCAGCTCTTTTTCCAGATCATGATGCGCACTGATGACGCGAACGGTCTGGAAGAGATCCCGCACCGGCGCATCAAAAATATTATTGAGTGCCGTATGGATATCCGTTTGGCGAATGGCGCTGAACAGAACATATAACGCATGGTGGCAGGCGGTAATCACATCGCCATCACGCCGGATATGGCACAGCCGCAGACACTCATCCGGTTGCATTCCTGGCAGCAGCTTGAGTTTAACCAACACCACGTCCAGCTGAGGCGAGGTAAATTGCTGCATCACAGTATGGCAATATTGGATAAAAGTCTGATTGTCCAAGTATCCCCTGGCATTATAGTTCGGGTCGTTTAACAGCAGCTCTTCAGTATTGTCTGGCAGCAGGCGTGTCATGCGTTGCCCTTGTATCGCATCAACCTGGCTCATCATCCTTAAAAAGGGCAGGTGATAAGGTACAATCAGGTTCACGCCGGCACTCAGCAGGAAGGTTTCATCGGCATAGCGCAGGCACTGCCTGACTTCTCTGATGATGATCTTGAGCCGCGGCCCGGCTTTTTGCCGTAAATGCAGGCAGTCGACAGCCAACTGACGGATCTCCTCCGGCGACTGGCAGGACAAGATCAATGTCGTTGAAGGTGGGGTTGTTAAATCACTGATGATCTCTGCATTGTTCGCCGCCAGCTGGACATGCGCAGGAAGCGGGATATCGTCATCCACAACGGCATGACTCATCACAATCAGCGCCGTGTCATCCTGGCTGCTGAGTGCCGCAATATTGGGTGTTGACACCGGCACGGCAGCCAGCACGCCATGGGCCGTTTTCTGCACAACGAATGTTTTATCGGATTGAACACCATCGGATTTCGCCCAGAAATGTACCTGGTAGCTGTATTTGTCGTCACTGATCATACTCATGGAAGCCAGCCCCGCCAGGTGGTGGTTCAGTGCCAGTAACGCCGGTTTCAGTGAGGTGGAGGTTATAGAGCCGTACACCAGAAGTTGAATAGTCAGATCATTGCTGGTTGCGTGATCGTTAAGTTTTTTTAAAACAATAGTGAGATTATCATTATTAATATTGGCGAAAAATATATCCGGTACAAAAAGGACGGCGAGCGATTTTTTCGTGGCTTTTAACTTGATGATATCATCGAGCAGCAAATGAAAATGGATACCATTTTGGCTTTTATTCCGATTCAGAAATAAGATTTTCTTACACTTTTTCTGTAACGCCGCTGAAATTTGACTACCGTCTTGTTCGCTCAGGCCGGAGTAAAAATTATCTTTGTTTGTAAAGCAAGTGAAGCTATTGTTTTTATTATGTTTAATAATTGATGTCAGATAATTAATGGCCAGAGTTTTTTGGGCAAAAAGATTGACATAAACAGACGGAAAATTGTTTATTTCGACAAAGTGTGTAAAGTCTGGATTTGTAGACATATAAAATACCAGTTGCTCGCTATCGGCACTTTTCCCGCTTCTTTAAGCTTGCAGAGGCACCATCACAGTAAGAACACGACAGAAAAAGATGTTACTAATATAATAAGATCATATAGAATTTACTCAAAATGTCGAATCATTCATCTGGTTTATCTTTGCACCGACTGAAACCGATAAAGAACTGTTCGTTTTACATGTGGCCAATGTACTGATGATGAGATTTGATTATGAACCGAAAGGCATACATAATTAACTGTAATATTATCGTTGTTTTCCGGTCACAGTCATTAGCGTTTATAGCTGCAAGTATTAAATCTAATAAATAGGGACATGATTTTTTTGTGGACCAAATGTTAATAATGAACAGGCGATAATGTAATAAACGTTAGTGCCTGTTTGTTTCTTTGAAAATTATGTACTTAAATATAGTTTGTATTAATGGCATTGATAAATTCTATTAAGTAGTGGTGAATTATTGTGGTAATGCCTGCGAAAGATGTTGATGCAATTTATGCGTCTTATAACATGACTAATCATGATTATGTCGAATTAAATGAAAGCGAGACCTATTCAAAAGTAAAAAATAAGTGGTTGATATTAAAAAGTAAAAAATCACCTCACGGGACAAAGCAAGCCAGAACTGAAAACAGCAGCCAGGCCGATATGGTATGAAAAGGATCGGGATTCTCAGCTTGCGTGGCGGCGCCGGGGCGACAACAGTCACGGCAAATCTGGCACAGGCACTAGTGCAAGTACAGAAAAATGTGCTGGTGGTTGATGCTGTTGATGCTAATTTGCTGCGTTTACACCTCGGATTGCCTATTTCCAGCGTTGAGGGGTGGGCCAGTCACATGTGTGCGAATACCGATTGGCAGTCAGCGGGCTTTGAAAGTCCCAATGGTGTGACTTTTTTGCCTTTTGGCCAACTGTCATTGCATAACGCCAGACAGTTTGAGGCTAACCGCGGCCCTTATCTGGCTGAGATCCTTGAAGCGCTCGGGCGGTTTGAGGTGGGTGACAATCAGGATCACTGGCAACTGATTCATTTGGGATCGTCGGATCTGGCGTTACTGGAGGATGAAGCCTTTGGCTATTTTTTTGATACCGTTTTGGTGGTGCTAACCCCTGATGCCGCCTGTTACAGCGTGCTGCAAGATGTTTTCGAAACCCAGGCTGTTTTTAACGATGCGCCTGTCTCAGCCAAAGTGCGCTATGTGCTCAATCAGTATCAGCCTGAAACCGAGATCAGCCGCGATTTCATGCTGGTGTTGAAAAGAGAGCTTGGCGCTGAAATGTCACCGGTATTGTTACACCGGGACATCGCTCTGATGGACAGTGTGGCAAATCTGACCACAGTGCAGCAGTTTGCCCCAACCAGCCAGGCGGCAAAAGATTATCAGTCACTCGCCTTTTGGTGCGTGTCGCAATTGTCAGCCATCCAGTGTGTTTCCTGAGCCTATGTTCAACACCTTAAATCTGGTTTTTAAATCCTGGGTTATTGAGCAGTTCAAAGTGCAAAAGCTTGCTTATGAGCGCGAGCGCAATACACCTGCTTCCCACACAGGAAATCTCATACTCGGGTTGTGGTTTACCTTTGCGTTTGTGTGCCTCAAGCCGCAGATTGCCGGCGTGCCTGCATGGCGTTTACCTCTGATTTACTACCCGCACATCAATTTTGCTTCCCCTTCGTTGCTGGATCCTGTGCGTTTTGCGCTGCAGAGCCTGTGGCTGCTCTGTGTCAGGCCGCAATCGCCGGGCCATCTTAAAGCCCAGCTGCAGGCGGGCACCAAACAGCTGATCCGCCGTGTGAAAGGCATTTTCTATTTACCCTTGGGGCGCATTGCCAGCCTTATTGAATGGCTGGAAAAAAAAGCGACCGACGCCGACACGGAAGATCTTAAAGCGGTATTGAAAGAAACCAAAACCGGGCGGATGATCAATGTTCTGCTGCTGATAGCAGTGGTCTCACTTGCCATGATCTGTTTTACCGTGCCGTTCGGGTTGGAAGCCCAGATGGTGTTTGTTCTGTTGTTGTGGGCGCTGGCCATGATGTGCCGGCGAATGTCAGGCCATTTTCCGACCTTGCTGTTGATCATCCTGTCGGTCACAGCTTCGTGCCGCTATCTGTGGTGGCGCTATTCTTCCACGCTGAACTGGGACGATCCACTGGCGTTCATACTGGGCGTTTTACTGTTACTGGCAGAAACTTACTCTTGGATCGTGCTGATTTTAGGCTACTTTCAGAATATCTGGCCGCTGAACAGAAAACCGGTTGCACTGCCACCAGAGACAAAAGTTTGGCCTACAATTGACATAATGATACCGACTTATAATGAAGATCTGGACGTTGTGCGTGCCACTGTGTACGCCTCTCTGGGCGTCGACTGGCCAAAGGATAAGCTGAATATTTATATTCTGGATGATGGTAAGCGAGACAGTTTTCGCGATTTTGCCCAGGAAGTTGGCGTGCATTATCTGCGACGGCCAACGAACGAGCACGCCAAAGCGGGCAACATTAACTATGCCCTGCAGCGCTCACAGGGAGAATTTGTGGCCATCTTTGACTGTGACCACATTCCGGCCAGAGCCTTTTTTCAGCTGACAATGGGCCTGTTCCTGAAAGATCCGAAACTGGCGCTGATTCAGACACCACACCACTTTTTCTCGCCGGATCCGTTTGAGCGTAATCTGGCCAATTTTCGCGATGTGCCCAACGAAGGCAACTTGTTTTACGGCCTGATTCAGGACGGTAACGATCTGTGGGATGCCACTTTCTTTTGCGGCTCATGCGCCGTTCTGCGCCGAGGGCCACTGGAAGAAGTCGGTGGCATAGCGGTGGAGACAGTCACTGAAGACGCGCATACCTCACTGCGGATGCACCGTCTGGGCTATCACTCGGCGTATCTGAAACAACCGATTTCAGCCGGTCTGGCAACGGAAACCCTGTCGGCGCATGTCGGCCAGCGAATCCGCTGGGCCAGGGGCATGGCGCAGATTTTCCGGGTGGATAATCCGCTGACCGGCAAAGGACTCAAGCTGTCCCAGCGGCTGTGTTATGCCAATGCCATGCTGCATTTTTTGTCGGGCATTCCCAGGATCATTTTCCTGACCGCGCCACTGGCGTTCTTATTGCTGCACAGCTTCATTATTTATGCACCGGCGCTGGCGATCATTCTGTACGTGTTACCGCACATGGTGCATGCCAGCATGACCAACTCGCGGATGCAGGGGGAGTTTCGCTATTCATTCTGGGGCGAAGTGTATGAAACCGTCCTGGCCTGGTATATCGCGCGCCCGACCACAGTGGCACTGTTTGCCCCGCATAAAGGGCAATTTAATGTCACCGCCAAGGGCGGGCTGGTTAAAGAATCCCATTATGACTGGGTGATTTCCCGGCCCTATCTGGTGCTGGTATTGCTGAATGTGGTTGGGCTCGGCATGGGCCTGTACCGGTTGGGATGGGGGCCGGAGAACGAAGTGGCCACTGTGCTGGTGAATATTGTCTGGACCCTCTACAACCTGCTGATCCTCGGCGCGGCAGTGGCGGTGGCTGTTGAAGCCAAGCAAATACGCCGTGATCACCGGGTTGACGTTTCTATGCCGGTGGCGGTGAGACTCAGATCCGGACACCTGCTGCAGGCTGAAATGAAAGATTTCTCGCTCAGTGGCTTGCGAGTCCAGCTGGGTGAGCAGGACAGTGAGCGTCTCGATGTTCAGGTGAATCAGATACTGGAGGTGGTGCTGAGTCGCGGTCTGCAATCCTATGTATTTCCGGCAACCATCGCCTTTAGCGGCAAAGGTATGCTGGGGCTGCAGCTCAGTGAGCTCAGCACGCAGCAGCAAATTCAGTACGTGCAATGTACATTTGCCAGAGCAGACATCTGGGCGAAGTGGCAGCAGTCTTATCAGTCTGATAAGCCCATGTCGAGTATGAAATCTGTGTTGCAGGTCGGCTGGAACGGATACCGCCGCCTGATTCAGCACAGCCCGGCACCAGTTGCTGCGCTGGCACAGGGTGTTTCACTCTTTGGTGGCCTGATTTGGTCACTGAGACCACGTAATGTCCCCAACAGGGCTTAAAAAATGAAAATCAATAAAACAATAAAAACAACGGTTGCCATACTCAGCAGTCTGGGTACGGCGGCAATGGCCAGTGCGCAGGCCACGGCAGTTAACACCGATTCAGCGGGAGTCACGACTCCTTCACATATTCACTCGGCTGTTATCCAGCGAGATCTGCCCTTCTCACAATTGGGCTTTAATGGCTCTATCGGTATTTACGGCAGTGAAGCCAACGCCAATGTCGGCTTTGGATCGCGTCTGGATGAGGTGATAGCCAAAGCCAACCTGCATTTTGATGTCACGTCATCCCCGGCGCTGCTGGCACTGGTGTCTCACATCAAGGTGTACCTCAACAATGAATTGATGGGGGTCGTGCCGGTCACGGATGGCCAGCAGGGCAAAAAAAGCAGCGTGTCTATGCCGCTGGACTCACGTTATTTCAGTAACTATAACCAGATCCGGTTTGAGCTGATTGGTAACACCCATAAAACCTGCTCTAACCCCAATGATGCCAGTATCTGGGCGGAGATCAGCCAGAGCAGCCGGGTCGAACTGTTTGTGCAGAAAACCCAGCTTGAAAGCGATTTGAGTGTATTGCCGGCGCCATTTTTTGATCCCCGTGATTTTGGCAGGTTAACCCTGCCGGTCATTATGGGGGCTGACTATGATCTGCCGGAGATAAAAGCGGCGGGTGTGTTGGCGTCTCATTTTGGTGCGCTGTCGGGGTGGCGGGGAGCGCAATTTTCGCTCTTGTTCGATCAACTGCCAGAGCAGCATGCTGTGGTGTTTGTCACTAATGACAATAAACCCGATTTTCTGCGTGACTTCCCGGATGCCGACGGGCCGTATTTACAGGTGATCACCCATCCGACCAACCCTTATGTCAAGCTGCTGCTGGTGCAGGGGCGCGACAGTCAGGATCTCAATACCGCGGTTCAGGGGCTGGCACTGGGTACCCAGTTGTTAACCGGGCCAATGGCGAAGATCAATCAGGTGCTTCAGGTCAAACAGCACGTCCCTTATGACGCGCCCAACTGGGTTGATACCTCAAGGCCCGTGGCGTTCACCGAGCTGGTGGAACAGCGCAGTCAGTTGCAGGTGGAAGGCCGCACCCCACCACCGGTACGGCTGAGTTTTCAGCTGCCGCCGGATTTGTTCACCTGGCAGAGCCGCGGTATTGCTATGGATCTGCAGTACCGTTATTCGCCGCCAATGAAAGATAACTCTGGCTCTCGGCTGACTCTGGGGATCAACGATGAGTTTGTCGAAGCGTTCAACCTGACAACAGCCGGTCAGGGTGGTGAATCCAAGCGTGTCCGGGTGCCATTACTGGATGACGGTTTGCTGGGCGGCAGCGACCGGGTACGGATTCCGGCGTTCAAAGTGGGCAGTAAAAATTTCATCGATTTCGAATTTGGCTTTGCCTCTGTCACGGAGGGGAATTGCCAGATCACTCAGCCGAGCAAACAGTATGCCGTGGTTGACGGCGACTCGACCATTGATTTCAGTGGCTTCCCGCATTATATCCAGATGCCGAACCTGCGCTCCTTTGCAACCTCCGGGTTCCCGTTTACCCGCATGGCAGACTTGTCGGACACGGCAGTGGTTCTGCCCGCCTCTTCGTCAGTTGAAGCGCTGCAAACCTTTTTGAATGTCATGGGCCGGTTGGGTGCGGATGTCGGTTACCCGGCTATCAAGGTCACGGTGACAGACCAGTGGGACAGCGCGACGCTGAAAGGCAAGGATATCCTGAGCATAGGTGTGGCACAGGAACTCACTCAGGCGATTGGCGAACCGGATCAGGTGAATCTGATTCTGCAGTCCGGGTTGCGCCAGATCCGCCTGCCGGGCCGCAACGAAACCTTATCAGGCATGAACTGGCTGGGCAGGGCGTCTGACAATCCGGAGGCTGTCGATCTGGTGTCGGTCAATGCCAGCGGCAAGTTTGCCGCCATCACAGGCATGGAATCTCCGTTCACCAAGAAGCGCAGTCTGGTTGCGATCATGGCTGCCAGTCCGCAGGCATTCAGCCTGGTGGATAATGCCATCATTGATTCGGGGAAAGTGGAGCACATGTCAGGCTCTGTGGTGATCCTGCGTGATCAGGAAGTGGCCAGTTATAACGTCGGCCAGCATTATTTTGTCGGCCAGTTACCGGTGCTGAAATTGATCTGGTATCACTTCTCCAATCACCCTGTGCTTGTCGCCAGCCTGGCGGTGTTGCTGGTGGTGATTGTCACTGTCTTCCTGTGGCGGGTGCTGCGGAAAATTGCCGCCAGAAGACTGGCACGCAGCGGGGAAGAGGCATGAAAAGCCTGATAATTGTGCTGAGTCTGCTGTTCAGTACCCACAGCCTGGCAAACCGCTGTGAATGGCCGCAATGGCAAGAGTTCAAATCGGCTTACCTGATCGATGGTCGTGTGATCGATGGCAGTGACGAGCGCCGGATCACTACATCCGAAGGTCAGTCGTACGGCTTGTTCTTTGCCCTGATAGCCAATGACAAACCGGCCTTTGCCGCTATGCTGGACTGGACGCAAAGCCAGCTGGCAGAAGGCGATCTGACGGCGCGCTTGCCGGCCTGGCTGTGGGGAAAACAGCCATCGGGACGCTGGGGCGTGCTGGATGATAATCCGGCCTCAGATTCAGATCTCTGGATTGCGTACACGCTGGCAGAAGCGGGCCGCCTCTGGAATAACCATTACTACCAGTCGCTGGGCCATTTGATGGCCAGCCGGATATTGCGTGAAGAAACCGTGGATATCGACGGCCTGGGCACTGTGCTGCTGCCGGGTTCGGTAGGGTTTGAGCTGGAGAACGGTCAGTATCGGGTCAATCCGAGTTACCTGCCGCTGCAGCTGATTGCCCGGATGGCACACCTTTACCCGCAATTCCGCTGGACGTCGCTGTACCGCACCAGCCTTGCCATGATTCTGGGCACTATGCCTGCAGGTTTCAGTCCGGACTGGGCCACGCTGGCCAACGGCCGTTATAGCGCAGATCAGCAAACCGGGCCGGTGGGCAGCTATAACGCCATTCGTACCTACTTATGGGCAGGCATGCTCAGCGAAGATTCGAAAGATAAAACGACACTGGTGAAGGCAATGCAGCCCATGGTGGCGGCTACTGCGGCTTTGTCGGCCCCGCCACGCACGGTGAACACTCAGTCGGGCCAGTATCAGGAGCAGGGCAGTGCCGGATTTTCTGCCGCCATGCTGCCCTTGCTGGCCGCGTCAGGTGAAACCGCGCTGTTGCAGGCTCAGGCCGGGCGGGCAGCCAAGCACCTCATCAGAAACCAGGACGATCATTATTACGACAATGTGCTGGCGCTGTTTGGCGAAGGCTGGCACCAGCAACGTTATCGCTTCGGCGTACAGGGTGAACTGGAGCCAGCATGGGAAAAGGGATGTCAGTAACTGTTTCGCTAAACGCAAGTATTCTGATTGCACTGGGTCTCAGCGCCGGGTCAATCAGCCTGTCCGCTTACGCCGGTATTGTGCCGGCAACACCCCTGACACCGCAGCAGCTTGAGCAGGTCTATCAGCCGATAGACGCGGTGACCACATTTTCTGCCGTGCCATCAGATAACAGTTCGGTGGCGTTTCTGGTTAATCAGATTGAGCTGGCCACGGCGTTAGGTCGCGATGATATCGTTGAGAGTGCGCTGGAGCGATTACTGGCGATTGACAGCCAGCACCCGGACGGGCTGTATTACCAGGCACGGCTGCTGATTAAACAAAACCAGCTTCAGCAGGCGCAGGAAGTCCGAAGTCAGTTAAGAGCCAGCTCGCCGCAGTCGGTGCAGCTCAAGGCGCTGAATGATCTGATTGCCATTAACGGCCGCAAAAAAGCCGACTTGCAGCAAGCCAGATTACTGGTGCGCGCCGGTCGTTATGAGCAAGCGTTGAAAGCCTATGATGCGCTGTTCCCCAATGGGATGCCCTCGGCCGAGTTGCAGCTGGAATACCTGCAGGCTGAAAGCAGTCTCAGTGAACGCTGGGAAAGCGTAAAGCAGGGGCTGGAGCAGCTCAATGCCGCGTATCCCGGCGTGCCATCCTTTCAGCTGGCGCTGGCAAACCATATTCGCCGCCGCGATGCTGCCGATCCCTGGATTCTGGCGACTTACCGCCAGCTGGCACTGCGTTCGGATATCGGCACAGTGGCCGCCAATGCCTGGTTGCGCGCGCTGGATCAGCAGCCGATATCGGCAGAAGTGGCCGAACAGTACGCCATTGTCGCCAGCTATTTTCCGTCTGATACCGCTATCAATCGCGCCAACCGCAATGCGCAGGCTCGCTGGGAAACTGAGCAGACGTTGCGCAAAGATCCCACCTATCTGGCCAAACTACAGGGGCTGGCGCTGATAGAGCAAGGGACATACCCGCAAGCTAAAAAACAACTGGAATACGCTTTAACCACGCGCCCGGACGATCCTGACATTCTGGGCGGCCTCGGCATGGTGTACCTGCGCCAGGGGCAGCAGGGTAAAGCACTGGATTACTTCCGACAGGCGCAGCAGCTCGATGATGATCCCGACAATGTCAGTAAGTGGCAGTCGCTGGTGGAAGCCTCTTCTTACTGGGCGTATCTGGATGAAGGTGATGCGCTGAGACAAAAAGGCCAACTGAATCAGGCAGCGCGCGCGTATCAGAAAGCCATGCCAGTGAATGCCGCTGAACCCTATGCCTACCTCAAACTGGCAGAACTGTATCAGCAGCAGCAGAAATTTGCTGATGCTGAACAGGCTTACCGGCAAGCTTTGCAGCGTGATCCCGGTAATGCGCAGATCGTACGCGGCCTGGTGAATCTGACACTGGAAAGCCAGGGGCTGGCGGCGGCGATTACCTTTGCAGAGCAGTTGCCCCCGGCCCAGCGGCGGCAAATTCGCGGCACCTTACTGGAGATGAAAACCCAGTTAGTGGTGCAACAGCTGAGCAGCGCGCTGGCTGAGAATGACACTCAGGCTGCAGAGCAATTTGCCAAACAATTACTCCAACTGGATCCTTCCTCCCCCTGGCAGCGTCGCGATATTGCCGATGCTTTAGTCGCTGCCGGGCAGCGCAACCGGGCTGACGCTCTGATGCAGCAATGGGCCGCCGGCAGCCGCGACCCGGAGATGCAGTTCGCCTACGCCTTATACCTGAGTCAGGCCGGCCGGGACGATGAGGCCATTGCCGTGCTGTCTCGTGTGCCTGCTGCCAGACGCAGTGAGGCCATGCAGGGTAATTTGCTGCGGCTGCGCCTTGATCAGTCACTGGCTGATCTGTCTGTCCGCTATCAGGCCAACCCGGATGCCGTGCGCCAGCAACTGCATTCGCTGGCGCAGCAGTATGCCGGTCAGCCAGACGTTTTGTCGCGGCTGGCTGTGACATGGGCCGGTTTAGGCGAACGCCAGCAGGCTGAGAATCTTTACCGTCAGTTAACCCCGAGCGACGCCTGGTCGGACACCGCCCAGCTTGGCTATGGTGAGCTGATGATAGAGCTGGAGCACTTCAGTGCCTTTGATCAGTGGCTGGACAAGCAGGGGCACGCGCGTGTTAACCGGCAACGGGACGCCACATCGCTTGCCGTATTGGGTACGCTTAATATCCGGCGATTGCTGGCAGAAGCGGCGCTCCTGACTGAACAAAGGCAGTTTCGCCGGGCGCAGGCGCTTTATCAGAATGTGCTCACCGGAGCCAAACCTGCCCCCGAGCCTTACCGTACCGATGCCCGGCTTGGCGTGTTACAAACCAGTGCCGCACTGGGAGATAAGGCTGTCTATCAGCCGGTATCTGAGCAGCTGTATGGCAGTCGATCCCTGCTGACGGCCAGACAATTAATGGCCGCCGCCCCTGTGATGAACCGTCAGGGCGAAGATGACAAAGCCCGTGAACTGAACCGCTTACTGAGCCAGCGGCCAGACGCGGATGCGATGGATTACCGCAACAGCATGGCCCTGGCGATGGATAATCAGCAGTGGGCGCTGGCAGAGCAGCGAGGTTATCAGGCACTGAATGCGGATCGCATCGAAAAAAGCGCGGATGGACAGGTGGTGCAGGCCCAACCACCCGATTTACGGACGCTGTATCAAGAGGCCGAGGATTACTGGCTGACCCGTAATGTTAAAGCTGACATCGACCGTCTGCGCGATCGCAGCGATGGCCACCTCATCATCGGCTGGGATTACAGCGCCCGTGACGGGGAAAACAAGGCCAGTCAGGTGCCGATCGAAGCGCGGATCCCACTCGAACAATGGGACGGCCATCTGATCATGCGGGCCGATTATGTCTCACTCGACTCCGGCGATCTGGACTATTACGACAAGTTTGACGATTCCAATGCGCAGTACGAGCCGCTGCGCGCCCGTGACACCGGGCTGGCCTTTGGCATCGGCTGGCAGGCGGACAACTGGCAGGCCGATATCGGCACCACACCGCTGGGCTTTGCGCAGTCAACCTGGGTGGGCGGCGTCACGCTTGAGGGGGATATTGGCGATTTCGGTGTGTCCGGCACCTTGTCGCGCCGACCGGAAACCAGCAGTGTGCTGTCGTATGCCGGGATGAGTGTGCCGGGATCTGCTCCGGTTGATGGTAACTCAGGAGCAATAAATGCTGACCCAGCCGGGACACTCTGGGGCGGTGTGGTCAGCACAGGTGTCAAACTCAATGCCAGCTGGGACATTGGCGGCCCGTACGGGTTCTGGAGCAGTGTGCAACATCATCTGATCACTGGCGAAAAGGTGGCCGACAACACCCGGCTGGCCCTGCTGGGCGGCGGGTATTACAAACTGATTGCCACGGATGATCAGCGTTTAAGTATCGGCACCAATCTGCTGTATTTTGACTACGATAAAAACCTGAGCGAGTACACACTGGGCAGCGGCGGCTATTACAGCCCGCAGCGCTATGTGTCGCTGTCGCTGCCGGTGGATTATTATGGCCGCTACGACAGCAGCTGGTCTTATCTGGTCAGCGCTTCTGTGTCCAATTCCTGGTCGCGAGAAGATGCGCCCTATCAGTCGGACGGTGAATCAGATAAAGGTGGCGGTTTTGGTTATTCACTGGAAGGCGCACTGGAAAAGCGGGTCAGCAGTCGCTGGTATGTCGGGGTCGCCGTGGACTTGCAGCGCTCTGATTTTTACGAGCCAAACCATTTTATGCTGTATACCCGATTTACCTTCAATGATCGCTGGCAACCGATCGATTACCCGCCTTCAGTGCCCCGCCTGTACAGCGATTTTGACTGATACCCGCAACCGTCACTGACATCGCAACAAATAACAACAGGCGCATGCTGATGCGCCTGTTGGTCAAGGGCTTATTCCCTGTTACTCATCCGGTGTGCAGACCCGGATTCTGTGCCCGTCGGGGTCCAGCGCCACGAAGGTCAGGCCGAATACCGCGTCATGCAAAGGCTGCTCAATCACGACACCGGCATTTTGCCATTGGTCATACAGCGCCCTGACCTGCTCGTCACCCGGCACCATAAACGCGAATTCACTGCGGTGGCCCTCGCCGCCGGAAACAAAATTGCGCGCCTGTTCCGACCACAAGCTCAGGTTAAAGCCGTTTTCAAACTCATACGCTACGTAAGTCGGGTGTGCCGCCACAGGCTCACGGCCAAGCAGGCGGCTATAGAAATCTGCGCTTGTTTCCGGGTTTTTCACATACAGCAGCAACAGGTTAGGTGTCATTCTCTCTTTCCTTTGTGAGTTAATCGTCTGTGTGTACAGCGCTGAGATTAGCGCGTGACACTGTCAGAAAGTGGCAGTATCCTTTTGCATATGCGTACTGAACGATTACTCCAATTACTGCAGATCCTTCGTCAGCACCGGCTGCCCGTCAGCGGACAGCGGCTGGCCGACGAGCTGAACATCAGTATCCGCACCCTGTACCGGGATATCGCCACACTGCAGGCCCAGGGGGCGCAGATCGACGGCGAACCCGGCATGGGTTATGTGCTGAAACCCGGATTTTTCCTGCCACCGTTAATGCTCACCGAAGAAGAAATCAGCGCCATCATGCTGGGTGTCCGATGGGTCTCGGCCTTTGGCGATGTGCCGATGGCCAGCGCCGCCGATTCCGCACTGGCGAAAGTCACTGCCGTGCTCCCCGCCGATCTGGTGCAGGGCGCCAATGAGGTGCCGCTGCGCGTCGGCCCGCCGGCTGAGCTTGCCCCGGAAGATCTCACCCTGTTCAGAACGGCTATCCGGCGGGAAAGAAAACTCGCCATTCGCTACCGCGCGGCCGACGGACAGGAGAGCACCCGGGTGATCTGGCCGTTTGCGATCGGCTATTTCGCCCAGGGCAGGGTACTCGCCGCCTGGTGCGAACTGCGGCAGGATTTTCGTCACTTCCGCACGGAGTGGGTTGCGGATGCTTTGATGATGGATCAGGCCTATCCGAGACGGCGTCATGCGTTGTTTCGGGAGTGGCGGGAGAAGGAGTTAAGACTGCGTCAGGGTTAGGGTGCATAAAGGTACGGCTGGGGATTTTGGTACGGGGGAGGTATGTCGCGCTTGAGTCTGGTGGTTCTTTCGGCATGGTGCGATGCGCGCCAGGTACTCTTTTGAGGCAAAAAGAGTACCCAGAAATGCCTTGTTGTTCTTTGGTGTGGTCCGGGCCGGTTGTAGGCGCTCCCGGCGCCGACAACCTAAAAATTCGTCCTGAATTTTTCCCTGGGGGAGTGGGTTTCTTGAATTTAGATATTGTTGTTGGGCAGAAGTGATTTCAGTCATGCATCAATGACATCAACTCTGTCATTCCCGCGACAGGCGGGAATCCATGTAGCGAGTGCGGTTTCTAAGGCTGAGTGAGGTATGTCGCGCTTGAGTTCTGTGATTCTCTTGGCATTGTGCGATGCGCGCCAGACACTCTTTGCGGGGCCAAAGAGTGCCCAGAAAGCCCTTTGTTCTTTGGTGTGGCCCGGGACGGTTGTAGGCGCTCCCGGCGCCGACAACCTAAAAATTCGTCCTGAATTTTTCCCTGCGGGAGTGCCATCAATGTAGATTTTCAAGCTGTCATTCCCGTGCAGCGAGTGCGATTTCTAAGGCTGGGTGAGTATGTCGCGCTTGAGTTCTGTGATTCTCTTGGCATGGTGTGATGCGCGCCAGGTACTCTTTTGAAGCAAAAATGTATGGTCCGCCCCGTTTTTGCAACTACAATTTTAACGGGAGTGGTTTGCGCTAATGTATTCGGAGTCTCTCTTGGAAGCTCTCGCATTCCAGCTCCACGATGATATCTGCGCCAGATAGTCCTTAAAAGAGTAAATGCATCTAAGTGCTATTTTTGCCGTCAGGTTACATATCTGGCCGATGTACCGTTATCGTCATCATTGTCATTGCAAAATGGGTTAATGAGTTTATTGGCAAGCAAGTTTGTTGGCATTGAACGCTCGGTGTGAGTTCATCACAGCCCAGGCGATCCGCACTAACTTGTTAGCCAGTGCGACAACAACAACATTAAAAGGTTTGCTTGCCCTCAGATTAGTGAGCCAGGGTCCGAAGCATTTCCCCGTTGTTTCTGGTTTAGATAAGACAGCGCGGGCGCAATGAATAAATAACGTTCTGAGCCTTTTATTCCCTCGCTTGCTTATCCCTAATAATGTGGTTTTCCCGCCAGTTGAGTACTGTCTCGGAACCAGTCCTATCCATGCCGCCATATCACGGCCACACTTGAAATTGCCCGGAGAGGCAATCTCAGCCAAGCAAGAGCTCGCTGTGATATGAGCAACACCAGGGATCGTCATAAGCAATTCACCGATTTCATTATCAGATGTCATTTTGATTAATTTTTGTTCTTGCTTCTGAACATGCTCAGTGAGGTACAGGTAATGCTCGTGAAGTTCTTTTAATTCCAAAACTAAAGCCTGGGGCAGTGACTGGTTTTGCTCTGCAATCCATTGAAATAACTTTTTCATTGTTGAATGGCCTTTGGGAAGACTGAGTCCAAATTCAACGAGAATCCCCCCAATCCTGAGCATAGTCGCTGTGCGCTCTTTGATATACGCCTCTCTTGCTCGATTGATGGTACTGATGACCTGGGCGTTTTCTGACTTCACGGCAGCAAAGCGCATTGATGGACGGGATGCAGCTTCAGCAATCGCCGCTGCATCAATAAAATCGTTTTTATTCGACTTCACATAGGGCTTCACATATTGGGGTGGGATGAGTTTTGCTTCGTGCCCATAACTTTCACATTTTCGGGCTAACCAATGCGCGCCGCCGCAAGACTCAAATGCCACCGTTGTATGGGGTAAATTAGAGAGCCATAAAAGCAGTTGAGCCCGATTAAATTTCTTACGAAACACCTCATGCCCATGCTGGTCATGTCCGATACAGTGAAATGTACGTCTACCTAGATCGATGCCAAGAATATGTAAATTGTCCATGATGGAACACCTCAGTGGTTTCGGTTTCCTCAAGCTTAGCCACTGACGTCGCTAGGGGTGAGGTTGGGGCGGACCATATCATTAGAGTACCCAGAAATGCCTTTGGGTTCTTTGGTGTTGTCCGGGGCGGTTGTAGGCGCTCCCGACGCCGACAACCTAAAAATTCGTCCTGAATTTTTCCCTGGGGGAGTGGGTTTCTTAAATTTAGATATTGTTGTTGGGCAGAAGCGATTTCAGTCATGCATCAATGACATCAACTCTGTCATTCCCGCGACAGGCGGGAATCCATGTAGCGAGTGCGGTTTCTAAGGCTGGGCGAGTATGTCGCGCTTGGGTTCGGTGATTCTCTTGGCATGGTGCGATGCGCGCCAGTTACTCTTTGCTGGCACAAATAGTAACCAGAAATGCCTTTGGTTTCTTTGGTGTTGTCCGGGGCGGTTGTAGGCGCTCCCGACGCCGACAACCTAAAAATTCGTCCTGAATTTTTCCCTGGGGAAGTGGGTTTCTTGGGGCTTTTGCTTGTTGGGCAGCATTTTTGATGTCGACTATTCATTCTGGCTAATTTTAACTAGTTCAGACCATATCTAAACTGGCCTTAAAGTAAAGACTCTGGGATCAACGTGTGTTTACCCTCATACGACAAACCATAGCGTTTCGCCAGCTTTACCAGCCCTACAGCAGGCAAACTGATATAAGCCTCTGGGGTGCCACGAATCTCACCTTTTGCGCCTTTTTCATAGTCTTTGAGATTCATTTGTAATGCTTTTTCAAAGCTTTGCTGATCACGAGTCACTATAGTGAAAAGGCAAAGGTTGAGGGTATAGCTGCGAGCTCTCCAACCTCCTTTAATGGGATGGGTCAGTGAATTATCCAGCGCTGATTGAAGTAGTGACTTGCTGAGAGAATCGTCACCGTGCGTCAAGATGTTACGCAGCGCCTGTACGGTATTCACCATTTCCATCGACTTTGAGTCATTCATATCTTTTTCCATGAGCTGGATAAAAGGTACTGACTCACGGGTAAGTGCATCATCGTCAAGAGAGGCTATTTTGAGCAGTAATGAATGGGTCAGGGCTAGGTTGACGCACCCGCTTTTCTCCGGGCCAACAGACAAATGGCGTAGTTCGCACTGATCATCGTAAGCCATGCGATATGGCATGACACCGTTCATGATGGCTTGGGTCAGGGAATCGATGGATTGTTTCCGCTCGCCAAGTAAGGCATAGCAGATGGCCAGCTCTGCGTAATACTCCGAACGACCGTGAAATACGCTTTCTTGCGGTATGTTGTGTTTTTGGTGAAACCCTTCTTTTGCCAGTTGTTCTATCCGTGACAGCTGGTAGTTACTCTCTGTAATCCACTCGCGAATTGTTGCCTCTTTAGGTTGTGTCATGTTGTTTGGCCCTTAAAACAATTTGGATAGGCAGTCCCCCGCGGAAGGTCAATTTCATACGCTGTCTGCTGCGAGATTGAGATAATTTATATGCATTACCAGTATGAATGCGACCGTAATATGGAGTGTTTAGTTATTTTTTGCTTTAGTGGTAGGGATGTCGCGCTTGAGTCTGGTGGTTCTTTTGGCATGGTGCGATGCGCGCCAGACACTCTTTGCGGGGCCAAAGAGTGCCCAGAAAGCCCTTGTTGTTCTTTGGCGTGGTCCGGGGCGGTTGTAGGCGCTCCCGGCGCCGACAACCTAAAAATTCGTCCTGAATTTTTCCCTGGGGGAGTGGGTTTCTTTTGGGTTTTTGAGTGTGGTTTGGTTATGGATTCTGGTGCAGTTGGGGTATGTCGCGCTTGGGTTCGGTGGTTTTTTGGCATGGTGCGATGCGCGCCAGTTACTCTTTGCTGGCACAAATAGTAACCAGAAATGCCTTTGGTTTCTTTGGTGTTGTCCGGGGCGGTTGTAGGCGCTCCCGGCGCCGACAACCTAAAAATTCGTCCTGAATTTTTCCCTGGATTGGGATACTCTGATTTCTAACTCATTTTTGGATAATTTCGTGCTAGCGGATTTGCTAAAGTAATGGAAAATGGAACAGCTATCCTGTAGTAAAAGACAATATCTGGTTCATTAGTTCGATGCTTATATCAAGCTGGCAATTGATTGTTTTCCCTTAACAGTTTGATACACAACACAAACTAGTAAATATTCTGAATTGGGGAATATCCGTAATCTTCAAAATGTGCAAAAATATCCATTTATACAGAGACATAGAATCAAAAATAGCTCTGCTAGAACGAGAGTAAACATAACTTATTGGCTTAGGGTGAATGGCACAATCCTGATAGATATCTCATTATGGCTTTGATTGGGGTAAAACTTTGAGTACAAGAAAAAAATCGGCTAACTCTGGTGTCGACGCCTTGCTGGGTTTCGAGTTTCAACGCAATTGTGCACTGTATTTGTTACTAAGCGACTATGGTCGGTTCAAAGGTAGAGAGTTCTTCCTAAGTATCGAACATCACGATGATTTTCTTTATTGCTATAGAACCGATTGTCGAAGCAATATTGAAGAAGTCCACTCTTATCAGGCCAAGAAGCTGTCGGGTAACATCTGGAGAATAAATGAGCGTTTTTCAGAAGTGATAGCAAAAATGCTGGAAGTTGGAAATGACCTCCTAAGTGATGCTGCACCCAAATGCCGTAACTATACGCATGAACTTACGTTCGTTTCTAACTCTGATATTGAGCTTAAATTCACGCCAAACAAAGAAGAGAAAGAAGCAGGGAAAAAAGAATTAACTCATGTCCTTAATGAGCAGAATTGTCGATGCCACTATGATGCTGTACCCGATGTAATTAAAGATACTATCAGTAAAAAAGTTAAGAGCTTTTGTAGCAAGGCCGAAGTTCCATATTACGAGTCAGAGTTGGATAATTTGCACATTCAGTGGGTAGATTTCCCTAGGACAAAACAGTCTCAGAGAGACTGCCTGGTTGGTCTTATGAGCAGGAAATTTCCGCATGTATCGGATGCACCCGCGGCAGTTGAGCTACTTCTAAGTTTGTTCAGAGAGGTTGAAGCAACATATAACCAAGGCAAGGTTATTACGTTGCTCGATAGTTCTAAAAGAGTCGAAGGTGATGAAATCAAAAAAGCCATCGACATCATTGAAACAGAACAAAAGACTTTTAAGCTTTGGAGAGAGCATTCAACTGAATTAGCACGTAAATTTCGGATTCCAATTGGTATTCAAAATAGCTACGAAAACCATATCAAAAATACATTCGAGCTAATGAAAGACATGATGAATAACGAGCATCAAATTATCAAAAGTTTTGTTAATGATCATGATTATTCGATGGACTATTATAGTCATGATGAAATGTTTGAAGCCTACGTTTCTGATATCAAAGGGAAGTACAATATAAATCTAAGGCATATTGATATTTTCTTCACTACTTTATGCGCTTTTGTAGAGCACCACGGAGAAACACTTTAATGAAAAAAATAATAACGTTCGATAAATTGTTCGTCAGCTCAGAATCATATAACGTATGTTTCAACGAAGTGTTTTCACCAGGTGTCAATGTAATAAGCGGTCGGAATACTTCTGGTAAAAGCTCTTTGATTCAGAGTTTGTTATTTGCGTTTGGCGTTAATGATGTGAAGGAGAGTCTTGATGAAATCCTTTTCTATCAACCAACCTTCCGAGTAGATTTTAGGATAAAAGCTGATGATTCCTTTTTGGCATACAGTATCGTCAGAGATCCTAAATCAATATACGTAAAAGAGCCTAGCGGTAAAGTTATTCCTTTCCATGGAGTGAATGCAGACAACAGTGTAGAACATATTAAGCTGAAGGACTACATCAGAGATTTAGTTGGTTTCTCCTTGATTCTTGAGCAAAAAGGAGAGCTTAAATCTGCTCCGCTTGAAAGTATGTTTTTACCTTATTATATTTCTCAGTCAGTCGGATGGGTTTATTTGCGTGAATCCTTCTCTAATCTTCAGTATTACAAAGGATTTAAGGACGACTATTTAGATTATTACCTCGGCATAAACAATAATTTTGATCGAGTAGAGCATAGGAATCTTACTAAAGAGAAAGATAAGTTATCTAATGATATTAGTAATTTAAATAGATATAGTAGAAAGGCTGAATTTCAGTTTTCTAACTTGGTTGATGAAGCTTTTGGTGAAGAAGCTGAAGAATACATTGAAAAGTACATACAGAAGTCTAAGTTTCTTGAGGAAGAGCGAAATACCTATATCAGGTTGTGTAACGAACTTTCTTTACTGCAAAATCATCATAAGATTCTGAAAAGAACCAAGAAAAACATTAAGAGGCAGAATTACAACGACGTTGACAGATGTCCGGCATGCACTCAGGTTTTATCATATTCTCTTGAGGGATTGTACAGCCATTATCAAAAATACAACGACACTGTTGAACTTGAATCTCACATCACACAGAAACTAGTTGACAAGCAGTCGAGTATTAATTCCTCCAAGAAGAAAATGACGAAAATAACTAAAGATATTTCTGATAATTATGGCGTTTTACTGGAAAAGAATGTTGATGGCGTAACCTTTTCGCAATGGGTTGAAAACAAAGCGAACATCACCCTCTACAAGAAGATGCAGGATGATATTCAGTCATCTAAAACGAAATTGGATAAGGTGAAAACGTCTTTAGCTTCGATGGTTACCCAACAAGAAACGTTGTCTGAACGCTTCAAGAAAGAAAAAGCATTTAAAAAGATTTTCGCTAGTTACACAAAACAACTGGGATTAAAGCCGTTGAACGACTCAAGGTACTTGGATTTGTATAAGATTCACTCATTTCCTCGTCAAGGCGTTGAATTACATAAAACTGTAATGGCGTATCATTTTGCGTTAAACGCAATGATAGGAAAATCTGATACAGCACACCGATTTCCGTTTTTACTTGATGCCATTCTCAAAGAAGATATAGATGAGACAAACCTAGAGAATATTCTGTCATTCGTTGGTAATAACTTACCTAGAGATACCCAAACATTTGTATCTATGTCCGAACATGTCAAAGACTCTGATCAAGAAGAGTTGGAAGTAAAACCTATAGAGAGAGTGCGAGTTAAAGATGTTATAGAGTCTTACTTTCCAGAGAGCTCAAAACTTTTTTACATTGGTAACGGCAAAATCGAACGTGGATTTCTTTCTCAGTCACTCGATGATTATCAAGAAATTTATGAAGAAACAATTGATATTACGGCAATCTGATTTGCTTCTTTGATAAAATAAAATTTACTTATTACGTTTATCTATGACCCAATTGCCCACTTCTCCTTTTTCGGGTATGACGGCTTGAGAATGTACATTGGTAGCACAACCACAGGGAAAAATTCAGGACGAATTTTTAGGTTGTCGGCGCCGGGAGCATCTACAACCGGCCCGGACAACAGCAAAGAACCCAAAGGGCTTTTCTGGGCACTCTTTGGCCCGACAAAGAGTGTCTGGCGCGCGTCACACAATGCCGAGAAATGCACCAGACTTAAGCGCGACATACTTTATCCAGCCTTAGAAATCTACTCGCTGTATGGATTCCCGCCTGACGCGGGAATGACGGCTTGAGAATGTACATTGATGGTACAAAATTAGGGAAAAATTCAGGACGAATTTTTAGGTTGTCGGCGCCGGGAGCGCCTACAACCGTCCCGGATCACAGCAAAGAACAAAAAGGCATTTCTGGGTACTCTTCGTGCCAGCAAAGAGTACCTGGCGCGCATCACACAATGCCGAGAGATACACTGAACTCAAGCGCGACATACTCACCTAGCCTTAAAAATCGCACTCGCTGTATGGATTCCCGCCTGACGCGGGAATGACGGCGTGACAATGCACAAGGATGATACAAAATTAGGGAAAAATTCAGGACGAATTTTTAGGTTGTCGGCGCCGGGAGCGCCTACAACCGTCCCGGCCCACAGCAAAGAACAAAAAGGCATTTCTGGTTACTGTTTGTGCCAGCAAAGAGTAACTGGCGCGCGTCACACAATGCCGAGAGATGCACCAGACTTAAGCGCGACATACTTTACCCAGCCTTAGAAATCTACTCGCTGTATGGATTCCCGCCTGTCGCGGGAATGACGGCTTGAGCATGTGTATTGGTGACACAACAGCAGGGAAAAATTCAGGACGAATTTTTAGGTTGTCGGCGCCGGGAGCGCCTACAATCGTCCCGGCCCAAGCCAAAGAACAAAAAGGCATTTCTGGTTACTGTTTGTGCCAGCAAAGAGTAACTGGCGCGCGTCACACAATGCCGAGAGATACACCGATCTCATGCGCGACATACCTGCAGCCTGGCTGAAAACGTTCACGTATCCCCCTTACTGACATCACACTTTTTAGCATCTATTTAACACCCTAACCCCCTGATAAATAATCAAACACAACTAAATGTTACGCGTGTGTTACGTTCGGGTTTCCTTTTGTTACAGTGCGCTTTTCTTGCTTGGGTAGACTCTAACCAACTGGCGATCTGTACCCTACACGCCAGTCATCACCCTTATAAACAAGGAAGAGCATAATAATGACAAAGCAACGTACCTTTACTCTGAAAAAATCGCTGATCGCTATGACATTCGCGGCAGCCAGTTCCGTGGCGAATGCCGGTGAAGTGGAAGTGCTGCACTGGTGGACATCGGGCGGTGAGGCCAAATCGGCCGCTGTGCTCAAGCAAATGCTGGAAAAGCAGGGCGACAGCTGGAAAGACTTCGCTGTGGCCGGTGGCGGCGGTGAAAGTGCGATGACAGTACTGAAAACCCGTGCGGTGTCGGGCAACCCGCCGTCTGCGGCGCAAATCAAAGGTCATGACATTCAGGAGTGGGGCGATCTGGGCTTTCTGACTTCACTGGATGATGTGGCAGAAGCCGGTCAATGGGATAAGGTGCTGCCAGCGGTGGTGACTAAAGTCATGAAATATAACGGCGACTACGTGGCTGTGCCGGTGAACGTGCACCGGGTGAACTGGCTGTGGGCTAACCCAGAAGTGTTCAAGAAAGCCGGTGCGACAGTGCCTGCCAACATGGACGAGTTTTTTGCCGCGGCCGAGAAGATAAAAGCCGCAGGCTTTATTCCTCTGGCGCACGGCGGCCAGCCTTGGCAGGACGCGACCCTGTTTGAAGCTATCGCGCTGGATGTATTAGGTTCGCAGGACTATAACAAAGCGTTCGTTGATCTTGATATGGACGTGCTGTCCGGTCCGAAAATGGTCGAAACCTTCGCGACTTTCCAGCGTATGCATGACTACATTGACGATAACTCGCCGGGTCGTGACTGGAATATCGCCACCTCTATGGTGATCAATGGCGAGGCTGCCATGCAGATCATGGGCGACTGGGCGAAAGGTGAATTTGCCGCGGCCGGTAAACAGCCGGGCAAAGATTACATCTGCGCACCCGCGCCGGGCACAGCAAACCAGTTTACCTTCAACATTGACAGCTTTGCCTTCTTCAAACTGAGCAACAAAGACAACGAAGAGGCCCAGAAACATCTGGCCAAAACCATTTTGAATAAAGACTTCCAGGAAGTGTTTAACCTCAATAAAGGCTCGATCCCTGTGCGTCTGGACATGAACATGGACAAGTTCGACAAGTGTGCGCTGGATTCAATGGCCACCTTCAAAGCCTCGGCGCAAACGGGCGATCTGGTCCCAAGTATGGCCCATGGCCTGGCCACGACCAGCTATGTGCAGGGTGCGGTCTACGACGTGGTGACCAACTTCTTCAACGATACATCTGCCGATCCTAAACAAGCCGCGCAACAGCTGGCTCGTGCAGTAAAAGCAGCCATGTAACCCTGTCGGCGGGCTGGGAGCTCAGCCCGCCGGTTCACCTATGCTTTTTTACCTCTGCGGCAAATGAATATGACGATTCATGCCGGGGCACGCGTGTGCCTGAGAGGTGATCATTGAGACGCAACCAGAATCAAGGACGCACTATGGAGCAAACCTTGTCGCTCACCAAACAGAAAGCGGCCCGGCCCAGCCTGGCGGACAGATTACAGAAATGGCTGCCGAAAATCGTGCTGGCGCCGACCATGCTGGTCACTGTGATCTGTATTTATGGCTTTATGTTTTGGACATTTTATTTGTCGCTGACCAACTCGCGCTTTCTGCCCAGCTTTAATTTTGCCGGTCTGATGCAATACGAAAAGCTGATGGACAACGACCGCTGGATCACCTCGGTGACCAATCTTGGTATTTTTGGCCTGATGTTTATGCTGATTGCGATTGTGCTGGGGGTTGGTCTGGCGATTTTGCTGGATCAGAATATCCGCCAGGAAGGCGCAATCCGGACGATTTATCTCTATCCCATGGCGCTGTCCTTCATTGTGACCGGTACGGCCTGGAAGTGGATTCTGAACCCCGGCCTGGGGATCGAAAAACTGATGCATGACTGGGGATTTACCGGCTTTGAATTCAACTGGCTGGTGGATCAGGACATGTCGATTTACACCCTGGTGATCGCCGCGGTGTGGCAGTCGTCGGGGTTTGTCATGGCGATGTTCCTGGCGGGGCTGCGCGGTATCGATTCATCGATCATCAAAGCGGCCCAGATCGACGGCGCCAGCATGCCTGTCATTTACTGGAAAATTGTCCTGCCGTGCCTGCGTCCGGTCTTTTTCAGTGCCGTGATTATCACTTCGCACATTGCCATTAAGAGCTTTGATCTGGTCACCGCGCTCACCGCAGGTGGTCCGGGCTATTCCTCCGATTTGCCTGCGCTCTTTATGTACGCGCACTCCTTTACCCGTGGACAGGTGGGTCTGGGTGCGGCGAGTGCCATCATGATGCTGGCGGGCGTGCTGGCCATTCTGGTGCCTTATCTCTATTCCGAATTGCGGGAGAAGAAATAATGAATAAGCATTTCACTCTGGGCCGGATGGCGATTTACAGCGGACTGCTCTTTTTCTGCGTCGTGTACCTGATGCCGCTGTTTGTGATGGTCATTACCTCGTTCAAAACCCTGCCCGATATTAAAAGCGGCAATCTGATGTCCTTGCCGCAGGAGTGGGTGGGCTATGCCTGGCATAAAGCCTGGTCCGGTGCCTGTACCGGCGTGAGCTGCGACGGTATCAAAGGCTATTTCTGGAATTCTTTCCAGATGGTGATCCCGGCGGTGGCGATTTCAACCCTGCTGGGGGCCTTTAATGGCTATGTGATCAGCAAGTGGCGTTTTCGCGGCTCTCAGCTGTTTTTCAGCTTGCTGCTGTTCGGCTGCTTTATTCCGTTTCAGGTCATTTTGTTACCCATGGCTGCCTTGCTGGGCATGCTGGGGCTGGCCAACACCACCGCCGGTCTGGTGACGGTGCACGTGATTTACGGTCTGGCGTTTACCACACTGTTTTTCCGTAACTTTTACGTTGGCGTACCCGATGAGCTGGTTAAAGCCGCCAAGCTGGACGGAGCCGGTTTCTTTACTATTTTCTTCCGTATTCTGCTGCCGCTGTCGACGCCTATCTTCATGGTGACAGTGATCTGGCAGTTCACCGCCATCTGGAACGATTTCCTGTTCGGCGTGGTGTATTCGGGGGCGGAAACCCAGCCGATCACGGTGGCGCTCAATAACCTGGTCAATACCAGCACCGGGGTGAAAGAGTACAACGTCGACATGGCCGCCGCCATTATTGCCGCATTGCCAACGCTTCTGGTGTACGTGCTGGCAGGGAAGTATTTTGTCCGCGGTCTGACCGCGGGATCAGTGAAAGGATAACAAGCATGGCTACACTCGCTTTAAAACAGATTCGTAAAACGTACCGCAACGCCGAGATTGAGACCTTGAAAGGGATTGATATCAGCATTGATTCCGGTGAATTCCTGATCCTGGTTGGCCCTTCCGGCTGCGGCAAATCCACCCTGATGAATACCATTGCCGGGCTGGAAGATATCTCCTCCGGCGAGATTCTGATTGATGGTGTTGATGTCGCTCAGGTGGAACCGAAAGACCGCGATATCGCCATGGTGTTCCAGTCTTATGCCCTGTATCCCAATATGACGGTGCGGGACAACATCGCTTTTGGTCTCAAAATCCGCAAGCTGGACAAAGCCAGAATTGCGCAGGAAGTGGATCGGGTCGCCGCTATGCTGCAGATTGATCACCTGCTGGATCGCAAACCGGCGCAACTGTCAGGCGGCCAGCGCCAGCGTGTGGCGATGGGGCGGGCACTGGCGCGTCAGCCTAAGCTGTATCTGTTCGATGAGCCGTTGTCGAACCTGGACGCCAAGCTGCGGGTTGAAATGCGCACCCAGATCAAACGTCTGCATCAGCAACTGGGCACCACCATAGTGTATGTGACCCACGATCAGATAGAAGCCATGACCCTGGCCGATCGCATTGCGGTGATGAAAGACGGCGAACTGCAGCAACTGGGCACCCCTAAAGAAATCTACAACCAGCCCAATAACATGTTTGTCGCCGGTTTTATGGGCTCGCCGTCAATGAATTTTATTCAGGCCAAAGTGGAGCTCGACGCCCAGAACAAGCCGGTTGCTAGCGTGACAGTGGCGGGAGAGCCGCACCTGCTTGCCCTGCCCGCCGCGCTGCGTGAACGCGATGGCCAGTCGATTGTGATCGGGCTGCGTCCGGAAAACATCACTGAGCAGCTGGTGGAAGGCGAGGGCTGTACCACGCTGCCGCTGACGGTGGATGTGCTGGAACCGACAGGCCCGGACACCATTGCCATGGTCACCATGAACGGTCAGGAAGTGGCGTGCCGCATTTCACCGGACTATGAGGCTAAGGTCGGCGAAACCATGCCTTTCCACATCGATCTGTCAAAAGCGGTGTTTTTCGACGCGCAATCCCAGCAACGCATCATCTGATTTTTTGGGGAAGGCTCACTTGAGCTGTTTTGCCCGCACTGGTCTGCGCCAGAGCGGGCTTTTTTGTCTGACATCAGTGTTGAAAACGAAAGACAGAGAAACACCGCACGGCACATGGCATTCATATTTTCAACGTCTGCCTGAGCAGATTGATAAGGAATCTGTTAGCCTCGCTGATTGAGGTAAAGCAGATAGAACAAACAAAACAGAGCAAGCAGACAGAGTCAAATAAGGAGCACAGAGTATGAAACCCCGAATCAGTGTCCTGACACTCGGTGTGGATGATCTGGAACAAGCGGTCAGTTTTTACCAGGATGGTCTGGGCTTACACACAGACGGCATTGTCGGCCAGGAATTTGAGCACGGTGCGGTAGCCTTTTTCGATTTGCAGTCGGGGCTCAGGCTGGCGCTCTGGCCGCGCAGCAGTATCGCACAGGATACCGGCTTGCCTCAGTCAGAGTCTTCACCCACAGGGTTTACGCTGGGGCACAATGTCGGTTCGAAAGCTGAGGTCGACAGTGTCATGAAACAAGCTGAATCTGCCGGTGCCACTGTGATCAAAACCGCGCAGGATACTTTCTGGGGCGGCTACGCCGGCTATTTTCAGGATCCGGACCAGCATGTGTGGGAAGTGGTGTGGAATCCGCATTTTCTGCCAGATGAAGAAGTATAACGATAACCAAGGATATACCCGTGAAACACATCGATAATGATGAGCAGTACTACAATCAAACCTTCGATAAGCTGTCGCTTTCTTTATATGAGTTTGCAGACGTTGAATTTGAAGACTGCGAATTCAACGACTGTAATTTTACCGAAGCCGTATTCAAAAACTGTAAGTTCATCAATTGCCAGTTTCATCAATGTAACCTGAGTTTGCTGAAGATCCCGCACACACGTTTTTTCGACGTTAGTTTTCTGGAATGCAAACTGGTAGGTATCGACTGGACACAGGCCAACTGGCCCTCGTTTAATATCGATCATGAATTGCGGTTCCGGAAATGCATTCTCAATGACGCTTCCTTTTTCGGCCTGACATTGAATGAGCTCAGGCTGGACGATTGCAAGCTGCACGATGTCGACTTCAGGGAAGGCGACTATAAAGACTCTGTCATGACCTTCTGCGATTTTACCCACAGCCTGTTTATGCGTTCCGATTTACGACGGGTCGATTTCACTGAATCCACCCATTACAACATTCACGTGCTCGACAATCAGGTTGAAGGTGCCAAATTCTCCCGTTTTGAAGCGTTACATCTGCTGGAAAGCTTGGGCATCGAGCTGGTGGACTAGCCTGGCTTGAGGGCGATTTTCAATCCACTGATTAGATGAAATGAGACAAACTGTTCACATTTTAATGTAACAAAAGTTATTGCAATCAGGTTTGTCGATGCAGATATGAAAATGGATGCATTATGACGCTTTTATGACAATGTGTTTTTTTCTTCGCTTTTATCATGTACCGCCTTTGAGGGTGGTTGAACGTTATCTGGCTGACACCGGACATGTCGGCCGTGGTTCATCGTCTGACGTTTGTTTTTTTGATGAAAGTTTGGAGAGAAAATGAAAAAGCACCTTGTTTTAACTATGTCATGTTTGATTGCAGCACTTCAGGCCGGTTCGGTTCTCGCAGCTGAGAATCCACACTGGAGCTATAGCGGGCACGATGGCCCCAAGCATTGGTCGACACTGGATCCTGAATTTAAGGTCTGTGCCACTGGCAAAAATCAGTCCCCGATTGATGTAACCGCTGCCGTTGCAGGCGCCCTAGCGCCGCTGGAAATCAGTTACCGGCCTTCTGGTGCCAGTGTAATCAATGAAGGTCACACAGTGCAGGTCAATTATCAGACCGGCAGCTATATCACGCTTGATGGCGAGCCGTTTGAGCTGAAGCAGTTTCACTTTCACACCCCCAGTGAAAATCTGATCCGGGGTGAGTCTTTTCCGTTGGAAGGGCATTTTGTCCATGCTGATAAAAACGGCAGCCTGGCTGTGATTGCGGTGATGTTTAAAGAAGGCAACGCCAATCACGCACTGGCTTCGATCTGGCCGCACATTCCGGCACAGGTTGGGGCAACGGCGGCGCTGAAACAGCCAGTCGATGCCAGCCAGCTTCTTCCCGCACAACAGGATTATTATCGCTTCAGCGGCTCGCTGACCACACCGCCCTGCTCGGAAGGGGTGCGCTGGCTGGTGATGAAAGCGCCTCAGTCACTATCGGCCAGTCAGATAACCGAGCTGATGAAAATCATGAAGCACAGCAATAACCGTCCTGTGCAGCCGCTGAATGGCCGTGTGGTGGTGGCTTCATAAATTAGCATTTCTGGTCTGGAGACGGATAAAAGTGACAATAACCGGCCAGATGAACCGGTTATTGTCAGAGGTAAATCGTTATCGGTAGGGCTTGTTGCTGTGATTATTTGAGTACAGCTTTGATCGCCGCTTCGGCGCAGGCTACATCCAGATGACCACCAGGCGCGCCACCTACTCCAATGGCTGCGACGACCTGATTATTGACATTAACGGGCAGGCCGCCAGCCAGGAACAGTAAATTGTCATCCATGTCTTTCAGCGGTGCCATCAGCGGCTTATCGTTCACCAGCGTCATCAGGTTCGCCGTCGGTTGCTTCATGCTGACCGCAGTGAAGGCTTTCTTGCGCGAGCTGTCCAGGGTGTGCGGTCCGGCATTATTCTGGCGCAGTTGTGCCAGTACCCGGCCTGATCGGTCAACCACAGTGGCAGTGACGGCATAGTTATCTTTGGCGCACTGCGCAACAGCGGCTTGTGCCAGTTCAAAAGCGGTGCCGGACGCAAGCTGGGTCTCGGTAACTGTGGTTGCTGCGGATGCAGACGCGGCGAAGACAGAGAATGCCAGACAAAGCTGAGGTGCGAGAGTTTTCATGTCATATCCTTTGATGGGATGGGGGAATGACGCTACTTTACTGGGTCTCAATTGCCGCAGACTTGCCCGAAGATTACCAAACTGTAATCATCAGGCCATGATCCGTCATGGTATTATCTGTGGTTTGGCTAACACGGGCGCACTCAGGAATAAGCATGCATATCTTGGTGATAGAAGACGAACCCTCTATTCGTGAGTTTGTACGGCAGGGGCTGGAAGAGCTGGATTTTCAGGTCACAGTGTGCGCCGATGGCAAGCTGGGGTATCAGCTTGCCAGCCAGGAAAGTTATGATTTGATCATTCTTGATTTGATGCTGCCCGTCATGGATGGCATGGCGATTTTGCGGCAATTACGGGGCGAAGGGCATTCAACCCCGGTGCTTATTCTCAGTGCCCGCCATTCGGTCGATGAACGGGTGCTGGGGTTACAGTCCGGTGCCGATGATTATCTGGTCAAGCCATTCGCGTTTGCCGAGCTGGCGGCTCGCTGTCAGACTTTGCTCAGGCGTCAGAGCGCGGCTTCAGGTACGGATGTCCTCAGTTATCAGGGGCTGACGCTGGACTTATTGTCGCGGGAAGCCCGGCGGGACGGCGTGCTGATTGCATTGAAACCCAGGGAGTTTTCTTTGCTGAAATTGCTGATGACCCAGCCGGGGCGGGTGCTATCAAAAACCGTGATTCTGGAGCAGGTCTGGGGCTTTCAGTTCGACCCGCAGACCAATGTGGTGGATGTACTTATCTGCCGTCTGCGCAGAAAAATCGACAAAGGCTATGCGACGCCGCTGCTGCACACAATTCGCGGAGTGGGTTATGTGCTCAGACATCAGGGCTGAACAGGCTACACGTGGTGCCCAGCGTGCACTGTTCCGCCGTTTTTTGCTGACATTGTTGGTCTGCTTTTTGCTGATAGTGACTGTGATGGCGCTGGTGCTGACTTGTCAGCTGGATTATCAGGAAAGGAAGCTGCTCGAATCGTACGGGCAGGAATACCAGCGCATCCTCACTTTTGAGTCAGATACTAAATTCGAGCACGTGGTGGTCAGTAATCCCAACCGACTGATTGAAAACGCCGTCAGTGTATCAAAAGAGACGATTACGGGTCAGCTTGAATGGGTCAGCGGCGCAGAGCTGACAGTATTGCCAGACGGGCCCTCGGCCTACCGGTTAGCGAATCGTTTGTGGTATCACTTATTCAGTGATGCCCCTTATCTTACTCTTGAACTCAGCGGTAAACCGGCCCGCTACTGGCTGGTGATGGATGGTGGCCCGCGGCGCAGTCAGTTACTCAGGCAGGGCAGTTGGCTGATTGTGGCGCTGGCTGTTATGGTTGCTGTGATGTCACTGGTGGTCTGGCAGTTACTGAGTCGCACACTCTTGCCTTTGCATAATCTGGCCAAAAGCGTGGATCAGATCAGCAACGGCTCTTTGGATGCCATGCTGGATACTGATCTGCCGCCTCCTGAAGCCAAAGGGCAGTTCGGGCAGCTCAGCCGGAGCGTGCAACAGGTGATGAATCGCCTGAAGGAGGCCGTCCGGGGAATGGATAATACCGTGGATGCGATTGCTCATGATGTCAGAACACCGCTATCCCGTATCATACTGACCACAGAAGCCGCGCTCAGCGAACACAGCGGCAAACAGGAGAGTGAGCAGTCACAACATAAACTGGCCGCCGCGTTATCAGACTGTGCGGAATCAGCACAGAAAGCCAGTCAGATGCTCACTACCCTGATGCGTATTCATGATGAGCAGGTCGGCCGTCATCCCTGCCAGTTGGCGTCGGTTAATCTGGCATCGTTACTGGCCGAAGTCGCCGCCTGGTATGAGGAAGTGGCCGAAGATGCCGGTATGACGCTGAATGCGTCGGCCCTTCAGCCAGTGCTACTGCAGTCCGATCCTAAACGCCTGACACAAATCGCCGTTAACTTGCTGGATAACAGTCTGAAATACAGTCAGCCTGGCGGTGAAATCACTCTGCTGTGCGGCGAAGAGGATGATGCGGTGTGGTTCAGTGTCCGGGATCAGGGGATCGGGATTGCACCAGCGCATCAGAGCCTGATTTTCCAGCGCCTGTACCGGGTTGAAGCGAGCCGTCATCAGCCCGGCTACGGTCTGGGTTTGCCGTTCGTATCGGCTATGGTTAAGACCTTGCAGGGACATATCACACTGGATTCAGCGCCGGGCAAAGGCAGCCGCTTTACCGTCCGGCTGCCCAAAGCGCTGGCAGCTGGAGCTATCAGTCCCGCTCAGGAGAACAATCCGGATTAGCCACACGATGACCGCGATCCAGAGCAGCGATATCGGCAAGATCGGTGGCGTTCAGCGTCAGTGAATTTGCTTCGCAATAGTCTTCGAGAGAGACAGAGCTTTTCTGCAATAAGATCCAGAAACGTTCAGGTTTCGGTGCTGTCACCTGTGCCATATCCTCAATACTGTAGCCCCTCTCAAACAAGTGGCTTGCATCTTCCCGTCGTAAGTCGTGGTAACGCCAATCCTCAATCCCGAAGCTGTTCCTGACACGCTGAAAGCAGCGAGGACTTTAAGGGATTACCTAAACGTTTTTTTGCTTGGGGAGTGACGATCCCCAGGGCCTAATCCAAAAGCAGTCATATTAAAACCCGTGGCCACAATGTGGACGCACACTAGTTTTAGTCAAGTTAAAACAGTAGCTTACGTTTAAAAACAAGGCCCATTATGGGCCTTTACGCGTTTAGTGGCTGGCTTTTGATGGCTCTCTGAAATAGGAATTCCAGTAATACAGCGCATAGTTAGCACCAACCCAGCACATCAGCAGGGTCGCGACGCTGATTTCGATCACGCCTGCCAGGTTGAGGTATTTTGACAACGCATGATCATCCGGCAGCCACTCTGTCAGTCGGTGCATAGCCACGGCGCTGATCACCGAAGGAAAGGTAATCGCTGCCATAGAAGGCTGGAACCTGTATTTGAGGATGTCGATATAGCACAGGTAGACGAAGATCGTCATCGTGATGCCAATGCCTGCCAGCGCACCGGTAAGAATAGGATCGGGGCTTGCCAGATTCGTCAGGTACGCCGTCAGCGACAGGTTCACCGGGGCGGCCATAATGGTCAGAGTGGGGCGAGCGACCCGGGGCAGGCGACCGGCAAAGCACAAGCGGTACAGCACCACGGGCAGCATAAAGAAGTAAATTGCCACACAGACATTGGTCATAAAAATGGAAAACTCAGCGTGACCGAGTTGTGAGCCTGCCAGCGTGCCACTGATAGCGCCAACGGGATAAAGGAACCAGCTCGGATACAAATGTATCATGCGGAATTTATTAATCTGAAAACTGAAAAACAACATCATCATGGTGAGGTGCAATACCAGTGCCGGATACCACAGAATACGGGCGCTGGCAGGGTGAACACCTGCCAGATAATCGGCCAGCACCAGCATTGTCATCGACATAGGCGCCATCAGGCTGCCGTACAGCGGATGGTGCAAATCTGAAAAGAACAGCTTGGGATTGAGCAGGTATTTCATCACCACAGGAATGAGCAGGCAGGCGCCGATCAGCGCACAAACAGAGCGGACATGGATACCGAATTCAGGATAAAACAGTGACCAGGCAAGCCCGGTGCCTGTAATGGCTAACGCCAGAGCTGCCTGGGCGGTGGGGACCTGAATAAATGCTTTGCCGAGTGCCACAATTTCTCCTCTTTTTCTGTCCTGCTAGCAGGTGTTGACCCTGAAGTTAAGCGGAGGATTCTACACTATATAGTGAAAAAAGGATGCTGCTTGCTGACTGTTATTGAGCGGTTTGCCAGTCGTTTGGGCTGCCTGTGAAAAGCGGATACTTGTCAGGAAAATTTATCCGAAAATTGCTGCAAAAGTTGCGAAATACAGGATTTGATCCCATAGTAATAGTGAAGCGTGTGAAGTGAGAGAGTTTCATGCTCTAGCTTCTGGAGGATTAAGCTGTTCTTCGATACTCTCATGTTCCTGCTTCTTGGTTGTTTCCGGCTTCAGAGGACGCAACCGCTAAAGCACCAAGACACTAAGACGGTGAAAACTTAGTGTTACAATTTGGAATGCAACAACACAAGACAATTAGTACTTCTTCGCCAAATAACCAGAATGCTCGATTGAAATGAATGACGATTATCGAGTACGGCATACTCAACGTAATGAGTGGCGAAGCCCGCGTTAAGAAAGGCCCTCAGTGTGCTGAGTAGGTAGACTGAAGGTAGTAAAAGAGTACACAAGCCGCACGCAACGTGCGGCTTTTCTTTTGCGCGTTATGGCTGGAAATTGCCATCAAATACCTGTTTTCACTTGTCTTCAAACAAGAACACAATGAGTCGCGCGGGCCATGCGCACTATAGGCGAGAAATCGCAGTTCTTGAAATGTCACGATGCTGGTGGCAGCAGGCGCGGGCGAACAGAAAAAAATGAAAAAGTGTCGTGCCAAAGCCACGGAAAGGGTCATCTCCATTCGCACCCGCCAATGGAGATGACGGAGTGAAGTCCCAGATCTTCGGGGTTCAGACAGTGAGATCTTTGATCTTGTCGCTTGGCCCATTCTTCTGTACCGACTTTATACCGTTGTCAGCACCGGACTTGGATTTGTACATCTCACTGCTGCCAATAACCTGGTGGTTTTTGGCCTTGAGATTGAAGTGGAATTGACCGTTTGCGGCTTCTTTTAGTTCGTACTGCTCAGCATTGGGAGAATTCGTCTGAACAGACTTGATCCCGTTATTGGCTGCCGCCTTGGTGGTATACATTTCACTTTTGAGGATAACCTCGCCATTCGCCGCCTTCAGTACAAAATAAATCTGATCATTTTTTGCTTTTTTCAGCTCATAACTGCCCATGTCCAACTCCTTGTTGTGTCGTGAATTTAGATAAAGATTAGTCCTGTTTTCACAAAAAAGAGTGATATTTGTCGTAAACAAGTCCGTTTCGAATTTGTAGAGAACCACTAGATATGAAAAAGACAGGGATTAAGTAGGAATGCTTGGGATTAGGCGGGAAGCCTTGCTGTGTCTGGACTCGTTAAGGTTTGAGGCGGCTGGTGGCTTAAATCGGGTGTTTTGATAAAAACTGAAAGGTTGAAAAGGCGGAACCGCTTTAAATGAAAATCCGCCTATCGTGATAAAAGCACTTCTATAAATCAGACGAAACGTTTACAACTCTGCCAAATACGTAAAGCTGATCTACTTTTTCTGCCGGGATGGTTATTGATTGGTACTCTTTATTATCACTGATGATAACGACAGAACCGTCGAAACTTTTCTGGATACGTTTGGGGTACAGTTCATTGCCCAAGCGCACGACAAAAATCTTCCCGTCTATAAGGTCACGTTTGCTGATATCTACCAATACAGAATCATTATCATTGATAGTACCTTCCATCGCATCGCCTTTGTTGAACAACACAACAAGATGACAAGGATTCAAGCGTCGGTAGCTCAAATACTTTCTTCTGAAGGCCATATGGCGTTTTACTGGCAACTCAGACAAGTCAGAACTTGACGGTATCTGTGCATGGTAGCCAGGAATTAACACATACTCTTCATCTAAGTCAGAGAGCGCCACACTGCATACGGGTTCTTGGGTAAGAGTGTGTTGGTTCTCTTCATCAACGATAGCAAGTTCTGAGCTAATGTTGAGAAATCCCCCTGATCCACATGTTGGGTCATAAACTGAGGATGGAAAAACGTCCTTCGGTCCTTTCCCTGTAGCCAGCCATTCCAGGTTTACTTTCTTATAACGTGCAATCGCTACCAGTTTCTCCAGGGTTGGCATGGAAGTTCCGCCTGGAGGCAGGTACTTACGCAGCCCACTATCGGTGATACCGACTTTACGGCCAAAACTCAGCTTGGATTCATCCCCTATCAATTCTAAAAGACGATCTGGAAACTGTGCGATTCCCTCATCGTAAAAAGCACTTTGTGTGTTTTGCTTCTTATCAGTCATAGATTCGAAGTAAGCCTTTGTTATTGTTAGACTTTATTTAATTTCATTTATTCAGTGCCCACTCAAGGAAAGCACATCACATGTGTTTTTATTTGTCTTATTAAACCAAACAAAAGTGCGACTGAATTCATAAAAATTGAAAAACAGCACTCAAATGAGCTTTAACTGTCTAATTGTTTGGAATATCCTTCTTTTTGTCGCAACGGGAAACATGCCTAATGCGACACTATGTTACCACGGAGCCAAAAATGGAAATAGAGACAGCATATGAGTTGCAAGGCGCTTTACGCGCTAAAGCTTGGACTGTCCGCTCCTGGGCATTAGCACATGGGTACAACCCCAGAACGGTTTTGCATTGTATCAATGCTTTTGCTCCTGAGAATAAGCGGACACCTCAGAGGGAACTTTCTATCAAAATAATGCGAGATTTATCAAACACTTTAGGTGTTGATTTGCTGAGAGGGTCTGATGAATAAGGAATGGTTTACTGCGCAAGAACTGACAGAAGTGGAAGGTATGCCTTCATCACCATTTTCGATTCGGCGTAAAGCGCAAAAGGAATCCTGGACGTCGAGGAAGAGAGAGACAGGTAAAGGATTTGAGTACCACATCTCAAGTTTTGAGCCATTAATCCAGGCTCAAATCCGCGCAAAAGCGCTTAAATCTGAGTCATTTTCTGATGATGTAACCGCAAAAGCACATCATTTGATGCAGAAAGAAGCGTCAATAACACATCAGGAGTCAAACAAAAAGGCAAGTTCGAAGCTGTCTAATATGACGAGGTTCGCTGCATTGCCAGAGAACAAACAAGCTAAAGCGCATTCAAAGGCTGTGATTGTCCAGGCGATGGACGCATTTCTTGCTCCATTTAAAGGGACGGGATCGCTGACCGAAGCAGAACGCCAGTTTGTGCAGCAATACAACCAGGGCATTTTGCAGTTTGATGCCTCAGTTTATCAGCAGGTGAAGCAGATCAGCTGGCCGTCTTTAAGGCGCTGGAAAAAGGCACTGGATGAACAGGGCATGTTAGGGCTTGTGGGTCACGTTGGTAAGAAAAGTGTGCCGAGCAAAATTGAACAACAGACAGGCATCCAAAACTTTCTGATTGCGGTGATCACTAAGAAGCCGCATTTCGCCAGTAAACCAAACAGGTTGCACGACATGTTGAAGAGTCAGGCCAGTAAATTTCCTGAGTGGGATATACCCAGCCCGTCTTCTATTGGCAGATGGCTTAAACAGTGGCTAAACCAGAACGGTGCTGCATTTGCTTATTTGACAGATCCAGACGGTTATAACAGCAAACACCGTCCGTTATACGCCCGTATGTATCCGTGGCTGACACAACCCAATGATTGTTGGGAATTCGACAGTACACCAACGGATGTGCAGTTGAGAGTCAATGGCAAACTCACACGTTATAGCGTTGTTGCAGCGATAGATGTGTATACCCGAAGAGTGAAATTTATTTTGTCACCAACATCGGATTCAGAGGCGATCTGCTTACTTCTGCGTAAATGTCTGAAAGAGTGGGGGGTACTTAATGAGAATGGTGTAGCTCGAACAGATAACGGCTCGGATTATGTATCCAAGCGAGTCACAGCCATTTTCAACATGCTCAACATTGATGCACAACGAGCTAATGCTTTCAGTGGTTGGGAGAAGCCCTATATAGAACGTTTTTTCAGAACGTTAAGTGAAGGGTTGTTCGAATTACTGCCTGGTTATATCGGCCATAACGTGTCTGACAGGCAAAAAATTGAAGCAGCCAGAGCGTTTGCGAAACGCATTGGCGCAGGGAAAAAGCAGGCTGAAAAAGAAGCGATTGAGCTGGCGTTTTCCCCCGATGAACTTGAAACCATTATCAATGATTGGATTGAGCACGATTACAACCATCGATCTCATTCAGGGGAGGGGATGAACGGCGCTACACCTTTCGAAAAGTTTGCCAACTCAGGTTACAAGCCGCGGTTGGTAAATGATGACCATGCTTTTGATTATTTGCTGAATTATGCAGGAATGAAGACGGTTGTGCGCGGTCAGGTATCTAACCTGGGTATTAAATACAGCGCACCAGCATTGATGAACCCTGAATGGAATGGGCGCAAGGTGCGGGTATTTATCGACCCGACAGATGTAGGACGCTGCACCCTTTACCCTGAGACAGATTGGGGGCAGTACGTTGAAGCTATCAATATAAATCTGGTTGGTCAGGAAATTGATCCGGCTAAGTTCCGAGAGGCAAGGAAGCAGCAGACTAAAACGCTTTCTGACTTCCGCCGAAGTGCGAGAAAGCTGCAGGAAGAGTTTGGCATTGAAACGTTGGCCGCTGAACAACTGGCTGCGAAAAAAGCAGCAGATAACTTGCAGAATCTGACATTGAAAACAGAGCTGACTGACAACCAGGCGCTGAATGCACTAGCTAATGCAGGCCGGAAAAATACTGAGGTTAGCTATACCCCAGAGCAATTGGCAGAACTGGAACAAGCGCGATTAGCGCTGGAAACTCAACAAGCATCGCTAAATGAGCGAAAAGGTTTGCTTATTCGGGATGAGCACGAAAAAGCGACTTATTTGGCTGAACAATCAAATACACGAGAGCTAACAGAGAAGGAGACTGAATTCCTGGAGAACTATATGGACAGTAACCCGTTTAGTAGGCAGCGGGTGGAAGAAATAATGGCGCGTCGCCGCCAAGCATAACGCGCCATCAATGCCTACGAATTATGAACTGTATTAACGTAAAACCGTAAACATAAAGGAAATCTTAGCATGAACCCAATTGTTGCACCTGTTAAAAATGTGATGAAGGCGCAAATCTCGTTCAATCGTCTTCTTTCCCGCCCAATGGGCGTACCTGCAATGGGTCTCTGGCACGGTGATTCTGGCCGAGGCAAAAGTACCACTGCAACCTATGTCTATAACCAGATTCACGGTGTTTATGTCAGCGTCAGGGATGCAGACAGTGTAGCGAGTTTGATGCGTCGTCTGGTCGAAGAGTGCGGTGGCCAGCCGCGCTACGCCAAGAATAAAAACATCGAATACGTCATTGAACATCTCAGCATGAACGAGCTGCCTCTGTTCATTGATGAAGCAGATTATCTGATGGACAAAAAAGAAATGCTGAATACGGTCCGGGATATTTATGATGCCACTGAAGTACCCATGATTTTGATTGGTATGGATCAGATTGCCCGCCGCATTCAATCAAATCGGCAATTCTTTAACCGTATTTCAGAGTGGGTGGAGTTTAAGCCAGCAGATCTGGAAGACGTCAAGGTTGTTGCTAAGTCCATGATTGGCGATGAAATCGTATTGGAAGAAGAGCTGCTGGATCGACTGCGAAAGTCAGCCCATGGCGAAATGCGCCGTATCGTTATCGGGATTAACAAAATCCATAATCTGGCCAAGGTCAATGAGTTAGATCTCGTTACCTCTAAAGACTGGGGCAATGAACCTTTCCACGGCTTCTGACGGGGGCCAGATGACTAAATGCCATAGAGCGTGGACTTATGCGTGCCAGTTCAAAAAGTTTACCGGAAATCAGTTGATTGAAGGGGCTGGCTTGAATGGTACTGGGGTCAGACGTTTACTACGAATGTTGTTGGAAAATCAAAGGATTGAGGTCATAGAGAAGCGGAATAATATGCTTGAATCACTCTATCGCATCATCGATGACACACCTTTGCCAACGGGGAAAAGGCCCAAAAGCAAGCGCCCGCGCGTTCAGCAACGCCTCTGGAATGTATGCCGTATGACCCGCAATTTTAGTTACTTCGAATTGCGAGCATTGGCAGAGGCGGGTGAATCAACAACACGTCGCTTTGTTCGCTGTTTAGTTCGGTCTCGAATTATCCGGCAATTGAAGTCAGAAGATGGTGAGTTTTTTCGTCTGAATGTCGACTTGGGACGGCTTCATCCAATTCCGGTTAAGGGAGGAATGCGCTGCCAGAACAAGGAGAAATTTTACCCTTATCAGGAGGATAAATGAGCTCTGAGGATTGGATTGAAGCGCTGAAGCAAGAGATTGCCAAGCCAGGACGTTCCCAAAATCAGGTTGCGTTGGAATTGGGGGTGAGTTCTTCAAAGCTTAGCCAGGTGTTAAGAGGTATTTACCCTGGCCAGGTTGAGGACTTAAAAATCGCGGTTGAAGGTAAGTACATGGCGAAAACAGTTGTCTGCCCAATTAAGGGTGAGATTGCAGTTGATGTCTGTAAAGCCTTTCAAAAGCAGCCTTTTTCTTCAGCAAACCGTGAAAGAGTTCGTCTTTACCGGGCGTGTCGAAGCGGTTGCCCGCATTCGTCGCTGACAAATAAACAACAAGGTCAGCGAATCGAAGTACAGCAGGTCGAAGTGCAGTATTACGCGCTGGATGAACAGCGTGCCTTTATCAATCGTGCTTCTGGTGGCGATTTGGAAAAGAAGTTGGCTCTGTATGACAAAGAACTCGAACGTTTGGCTGTGAAATATAACCAGTTGCTGTGGGCTAAAAACAACAGCAAACAATAACCCCTGTGAATCGGCAGCCAGGTAAATAAAGGAAGACACTGGCTGCATCACGGACGGAGGAATTCTCATGAAACAACATTTGAATCCGAAATACCAGGCCCAGCGCCTGCTCAGTAAATTACAACGCCTGAACTGCAAAGTGCTGAAAACCACAGAGAAACCGAACGCATTAATGGTTCACATTGATGCGCCAACACCAGAGCTGGCGCGACACAGTATCGAAATAACTGAAAAAGTGAATGGGTTGCAGCGCCGTATTCGTGCCGCCCGTATTTCAGGTTGCTGCATTATGTGGGAGGCATAAATGGAACAGCAAACTATTCCGACGGGTTACCGTTTAAACGCTCAGGGCCACATGGTGCCTGAAAGCCAGATTCGCGACATCGACAAGCTGCGCGATGACCTGGTGAAAGACATTATTTCTGCTGCCCGTGAGGAGCAACAGCGTCTGTCTACATTCAAAGTCAGCGCCATGAACCAGGTGACGGACTTTGTTGACCTGTCAGCCGAAGAGTATGGCGTTGAATACGGCGGCACCAAAGGAAACGTCACCCTCACCAGCTTCGATGGCCGTTATAAGCTGATTCGTGCCAAAGGTGAACACCGCATCTTCGATGAGCGCATTCAGGCTGCGAAAGCCAAGATTGATGAATGTATCGCTCGCTGGTCTGAAGGTTCCACCGACCAGATAAAGGCGCTGGTTGATCATGCATTTCGCGTGAACAAGCAGGGCCGGATTGACGTGAACCAGGTGCTGGGCTTGCGTCAGTTGGACATCGACGATTCAGACTGGGTGGAAGCCATGGATGCCATTGCTGATTCGATTCAAGTCACCGGCACCAGTGCGTATCTGCGTTTGTACGAGCGCCAGCCAGACGGCAGTTATAAGCAAATACCTTTAGACATCAGCAAGCTGTGAGGGGGAGATATGGATATCACGCACAAAGTCGCCCCAGCACTTCACAGGGGAAAACTGAAAAAGGTCGATATCGAAACCAGCGAAGACCGAATGGCCTTCTTTGAGCGCAGTGTAATGGAGCGCTGCACCCCGGAGCGATTGCTGGAAATGCTGCACACCGCTCAGCGGTACAGCGATGAAGCCAACCGGCTGCACAGCCAGGGCATCATCGAATCCATGCAGTATCTGCTGGGAATGTCGAACGTTCCGCCGGGAGGTGCGAAATGACAAGGCAATACGTCAGCCCACACTCGCTGGACGCTATCGACCAGGAAATCGACAAGGCCGAAACCATCATCAGCATGATGGGCACCGCCAACCAGGACCAGAGCTACGAACAAGGCATCATTGATGCGCTGCTCTGGGTTCAGGGTCGAATTCCGCCACCTGCGGATATCACCCTGTAACCGCAATGAATCACCACGGCCCCCAAGTGGGGCCTTTTTTACACCTGATTTCAGGGAAAACCCCACATGATAAGTAAAGAAACGTGGCAAAAAATTGAGGAAGAGCTGGCCCAGATTTGGGTACAAACTGAATTTGAATATCAGGGCTTCAAATTGTCTGTTGTTCGGGAACGACATGGTGAAGGTAAGCTGGTTTTGACTGTGTATATCGATGATGTCATCAAAGCCAGTTGGGCAACAGAGAATGAGGGGAGACCATACATCGTTCCAGACGTATGGCGTGTTCGCTCAAAAGCATATTATTCGCCAGCGAAAGTGAAAAAAATTGAAAAGGATTTTGGTAAAAAGCAGGCAAAGAAATACCTTCCGAACTTACATGAACGATACTCCTGGCACGAACCCTATTTTCCTAAAGCATCAATCCTGGTGCGGCAATTCAAAAAATTAAAAGGTCTGAAGCTGATGGAGAAAAGGCCGGAAATTGCATCGAGTGAGGTGGTAAATGAATAACCGCAACCGTCTGATTCAACTCATCCACGTCGGCAAGCGCGAACTGGGCCTGGATGACGATACCTACCGCGCCATGCTGGAAAACGTTACGGGCAAAACCAGCTGCAGCAAGATGAACATTCAGCAACTGGAGTTGGTGCTGGCCAGCATGGAGAAGCAGGGCTTTAAACGCCAGGTAAACGGTAAGCAAACCACGTTTAAAAAGCGTTTAAGTCCTAAAGCCGGGCGTGCAAAACACGGTGAAATTGATGTGATTCGTGCAATGTGGATCACCATGGCCAAACATGGCATCGTCCGCGATGGTTCTGAAACTGCGCTGGACGCCTACGTACGCCGTATGACAAACCGCAATAAGGGGCAAGGTGTGGATACCGTTGCTTGGTGTAGTCACGACCAGGCATATCAGGTGCTGGAGTCGTTGAAATCCTGGCACCGGCGCGAAATGATTGAGCAATTGAAAGCCAAAGGCTGGACGGTGCCGATGAACAAGGCTGGTACTGACACTGCGGGCTATGATGCAGTACTGGAAGCGTTTCAGTTTATGACTCGCAAACTTTCTGAAATGAATCAATAAACCGGTCAGTTGATTCGATGCGTACCGCATTAAGTCTCTGATGTTTAATGGGTTGGTTGCGGTTAGTTACTTTTGCGAGCAATCTGCATCCGACACATCAGGGAAATGAACCTTGATGATTACATAGTTCCTACTTTGATGTTTAACCGCCTCCGGGCGGTTTTTTTATGCTTTAAATTTCTATATTCTCATTTTAATTGAAGCAAGCTGAGATTTGGTCATGAGGAAGGTTTTACGTTTTCTAGCGCTTAACCCAGAGTCGGGATTGGGTAGTCAAATACTGTTTTGGATAGCTATACTAGCACCCATAGCTGCGGCGGCTGGGTTCAGTTTACCAATCTGGGTTGATTACGAACTGACCTTTAATGCAAAGGCATATAATTATTTTCTTGAACTTAGTAAACTTCCGTTAGGTATTGCAGCGTTATCTATTCCGTTAGGTGTATTAGTTGCACGAATGCATGGTACTAAGCAGACAGCCAAGCAGATAGCTGAAACGATGCAAGATAACAAAATAAAGCTGTTCCTATCCCATTATGGGTATTTTTGCAACTTTGTAGAAAAGAATGAAGAGTTCATTCTTGATAAACATAATCTGGATCGTAATAAATGGAGGATATTACAAATATCTCTCTATCATAAAATGTACCCAGGTTCTAGTATCAGAAATGGTGTTAATGGAAGCGAATATAAGTTTTTAAAAGGCCTTATGAGCCAAATAGAAACTACTGCATCTAGTTTGCTTATAGCTATAGAATCTACAAAGGTTGATGAAGATAGTGTAAGTCATATAGAAGTTAGAGAACAATATCTTAAGCTTCTTGCCAGTCATAACGAAAATGTTAATTCCTTACTCCGTTTTCTTTGCTTGTCAGAAAGTGTGATTATTGACAATAATAAAAGTCCACTTTCATGGAGTTTAGAAGATCAGTTGCGCATATTGTACTTTTCCATCGATTGGTATTTGGCTCTTTTTGCATTTTCTGAAAATGTTGATGCTGCAGATCTCAATACAAATATTGCGACTATTGGTATGAAGATTACATCTATCGTAGATATGCTTAAGCATCCGAATACTGTCGTTCGGAAGTTGCATGCAACGCCTCCCTCATTCTTTTAAGCACATTAAACACCTACAACCCTTGCCCCACCTGGCCTCAAGGCCATTTCCCACCCAAAGTGGGAAATGAAAAATTGACAGGGATCTCTGGCTGGTTTGAAATTAGCTGTATAAAAGATCAGCTTATGGAGCCAGCCATGCCAGCCGCGCAGCAAACCGACATGTTCAGTAATGATGCTCTCGACCCAGCGTTGCTGGATCATCTTTCCCATTTACCCGAAGAAGCCCATGCCTGGCCTACCATCCTGCTTGAGCTCCATGGTGTGATTTTAGAGCGCCTGAAGAAACGCGGTATTGACGCCCCGGAACTGGCTCTGGAAACCGTACTGGATATTGGTGAGTACATGGGCGGCATGCAGGTATATCTGCCCCGTGGCGACCGCCTGCGCCTGCAGATTCGCGACATGAAAATATGGAATGAATTCAATGGCCGCAACGTTAAAACCCTGGCTCGTAAATATGACGTAACCGAAAAAACCATTTACGAAGTATGTGCTAAGATGCGTAAGCTAGAAATTGCTAAACGACAACCGGATTTGTTTGGTTAGGGAGGGACGATGACATTCGGGCAGGCTGTAGAAGTAACACTGAAATTACTGATCGGTTTATTAGGCATGGCTTTCTGGCTGTGCCTAACTTTCTTTATTTGGGGTATGTTTAATGGTTTCAATTGGGATGTGTGGCAGTTTGCAGCTGGTGCAGGAAAAGTCATTCTGATTGTTGGTTGTATTGCCTGGGTGATCTATAAAATTGTGAATCGTAAAAAGCATGAAGAACCACCGTCACCTTACGCGCTCTCGGAAGAAGAGAAAGAGCACAATAAAAACCAATGGTTATCCTAAGCTCAATTTACCGTTAGAAGCCCCGCCACCGGGGCTTTTTTAATGACTTCTATTTAGAAACAGTAACTCCCGTAAATCCGCCCCAATCACCTAATCCCCATACCCTGACAGAAATCCACAACACAAGGTTTCTGTCATTATGAAAACGCTCACGCTTCGCCGCCGCTACTTCTCACATGGTGTTTTTTCAACCCTGCATGACGATAGCGGCCATCCCATTTGTGATGTCATTGAACGCGCCTGGCTGAACAACCAGCCTCGTGTCAGTTGCATTCCTGAAGGCACTTACGATCTGCTGCCCCACAACAGCCCTCGCTTTGGTGAGTGCTATGCCCTGGAAATGCCGTCCCTCGGCGTAACCCGCTACGGCCCCAGCCAGCGTACCCACATTCTCATTCACCCGGCCAACACGGTTTCAGAACTGGAAGGCTGCCTGGCACCTGGCTCTGAATTTGGTGTGGTCAATGGCCAATGGGGCGTGCTGGATTCCCGCGCTGCGTTCACTGTGCTGATGGACTATCTGGACGGCGAAGAAGCCCGCCTGGAAATCGTGAAAGACTGATGTCGTTTATCGCCCAATACCCGGAACTCAAGAACAAGCGCTGGAAATCCATTTTTATGGAAGGCCGGGCAACACGCATTAAGGCTGAACTGGCACAGGCTATGCCCAGTCAGCTGCCGTTGTTCAGCCACGATGCCACCTATCAAAGCTTGTTTGAAAAGGGCTGGCGAAGCGTCACTCCAGTCGACGTGGAATACCAGCGCCAAAAACGAAACCGGCAGCTCAACGCCCGGATTCAAGAAATCAAAGGAGATGCCTGATGGCCCTTGCCACTATTGCAACTGTTGCCACCCTGGCCGCTGAGTTTGGACCTGCCGTGCTGCGGGGCATCGGCTCGCTGTTTGGCGGTAAAACCCAAGATGTCGCCCTCGACCTGGCGAACGTGGTCGAGCATGTTGAGAACAGCATCAAAGACCCGGCCCAGAAAGAGCAGAAAATCCAGCAGTTGGTCAGCCAACTCCCGCCAGAGGCACTGGTCGAGCTGGAGACAATCAAGGTCGAGTTGGAGCGCGAACACAACCGCCGCCTGGAACTGCAGCTCAACGATGCGCAGGCCGAGCACCACGAAACCCAAACCACTATTCGTGCCGGTGATGTCGCAGAAGATGAATACGTGCGCCAGACCCGTCCCAAAGGGGCGCGTGTCTCGCTCTATGCCTCCATTGGTTACGTGTTTCTGTTCGATCTGTTGAGCGCTTTTGATAAAGGGACAGGCGCTAATTTTGAAATCGCAGGCATGTTGATTGCCCCGTTCCTTACTTACATGGGCTGGCGTGAGTTGGGCAAACGAACTCAGGCCAAATACGGCACACAGCTTACCATTCAAGGTGCGGTTAAACAGGGTTTAAACACCCTGAAAACCCTGCCTGGTGCCGTGCGGGGTAACCGATGACCGATGTGTGCGACCGTGCTGCAGAAACCAGCGAGCTGTTCTGGCAAGCAGCGTTATCTACCCACCAGAAGAAACCCGCCGAACAACCGGACCAGGACGAAAACGGAAACCGCTATTGCCTGAGCTGTGGCGTGTTAATCCCGCCGCAGCGGGTGGCAGTTGTGCCAGCCTGTGTGCGCTGTATCGACTGCCAGCAGCTGAAGGAGGCACAGCGATGAGTGAAAACACGTTGGAATTAATCCGAACGTTTACCCCTTGGATGCTGGCCTTGTTCTCTTTGCTTTGGCTGGTTGTGGTGTTCGTTTTCAAAAAGACCTACGCCCGAAAAGACGATATCGACATCTTACGCCGTGATCACGAATCCCTGGTGCAGAAGGTGGCCAACCTGCCAGACCATGAAGAAGTTGCCGATCTCAAACTTAGCATTGAACGGCTCCGGGGCGACATCAAGGAGATTCGCCCCAAGTTGGATGGGCTCGATCGCATCAGCAACTTACTGCTTGAAAACGAACTGAAGGAAAAGAACTGATGGCACTACAGGAACTTCTGCAGCAAGACCGCCGCCTGGTGGTGCTGCGCATCTTAAACGAGTCACCGGGCTATGAGTCGAACGACTCCATCTTAGATTCCGGCCTGGGTGCCTATGGCCATAACGTCAGCCGCGACTTAGTCCGTGCGGAACTGTACTGGCTGCAGGAACAGGGACTGATCACCTTGCGCGATGTCGCCAGCACGGTCGTTGCCAAAATTACCCAGCGCGGTATCGATGTGGCCACTGGCCAGGCGACCCATCCGGGAGTGAAACGCCCACGCCCTGGCGAATAAGGAGCACTGCATGAAATATCTCTTTCTCGTGGTTTGGGCACTGCTGGATCTGTTTCTGTTCTGGTTGGCCTGCACTGTGGTGTGCTCGCAGCAGGATGTCCGTCGCCGTTCCTGGTGTAAGCGCTGGCTGGTGCGCTGGCGTCGTTGCCACCGCCGCGTGATTGTCTGGTGGCGGGAGCGTTTTCTATGACCGAGCAAAAGCATACTAAGCGCCGACCGTCCAAAGTCGACCAGTTGCCGGATGACATCAAAACTCAGCTTAACATTCTGCTGCGCGAGGGCCGGATGACCCAACAGGACATCCGGGCGCAAATTAATGCACTGATTGATGAATACGGCCTGCCGGATGATGCCAAGTTAAGCCGTAACGGACTAAGTCGCTATAGCCAAACCTTTCATGACCGCATGGCCCATTATCAGCAGGCGCAGCAACTCACCCAACAATGGGTGCAACAGTTTGGCGAAATGCCGCAAACCGACATTGCCCGCGCACTGATTGAAATCGGCAAGAGTCAGATTTTTGATTTCCAGATGAAAGCCCTGGAAGAGGATGAAACGCTGGACCCTAAAACCATGGGGCATCTGGCGTTAGCCATCAAACGCCTGCAGGAAGCGCAGACCGGCAGCGTGAAACTGGAGAAAGAGATCCGCAAGCAGGCCATGGAAGAAGCTGCTACCACTGCAGAGCAGACCGCCAAAAGCCTGGGACTGACCAGCGAAGGGGCGAAGACCATCCGCAACCAAATTTTGGGGCTGTCGTCATGATGAACACGGAACGCTCTCCCATCGCCAAGACAGTGTCACATCTGCATTACCAGTACGACCCGGACGAGGTGTTGCTGCCGTATCAGAAATACTGGATTGAAGATGATTCCCAGCTCAAGCTGGCGGAAAAATCCCGCCGGACCGGTATCACCTGGGCGGAAGCCTGCGACGCTGCGCTGACCACATCGAAAAGCAAGGGCCACGGCGGCTGTCATCACTTTTATGTCGGCTCTAACAAGGAGATGGCGCGCGAGTTTATTGACGCCGTGGCCATGTGGGCCAAGGCGTTCGATAAGGTGGCTGGCGAGATTTGTGAAGAGGTGGTCGAAGACGAAGACAAGGACATACTCACCTATGTCATTTACTTCGCCTCTGGCTTCAAGGTGCAGGCGCTCAGTTCGAACCCGTCCAACCTGCGCGGGATGCAGGGTAATGTCACTATCGACGAAGCAGCATTCCATGAACGCTTGGCTGAGGTACTGAAAGCGGCCCTGGCTTTGACCATGTGGGGCTGCAAGGTTCGCCTGATTTCCACCCACAACGGCGCGGAAAATCTGTTCAATGAATTGATCCAGCAAAGCCGCGCCGGCAAGAAAGATTACAGCATACACACCATCACCCTGGCCGATGCCTGCAAAGATGGTTTGTACAAGCGGATTTGCCAGGTCAGTGGTCAGGTGTGGAGTCAGGAAGCAGAGGATGCCTGGGTTGCCGGGTTGCTCAAAGCCACTGCTACCGAAGAAGACGCCCTGGAAGAATACTTCTGTGTGCCAAAGTCCGGCTCCGGGGTGTATATCCCGCGCTCATATCGCGAGCGTGCAGCGGTGCTGGTTGATCCAGAAAAGAATCAGGTGGTGCGTTTTAACGGCACGGCTGAATTCAATGCCCTGCCAGAACGCCTGCGCGAACTGGAAATGAAAGAATGGCTGGAACTGAATGTCCAATCGCTGTTGGATGCGCTCCCCAAGACCAAGCGCCATACCCTGGGGGAAGACTTTGCCCGCAGCGGAGATCTGACTGTATTCGCCCCCTGCACCGTGCAGCCAGATACCCGCCGCGATATTCCGTTCCTGGTCGAACTGTTTAACACGCCCTTTAAACAGCAGGAGCAGGTGCTGTATTTCATTGCCGATCGACTGCCGCGTCGGGATGGTATCAAGCTCGACGGCCGGGGCAACGGTGAGTACCTGGCTGAACAGGCGGTCTACAGATACGGCGCAGAGGTGGAAAAGGTGATGCTCTCCACCGCCTATTACCGCGAGAACATGCCGCGATTCAAAGCGGCCTTTGAAGATGATGAACTGCGGATGCCCAAGAACGAGGATGTGATCAATGATTTTTCGTCGATTCAAATCATCCGGGGCGTGCCATCGATTGACGACACCCGCACCAAATCTGCCAGCGGTGGCCAGCGCCATGGTGACTCGGCCATTGCCATCTTCCTGGCGTATCTGGCATCAAAAGAAGAATGCCGCCGCTATGAAGTGCACCGCATCAAAGCATCCAACGGCCAGGGCGATGCCAGCCGCCGACAAATGAAGCTGACCCGTGGTTTCAAAGCCATGAAAGGCGGACTACTCTGAGGACTGAAGTAGAACATGATCATCAATCCGAAAACCAACAAGCCCTTTTCAGCAGAAGAAAAGACCGCGCTGACCGAGCACCAGAGCAAGGCGTACACCACAGGGGTGCGCACGCCGTCGTCCAGTAAATCCATTGCTACCGGCTTAACGCCCAGCAAACTGGCCAGTACCCTCAAGAACGCGGCCAACGGTTCGGCGGAAGACTATTTTATTCTGGCTGAAGAGATGGAAGAGCGAGACCTGCATTACCGCAGTGTGCTTTCCACCCGCAAGCTGGCCGTCACCAGCATTGAACCCACGGTAGAAGCTGCCAGCGATGAGGCAAAAGACCTGGAGTTGGCGGAGGCTGTACGCCAGTTGCTGCGCCATCCGCAATTGCCGGAATGTATGTTTGATCTGCTGGACGGCCTGGGCAAAGGCATTGGCCTGGTTGAAATCCTCTGGCACACCGAGACCGTGCCCTGGTTGCCCCGCCAGTTCAAGTGGGTCGACCCGCGCTTTATCCGCCTGGACAAAGAGACGTTAAGCGAAGTGCGCCTGGTGACTGATGAAAACCAGACCGAAGGCGAACCGCTCAAGCCATGCGGCTACCTGTGCCACATGCCACGCATGAAATCCGGCCACTGGCTGCGGAACGGCCTGGCACGTCTGGTGGCCGTGATGTACATGCTGAAAAGCTACACAGTGCGAGACTGGTGGGCCTTCGCGGAAGTGTTCGGCATGCCAATTCGCGTCGGTAAGTACCACAACAATGCCAGTCCTGAAGACATCCGCACCCTGGTCAATGCCATTGCCACCATTGCCAGCGATGCTGGTGCTGCCATTCCTGAATCCATGCAAATCGACATGGTTGAAACCGCCAAGGGCAACGGCGGTGATACCCTGTTTGAGAACATGGCCGAATGGGCCGACCGTCAGATATCCAAAGCGGTTTTGGGCCAAACCATGACCACAGATGACGGCTCCAGCCAGTCTCAAGCGCAAGTACATAACGAGGTGCGCAAAGACATCATCAAGTGGGATGCCCGTCAGCTGGCCAACACGTTGAATGAGTTCCTGGTGAAACCCTTCATCGACATGAACTTCGGGGCGCAGGAGCAATACCCACGCATAGAGCTGAACCTGGAAGAAGCGGAAGACACCAAAGCCTGGGTGGAAGCGTTAACCCCTTTGATTGACCGTGGCCTGAAGGTGCAGGCATCGGATGTGCGCGATCGTTTGGGGCTAGGCGACCCGGACAAAGATGCGGAACTGCTTCACCCTGAAGGATTCTTTACTCCAGCAGCGCCCGCCCTGAATCATCAGTTGGCGATGAACCGTGCCTTGCGGGATATCGACACCGAGCAGGAAATCAACGAGCTGGTGAACAGCGGGTTAAACGACTGGCAGGCAGTCAGCGCGCCAATGCTGAATCCGGTGCTGGATCTGGTCCGCTCGGTCAATAGCTTTGAGGAATTCAGCGCCCGCTTGCCTGAGCTGACAAACCAAATGGACAGCCAGGCATTCATCGAACAGCTGACCCGGTTGTGCTGGCAGGCTCGCGCCCTGGGAGATGTGACCGATGGCTGATGAGATCATTCCCAAAGAAGCCCTGGCCTATCTGAAAGCCAAGGCGGTTAAACCGGGCTTCGACCACAGAGACATATGGCGGCAGGAACACAATGCCGCCTTCACCGTGGCCAAGATGTTAGAGCTGGACATATTGGCCGATGTGCAGGAAGCGCTGACGGTGGCTCTCGAGGAAGGCCAGACTTTCCAGCAGTTCGCCGAGAGCCTGAAACCTTACCTGGTTAAACGGGGTTGGTGGGGCGAGCAGCTAATGGAAGACCCTCTCACCAAAGAACAGAAGACTGTTCAGCTTGGCAGCGATGCCCGTTTAAAAACCATTTACCGTACCAACATGCGCACCGCCCGCGCCGCTGGCCAGTGGGAGCGCATTGAACGCAACCAGGCGACGCACCCCTTCCTGGTGTATGAACTGGGGCCAAGCCGCGAACACCGGCTGCAGCACATGAGCTGGCGGGGGATTATGCTGCCTGCTGATGACCCGTGGTGGGAAACCCACTTCCCGCCCAACGGCTGGGGCTGTAAATGCCGGGTGCGCCAGATCAGCCGCCGTGAAGCCGAACGCCTGCTGAAGCAGGGAGGCATTATCATTAAAGCCCCACCCATGAAATTCAAAGAATGGACCAACAAGCGGACGGGAGAAGTTGAACGGGTGCCGGATGGGATTGATCCGGGTTGGAACTACCGCCCCGGTGACAGGCAAAAGGCATTGGATGCCCAACTCGCGAAGAAATCCTCAGACGCGCTCTAAGCGCCTCTGAGGGATTAAGCAGTAGCGTTGGACTCCCGAACAGGGGTTAAACGCGCTACGAGCGATTTAAACGGGGTTTAAACGCAATCTGATATGAATAGAGTGACAATGGTAACGTTTCATAAGCTTAGAATTGGAGAAGCTGAGGTAATAATGTTTAATCAGCTCAGATGCTTGTGGTTAGATCTTAGCTTTGTTGGTTTCCCATCACAGGTGTAGTGGTATAACCGACAAAATTGCTCACAAACATTGATAGTCTATGTCTATACATTAAGTAATGTTCATCTATTATCGAGGCTGAAATGAAGATTGAGCAGATTAAATTTATACATGAATATTTGGTGGAGTATTTCCGGCATTCAGAAGATCCAGTGTCTCCTCCAGGGATCAAAAATGAAGAGCTTTTAGAATCGGCTGTTACTCGACCATTTATGAGTGCTGGTGGGAATGATGCCTATGTTGGGGTATTTAACAAAGCCGCAGCACTTTTCCATTCAGTTATTAATAACCATTGTTTTCATAATGGAAACAAACGTGCAGCTTTGCTTTCAAGCCTAGTTTACTTGGGTGACAACGGTTGGTGGATCACCATCCCAGAAGATGAAGAGTTATTTGAATTTACAAGAAAAGCCGCTGCTCATGAACTAGCACAAGACAGAAATGATGAATTGGGCATCATCGCTAACTACTTCCAGGTTAATACTCGCAGGCGACAAGCTGGAGAGCATCAACTTACACTCAGAGATCTCCGCGAGATATTGTACGGATTTGGCTATGAACTAAGTGATCGTGTTGATGGACGTACGATTGATATCACCAAGAATGGGATATTTGTTACCTCCATCCTGCAGAAAGGTTCAAAAGGCAAAGAAAATTATGACAAAAAATATATACGTAAATTAAGACGACAATTGAAGCTTACGCCTGAGTATGGTGTTGACAGCTACGAGTTTTACGGAAACAAGGGATTTTCGGACACATTGTCGAAATACATGAGAATGAGAGACAAGGTTATGCGCGAACTTGCAAAAATTTAAAGCAGTTAGATTGAACCAATCCTTCATGTGAATCTCACCCCCTAATCCATCCCCCTTAATCTGGCATCCAACGTTAACCGTGGATGCCAGACATGAGCCTCAAAAAATACCTCTCACTCTGCTTTGAAATTCCCAGCTTTGCTGACGGCGACCTGCCGCAATGGCTGAAACTGCTGCCTGCAGGCGAGATGACGGGCCATGATGGTCGTCGCTTCGTGAATGCTTTCCCTGAAACCGTGCTGCAGTTCTTCACTGCAGATGGCCGGGACATTGCGCTGGATATTGAACACGCGACCGAAATCAAAGGTCCGGCTGGCGAACCTGCACCGGCACAAGGCTGGTTCAATACCCTGGAAATCCGCAATGGAGAAATCTGGGGGAAAATCGATTTCAATGCAGACGGCAGCAAACTCATCTCCGGCAAAAACTACCGCTATATCAGCCCGGCGTTTTACCACGACGCCCACGGCAATATTTTGGGCATCTCCAGTGTGGGGCTGACCAACAAACCCAACCTTGATCTTCCGGCACTTAACCAGGAGCAAACCCTAATGAAACTCTCTGCTGCAATTGCGGCGGCGTTGTCGCTTAACGCTGAAACCGCCACCGATGTCGAGGCCGTCACGGCCATCGAGCAACTGAAGAACGACAAGCAACTGGCCCTGAACCGGGCGGCAAACCCGGACCTGGCCAAGTTCGTTCCGAAAGAAACCCACGATCTGGCACTGAACCGCGCCCAGACCGCCGAGCAGAAACTGGCCGACATTGCCGATGCGGAAATTAACGCCCTGGTCGATGGTGCCATCAAGGCAGGCAAAATCGCGCCAGCCAACAAAGATATGTACCTGGCAACCTGCCGCGCAGAAGGTGGCCGGGAGCAGTTCGAAGCCTTTATCAAAACCGCGCCGGTGATCGCCAGTACGGAATCCCGCCATGAAAAGAAACCGGGCGCAGATGGCAACAAACTCACCGACGGCGAACTGGCCATGTGCCGCAGCCTGGGCCTGACTCAGGAGCAGTACCTGGCCGCTAAACCCACTACTCAGGAGTAATCAGGCATGCCTGTATCTGCAGAACAACTACGTAATATGACCACGGGCCTGTCAGCGGCCTACCAAAAGGGGCTGGGAGCTGCCACCCCGCAATACACCAAGATTGCCACTGTGCTGCCTTCCAGCACCAGTGCCGAAGATTACGGCTTCCTGGGCAGCTGGCCGGAAATCAAAGAATGGATTGGTGACCGCCAGTTGGCCGCGCTGACCCAGCACGGGTACACCATCGTCAACAAGAAGTTTGAAGCGTCCATTAAAGTCGAAAAAGACAAGGTGGAGGACGATCAAATCGGCCAGTACGGCCTGATGGCAGAAACCATCGGCCAGGATACCGCGCTGTTTCCGGACAAGCTCACGTACAGCCTGCTGCCGCTGGGCTTCAGCACCGAATGCTATGACGGCCAGTATTTTTTTGACACTGACCACCCTATGGCCGCAGGCGTTGCAACGAATGTGATCGGCGACCCGGCAACGGATACCGGCGAACCCTGGTTCCTGCTCGACTGCTCCCGCCCGCTGAAACCAGTGGTGTTCCAGAACCGCCGGGCATTCGAGTTCAAGGCGCTGGATGACATGAACAGTGACCATGTGGTGCTGAAAGACGAGTTCATCTATGCGACGGATGGCCGCTGTAATGCCGGGTTCGGCTTCTGGCAGATGGCGATCGGTTCGAAAGCGCCGCTGACCGAAGAGAACATCAACAAGGCCCGTAAGCTGCTGCGTTCATTCCAGAAAGACAACGGCACGCCGCTCGGTTCAAAGGCCACCACCCTGGTTGTCGGCGGTGACAATGAAGCGGCTGCAGAAAAGCTGATCCTGACGGCTGAAATCAACGGCACCACCAACGTGCTGTACAAAAAATTTGAACTCATCGTCTCCGAGTTCGTGGCTTAACCGGCGTTTACGCCCTGTTTAAACGGGGCGTAAACCACTCTCAATCATCAGGAGAAGAAAGTGACCAATGCAATATCACAAAGCGCGGGAAAAGGCACCCAGAAAAACCCGGCTGTTACTGCGCCAGAAGCAACGAAAAACGGTGCAGCGGGGACTGCTGAAACTCCCCTTAAGGCGTCGAAACCGGATAGCCAGCCAGACACGTTGAAGCCGGATCTAACTGAAACAGCGAAAGACGTGATCGCCCTGGCTATCAAGGCCAAGCCTAAAGCCGGTTTCTGGCGTTGCGGGGTGTTTTGGCCAAACACTGAAGTCCATGCCTTTGCCGTCGATGACCCGGAGGATGCGCTGGCGGAAAACGACGGTGTTGGCCTCTTCATCGATGAAGCCACCTTTTTGCGTCTGCAGGCAGAGCCAAAGTTGATCGTCACCGAACTGGAAGCTACGGCAGAGCTGAAGCCCGACCAGGAACCCGATAAGGAGTAAGCCATGGCCGACACGCAGGTATACGCCACCAGGCAAGATTTGCTGGACCGGGATGCATCTTTCATGTGGACGGTAGCAGCGCAGGCCGATAACCCGGACGCGCTGAATGATGTCGCCATTGATGCTGCTCTGAGTGATGCCACGGAAGAGATCAATTCTTTCCTGACACGTTATCAGTTGCCGCTGTCGGTTGTGCCGCGTGTCGTCAATCGCGCCTGCATTTCGCTGGCCTTCTACTGGCTGGCCGACCGCGACAGCAGTGTGACCGAGCTGGTACAGAAACGCTATGACGATGCCATCACCACGCTGAAGGACATCCAGGCGGGGCGCCGTAATCTGGGCTTACCGGAAACTGATAAACCCGCTGAGACCGCCAGCGGTAAAGCAGAAGTCATTCAGGCTTATCGTTCGTCCATCCGAAACGGTATTGGAGACCTGCTGTAATGGGCATTTCAGTCGACATACAGGGCGCAGAGCTGCAGGGCATTCTCGCCCACATTCAAAAGCTCAATGACCCCGCGAGCCGTGAACGGTTGCTGGATCTCATCGGTGCGGAAGTGGAGTCCCAGACCCACCGCCGCATTCGGGATGAGAAAACCGCCCCGGACGGCAGTGCCTGGCCGGAATGGAGCGCAAGCTATGCCGCCACCCGCCATGGTAATCAATCGCTGCTGATGGGCGGCGGCGAGCTGGACGATTCCATCCAGTACCTGGTGCGAGGCAAGAAGGTACATGTGGGTTCGCCGCTTGCCTATGCCGCCGTGCACCAGGAAGGCTTTGACGGTGCGGTGAACATCTCGGCCCATAACCGGCTTATTCGCCAGGCATTCGGCAAAGCGCTGAAAAGCCCGGTGTGGCAGACGGTGAAACCCCATACCCGCCAGATGCAGACCCCGCAGCGCGAATACCTGGGCCTCTCGACCGAGAACCAGCACGACCTGCAGGCACTGATTGGTGATTTTTATGGAGATATTTTGCGATGAACCAGCGTCCTCAATTTGATCTGTCTGGCTCCACCGTCGGGGTGACGCAGGCCGTCATTGAAGCCCTGACGTCGTTTAAAGGGGCGGATATCGACATCGGCAAAGTCACCAACATCAGCCGCCATCAGGGCCGCTTTGCCTCACCGGCAGCGGTGAAATCTGAAGTGACCGGACAGGGTGCAATCCGGGTGACGGCGCTGCGGGTCGACAACGTGCGCAAAGAGGCAGGCAGCATCATCGGCACAGTGAGCCTGGTGGCATTTGTGATGACCAATGACCACTACGGCTATCACCGCGACATTCGGGCAGAAGTGATCGCCAGCCAGTTGGCCCTGACCATTGTCCGCAAAGACTGGCCGGGGGTGATGGGCCGCGTGGCCTATAAACAGGCCGACCGCATCACCAGCCAGAACCTGTGCACTGACGCCCTGGATGAGGTTGGCGTGGCGATCTGGTCGGTGAGCTGGCAGCAGGAATGCCGTTTGAATGTGCCGGTGGATATCAACTCGCTGGATGACTTCCTGACGCTGGGCCTGACCGCACATACCTCTGACCAGGAACAGGCTCCCGAACTGAACGCAGACATCAAGGTAAGACAATGAATCAGGTAATTCTCAAGCCCGCTGCAGCGGATGTGAAAGTACGTAAACCGGACGGCAGCCACCTGAACGAAGCAGGTGAAGCCGTCACCATCAACAGCTACTGGCGACGTCGCCTGTATGACGGCTCAGTGGTGGAAACCCAACCGGAACCGGCTAAGAAAGCGGCCAAACCACAGGAGCAGTAATTCATGGCCATCCCGAATGACATTCGCGTGCCCTTGTTTTATATGGAGTTCGATAACTCCAACGCCAACAAAGGCATTGCGACCCAGCAACATAAAATTTTGGCCTTCGGGCAGATGACAACCGGCACGGCCACAGCGCTGGAACAGTACCGCATCACCAACGATGACCAGGCCAAAGCCCTGTTCGGCGCTGATTCCATGCTGGCCGCGATGGTGCTCAAATTGCGCCAGAGCAATAACTATACCGAGCTGTGGGCCATGCCGGTGGCCGAACCGACAGGCGGTGCAGCAGCCACTGCCACTCTGACTGTCACCGGCTCTGCCGCGCAGGCGGGCACTCTGGCCCTGATGGTGGCCGGGCAACGGGTCCATGTGGGTGTCAGTCAGGGCGATGCGGCTGCAGCGGTTGCAACGTCGATTGCGTCTGCCATCAATGCAGTGGCTACGATGCCTGTGTCTGCCAGCGCCAATGCCGGGACCGTCACCCTGACTGCGAAATGGAAAGGGTTAACCGGCAACGACATTGATGTGCGTCTGAACTATTACGACACTGACCAGACACCGGCTGGACTGGCTGTCGTCTGTAACACCCTGAGCGGCGGTGCAGGCACGATTGACCCCACAGTTGTGATTGGGGCCATGGGTGATGAATGGTTCAATCATCTGGTGTGTCCGTACAACGACCAGGCATTTCTCGACGGGCTGCGCATTGAGCTGAACGACCGTTGGGGGCCGCTGCGGATGATGGAGGCGATTTGCTATACCGCTTATCGCGGCAACCATGCTGCCACCGGCACCTGGGGCGGCAACCGGAATGATCACCTCATCACCTGCATGGGCACCAACCTGGCACCTAACCCGACCTGGGAATGGGCGGCCGCTTATGCCGCGCAAGGAGCGTATCACCTGGCCATTGACCCGGCCCGACCGCTGCAGACACTGCCGCTGGTTGGTATTGTGCCGCCCGCTAAGCGTGACCGCTGGGACATGGTTGAGCGTAATTTACTGCTATGGGACGGTGTGGCCACCTACAACGTCGATGCCGGGAACCAGGTATTGATTGAACGGGAAATCAGCACCTATCAGACCAATGCGTTCGGCAGCCCGGACCCGTCTTACCTCGACATCACCACACCGGCGACCCTGGGTTATTTCCGCTTTGTTCATAAAGCGCATTTCACTCAGAAGTACCCGCGCCACAAGCTGGCAGATGATTCGGTGCTGGAGAACCTGGAGCCAGGACAACCGGTGATTACACCCAAGATTGCCCGCGTCGACATGCTGGATCTGTTTCTGCAGCTGCAGCAAAAAGGGTTGGTCGAGAACTTCGAGCAGTACGCAGCCGAGCTGGAGGTTTTCCGGGACAGCAGCAACGCCAACCGGCTGAATGTGGTGTGTTCCCCTGACCTGATTAATGGCCTGCGGGTGATGGCGCACCAGGTGCAGTTCTATCTCTAAGCCTTTTAATTTCAGACTAAAGGAAAACAAACATGGCGATTTTAGGTTTTGCCGTCATTCGCGGTAATGGCGTAGAGCTCAAAACAAAAGGCGGGGCCAAGCTGAATCCCGGCGGTTACAGCCGCACCTCCCACGGGGGTGGCGGCAAAGTCTGGGGTAACTCGAAGAAGTTCGAAGCCCCGGCGCTGGATTTCAAACTCGCGGCAGATGAAGACGTCGACATCATCGAACTGAACAACATGGAAGAGGTCACCATCACCTTTGAAGGGGATAACGGCCTGACTTACATGATCACCGGCGCTGCGCTGGAGAATCCCGCCGAACTGGACGAAGACAGCGGTGATATCTCAGGCCGCTGGATTGGCCGGGTCTGCAAGAAGATTTAACGAACGCCCCCTTTTAAACCCCATTTAAACAAGGTTGACCCATGGCAAAGATGGAATTCGAACTAGAACACGGTCTGCCCTTTGGTCGTGGCAAAGATGCTGAAATGCAATATGACGTGACGCTCAGGGAGCTGACCACCAAAGATGTCATCGATGCCCGCACTGCTGCAGAGAAAGTCATTTTCGTTCCTGATCCTGAAACTCATACAGAGAAGGCTATCACAGTTGTTTCTGAAGTGAATATGGGCCTGGAGTTGTTGCGCCGCCAGGTCGCCCGAATTGGAGATATTCAGGGACCACTGACCATGAAGCAGATTCATCAGTTGCATCTGGATGATTTCCAGCTTTTGAATCTAAACGCTGAAAAGCTGGATGCTGCCGTGGAGGTGGCTGCTAAACGGGGGCGATTGGAAAGGCCGGGCACAACAGATTGAAGACGTTGTGCTGGCGCTGGCCAACCGATATTCCACTCCGACTCACTACTTTCTGGATAAACCCCTGACCTGGTTATTCGATCACTTATTGTCATTAAAGGCGAGAAGGCATGAGCAGTCTAAACAGTGAAATTGTCATTAACCTCTCTGGTAATTTGATGAATAAAGCCCGGCAATATTCGGGTGCTATGAATGATTTTGCCCAAAGCAATAGCCGAATGGCACAGGGTTTTCGAATTGCTGCAACTGGAGTGAATCGCGGACTGGATGCAATGGAGAACCGCTATACCGCATTGGTTGCTACCGTTGCCGGTGGTGCTGTGGCTAATCGCTTGGTTGCGCTTGACCGCCGTTTATCCCGCCTATCCGTCGCTGCAGATATGACGAAAGAAGAAGTGACAGCACTGTATGAGGATATCGAAAGTGAGTCGGTCAAAGTCGGGTTTGATCCTTCTGAGACCTTAGCCGGTTTTGAAGTCATCATGGAGAAGATTGGTGATATCAAAATGGCAAAGGACAACATCGGGAATATCGCCATTATCGCTCAGGCCACGGGAGCAAATGGTGGCGATGTCGGCGCGGTACTGACCCAGTTAAAAACCTTGTCGGTTGAAACGCAGGCTGAGGTGATGGCGGCAATGGATACCCTGAATGTTCAGGGTAAAAGTGGCAGCTTCACCCTCAATGCTTTTGCAGCAAATGGTGAACGATTACTGGCTGCGTATGCGGCCACTGGCCGTAAAGGTGTTGCGGCGGTGCGTGAATTGGGTGCTGCTATGCAGGTGATTCGAAAAGGCGTTGGTTCAGATGACCAGGCTGTTACAGCCTATGAACGGCTAATGACAGAATTAACCGACCCGACCCGTACCGCTAAATTAAAACAGGCTGGTATTGAAGTTTTTGACCCGGAACAATTAAAAAACGGTATTGAAATATTACGCCCTCTGCCTGAATTAATGCAGGAAATCAGTGAAGCTGCGAATGGTAATAGTCGTCGCTGGAAGTTTTTTAATTTCGGAGATGAAGCCAAACGCGCATTTACCTCTTTAAATGCCGAATTAAAGAAATCTGGCGAAATAAATGGGTTCGATACTTTCGTTAATATTGTCGGTGATGGCAGCGTCACCATGGCGGATGCCAATAAAGTTGCACAAGACTATGCGGCCGGTATTGAGAAGATATCGACAGCCGTCAATAACCTGATGCGGCGTGAATTGGCCGATCCGTTCCAGGATATCGCCGATGCAGTGAATGGTTTGGACTCCGAAACATTAGACCGCTGGTTAACACTTGGAAAAAACATTGCCTATGTGGCCGGGACTTTATTGGTTGCCAGGAAAGCCTTAGGCGTTGCCCGCGATATTAAGGACGTGTTTGGTAAAAATAATAAAGGCGGGAAAAGTAGCAAAAACAGCGATACGGGAATCAATGACCTCTTTGGCGGGGTAACACCGGTATACGTGGTCAATATGCCTGGCAGTTTACCCGGAACCGGCTCTGGTGATGTAGTGCCTATCGGTGATGGGCGGAACAACAACCCAAGAACCCATTCCCCTCGTTCTTCCGGTCGTTGGCCTGGGCTAGGAAAAATCCTTTCAGGCGGTGCTTATGCTTACAGCATGGTTGAAGGTGCCGACTTTGCTGCTGATCTCCTTTATAACGGTTCAGGTGCCGGTGACTGGGTCAGAAATAATGTTTCCCCCCATACTCAAATTGAAGTCCCGGACACAATGCCTGCTGCGCCGTCATTTCAGGATGCCTGGAAAGAATTGACAGACTTTTTGTCTCATCGTGGCACCAATATTCAGGCTGAAGGTCATCCCGGATATTTAACGGGGTCATCTTCTCAAACGGGCAGCTCGTCTTACCCCGCCCAACTTCAGGGCAAAATTGACATCGAAGTACATGACGAGCGGGTCAAAGTACGCCGTGCAACCACCAATCAACCCATCCAGCTCGGCTATCAGAACGGCCTGAGCATGGCAGATTAAGGAGACTGTGATGGAACCCTGGTCTGACCGTCGGGATGCCTCCTTTCGTGGTGTGACTTTTCTGCTGGATACCTTGCGTGGCAAAACCGGACGCCGTGCCATAGCTCACGATTACCCGAAACGGGATATTGGCTGGGCGGAAGATAACGGCGGTGTGCTCAACAGCGAAACCATCAAAGCCAAGCTGGTTGGCCCGGATGCCGAGCAGCAGTTTGAACAGCTGTTAAACGCGCTGAACATGCCCGGCCCTGGTGAACTGGTACACCCGTACTGGGGGATTCGCCAGATCCAGATTGGTGAAGTGGATTACGAGTGGGACAACAACGAACGCGACTTATGCGTGCTGTCGTTCAAGGTGTTTGCCGCCACCGACAATCTGTTTCCTGCAGACAAACCGGATACCGCCAACCTGATGAGTGAACAGGCAAAGGCGGCGGCGGATGCCAATACGGCGTTCTTCACCGACCAGATGGGCGTACCGGACAGCAGCACTCTGCAAACATTAGGGCAGACACTGGACGGGATGCTGGCAGATTTAGACAGCCTGGTAAACGGCTTGCCCGGCTTGCCGGATGCCCTGGCTGATTGGGTCGACCGGCTGGATCATCTGAAGTGGTCGGTGTCTCGCCTGGTGGCTTATCCGGGCGAGCTGGCCAACGAGCTCACTAACCTGATTTTCGACATCAAAGACCTGGTCACCGAAATGCCGCTGGCCCTGAATGTGTACAGCCAGGTGGAATACAAGTGGCGTGGTTTGCGTGAGGAATTAAACCCGACACTCAGCAGCAACAGCAGTGCCAGCCAGAGAGAAAAGCAGACCGCACAGACGAAAGCCGCTATGTATGACATGGCCCAGACTGCCACCGTGACAGCCTCAGTTAACGCCTTGGCCGGTGGCACCCTGACCAGTGTCCAGCAGGCCGAAACCATTGGCCAATCGCTTTCGCATTCGCTGACCGATTACGCTGTGTTGGCTGTGGATGCGGGCAACCGTGCAGGCTGGCGCATTTTGCGGCAGCTGCGTATTACTGTGGCCGCAGATATCCGCGAACGCTCCCGCCAATTACCTCGCATGAAGCAGGTCACACCTGACAGACCGATGCCGGTTGCACTGCTGGCGTACCAGCACACCGGTAACGCAGCCAATCGGGATGATATCGTGAAGCGGAACCGACTCAGCCGCCCGGCCTTTGTGACGGATACGGTCGAGATTCTGGAGGAACGCAATGGATAAGGTCACGCTGAGTATTGGCAATCGCCGGTGGCAAGGCTGGCAAAGTGTGAATATCACCCGTTCCCTGGGCGCAGTCACCGGGGAATATCGTATCAGCCTGACCCAGAAATGGCGCGATGCCGAACGTTTACCCATCAAGGAAGGCATGGCGGCACAGGTCATGATTGGCAGCGAGGTACTGGCCACCGGCTATGTGGCTGAGCGTCTGCCCAGTTACGACGGTAAGTCTATCAACTACGAAATCACTTGCCGCGATAAAACCAAAGATCTGGTTGAGTCGTCCGTCCTGCATGCCTCCGGTGAATGGAAAGACATCAACCTGCAGGCGATGGCCAACGAAATTTGCGCCCCCTATGGCATTGGCGTGGTTGTGGAAACCGATATTGGCGCTGCATTTACAACCATCCGCCTGGAGCAAGGGGAAAGTGGTTTTGAGTTGCTGGAACGCCTGAGCCGCCAGCGTGGTGTGCTGCTGACCTCAGATGCAAACGGCAACCTGGTGCTGACCCGTGGCAGCAAGACCAAGCTGGCCACCCGCCTGGAGCTGGGTAAGAACATTCTCGCGGCCCGTGGCCGGTTCAGTGAAGATAGCCGATTCAATCAGTACATCGTCAAAGGTGTCGCGGACGCGCTCGACGGCTGGGAACCCAGCCAGGTCAGCGGTAATCAGGTCGTGATCAAAGATGACCTGGTGCAGCGATACCGCCCGAAAATCATTATCACTGAAGAAGTATTTACCGCTGAAGGTGCCAGCCGTCGGGGCCAGTGGCAACGCCAGCGCGCTATAGGTCAGTCGTTCAGCTCGGAAATTACTGTACAGGGCTGGCAGATGCCTGACGGGCAGCTATGGCCATTGAATCGTCGGGTCGATGTCGTCTGCCCAATCCAGGAACTGAATCACGAAATGCTCATCAGCACAGTGACTTTTATTGAAGATGATAATGGCCGCGTCACCGTACTGAATGTGGTGCCGCCAGAGGCCATGGATATTCCGCCAGAGAAGGCAAAACCGAAAGATGACACAGGATGGCTCAGTCTTGGTTAATCAACTTTTAAACCCGATTAAACGCCGTTTACAGCTGATGGTGGACAGAGCGGTATTACGCCTGATTAACGATGAAGCGAAGCGCCAGCGGTTGCAAATACAGACCCTGGCCGGGGAAACCGCCAGCGATGTGGAGCGTTGGCAGAACTATGGCCACACCAGCGTACCACCGGAAGGCTCAGAGGCCATCACCCTGGCATTGAACGGGAACCGCTCCAAGCTGGTTGTGATATGCGCTGAAGATAAAGCAGTGCGCCTGAAGGGACTGGAAGCTGGCGATTCCGCGCTGTATCACCTGGAAGGCCATTACCTCAAGCTGACCAAAGGCGGTGTCGCTGAGCTTATCGGTGATGAGCTGAATATCGTAGTGAAGCGGGTGAATATCACCGCTGAAGAGTCGGTTGATATAACCACCCCTAAAGCAAGCTTTTCAAGCGATGTTGAAATCGGAGGTAACTGCAATGTAATCGGAACAGTCACTGGTCAGCAAGGCGGCACCTTTGCTGGCGTGAAAGCGGAAAGCCATCAACACAAAGAAAACGGTAAAGACAACCTGACGGACCCACCGAAGAAATGATTGGATTAACCTGGCACCAGTACGGTGCGGATTACAGCATTGAGCATGGCCATCTCGCCAACGATGATGGCCTGAATACGTTGGTGTTCATGATGCTGATGACCGACGCCCGCGCCAAAGACAGCGATGAACTGCCACCACACGCTGACCGCAGAGGCTGGCCCGGTGACAGCTTTGCACAATCTCCGTGGGGATCTCGTTTATGGCTGCTGCGCCGTGAGAAGTTGACTAGCCAGGTCGTCCTGAAGGCGAAAGATTTTGCAACGGAAGCCCTGACCCCATTGCTTAAAGGGTACGTGAAAAGTTACCGCGTGGCAGTCAGTCGTCCCCGTCGTGGCTGGCTGCGTCTGGATATTCATCTCACCAAACCGGACAACAGCACCATCGACTATGGTATCAGCATGATGTGGGAGGCGACCTATGCCGTATAACGCCCCATCAATGGCAGAATCGATTCGCCAGCTGGAAGGTGACATTGCTCTGGAGCTGGGCCTGGAATCTGAATTGCCCTTCATCTGCAGTGAACGGGCCATTGCCTTTGCCGTCGGTGCCGCCAAGCGTGATATTCACGATCATATCGACTGGCTGGCAAAGCAGATTGTGCCCAGCTCAGAATCCGATGAACAGACAATCGTCGAGAAAGCCGCTTACGAAGGCGTGCCCCGCAAGCTGGCCAAGAAAGCGTCCGGGCCTGCCAGTATTCCCGCATCCGCTGCTGCGGTGATGCCATTAGATGCGGTGCTCAAATCTGATAGTGGTCAGCGGTATGTGGTCACGGAAGCGCAGCTGCCGGAAAACGGCGCGATCACCTTTATGGTGTTGGCAGAACAGGCTGGCAGCGCGGGCAACCTGGCTGCAGGTGAAGTGCTGACCCTGGTGAGTCCCGTGCCAGGCGTAGAAGCGAAAGCCACGGCAGGCGATATTTCAGGCGGGTCTGACTTAGAGCCGGTTTCCGAGTTGCTGGGGCGTCTTTATTTTCGTAAACAGAATCCGCCCATGGGGGGCGCTCTGCACGATTATATTGCCTGGGCCACGGAAGTCGGCGGTGTCACCCGTGCATGGTCATATGACATGTACCAGGGCGGTTCAACCGTTGGGCTGACGTTCGTGTGCGACGGCGAACCTGACATCATTCCAACCGACAATAAGATAACCGAAGTCGATACCTATATTTACCGTCACGCAGACCCGGCAACGGGTGAACTGGTTGGCCGTCCCGGTGGCATTGAACTCATCCTGTTTAAACTGCGTTTAAAGACGATTCAGTTATCCATTGACCTCACACCGGATACAGGCGAAACCCGTGCTGCAGTGGTAGCACAATTGAAAGGTCTGGAACGGGCCTATGCCAAGCCAGGCAGCACGATTTTATTGTCTCAGGTCCGCACGGCCATCGGCACAGCGCAGGGTGTCACGGATTATCAATGCACGCTCAATGCTGACATTACCAGCGCACAGGATGAACTGATCACATTCGGGGTGCCTGCATGGTTGTAAGCGCCCAATCTCGTGACGCCTGGCTGGATGTGCTGCAGCAACTGATGCCGCAGGGGATGGCCTGGTCAAGAGATAACGACGCGAACCAGACCAAACTGTTACGTGCGTTAGCCAAACACCTGGCTGAACTAGATACCAGTTGTGACAGCATGGCCCGCGAAATGCTGCCCAATCAAACTCAGACTTTACTGGAAGACTATGAGCAGTACCTGGGCTTGCCTGAGTGTGAAAACGCCAGTGAGACAATTACCGACCGCCGCCAAGCCGTAGTCATGAAAGACCGTCGCAAAGGCGGACTGGCCACCTGGCAGATTGAACAGTTGGCTGCAGACCTGGGCTTTGATGTCACCGTCGAAGAAATCTTTCCACACCATTGCCTGCGCGACTGTATGTATCCGCTGCACCCTGAGCGTTATCGCCATGTTTTAAGGGTGACGGTCCACAACCTGCCCAATGCCCGCATGACATGCCTGGATCACGTCTTAACACCACTGGTCAGCAATAACGCGGGCATTTTGGAATGTACCCTCAACCGCTACAAGCTGGCGGGTAAATACTACGAATTCATCTACGAACAACAGGAGGCGAATTAATGCATCCGTTACAGAACGGCTCACAAGTTGAAGTTAAACCCGCAGCAAAACCCAAAGTCGGTCCCGTCGGTTATTTCACCGAAGGCGGCGAAGGTACGGCACCAAGTTATCCAGGCGCAGACTGGTTCAATGCGGTTATTGAAGAGTTCAAAAGTGTTTACCAGGCCGCTGGACTGACGTTTGAGCCAAACAAGTTTGATCACCTGAAACGGGCGATTTCGGCGAATATTGCCGAACACAGCGACCCAGAGAAATCGCCTGACCCGCACAGTCAATATCTGAATGATAAAAGGTTGATGACGTATGGGTTGGGTGTTGGCCAAGGTACGGTAATTGGATTACCTGCAATTTCAGATGTAGATAATCTTGATCTTCCGACAAAATTTTATCGATTGGACCCAACAACACCTAATAATCCATTGAATGATTATGGAGTTTTGATTTATCTATCCCGAGGGTCTGGACGAAACATTTTTCAACTGGCTCTGGGTCATAAACCAGGTGAAGTACTCTGGCGGGGTGCTGAAAATGGTTCTCTTACCTCGTGGGAAAAGGGAATTAGCAACATCAATCTAATGGATTACGGCCTTGGTGTTGGAGAAGGAACAGGAAAGCAGTTACCAGTGATTTCGAATGTTAACGATTTTACTCTGCAAACAAAAACTTATCAGCTTCAGGCCAGTACGACCAACAACCCTCTTGGTGAGGCTGGGATATTGGTGTATATCTCAAGAGGAACAGGTAAGAATGTTTATCAAGTAGCAATAGGAACTACTTCTGGCCTCAAAAAAGAGCGCTATGTTAAAGATGGTATTGCCTCACCTTGGAGCACGCCTCTCTTCGAAGGAGCATTGGGTGTCGGTGGGCAAAGTCTTCATGTTGACACATATAACGACATTGCTAAATCAGGCTTCTACTACCTATTGGATGCATTGGAAGACTTTGAAGAGGCTCAAGGTTTCATCAACAGATACAGGAAGGACTCCAGTAATTACATTGATCTCTTCATCTCTTCATCAAGTGAAACTCAAGGTGTTTCACTCAAACGCGTTGAAAATGGTGTTTCACACGATCTGTTGAGGCTGTTTGATACTAAAAATTGCCAGTTGATACGAACGGAGAACACTCAGACGATGATTTACCCTAACGGAACCATGATTGTAGTTGGTAAATTACCAGCTCCGGCGGGTCATAGTAGCTATACGTTTGAACTAGCCTTTAAATCGCCACCTTTTGTTATGTTACAGGGGTTAGCGAGCCAAACGACCACTGAATATCAATACAATAACCAATGGCTAAATACAGTTTCATCGACAGGGTATACATTCACTAAAAGCAATAGCCAAACTCTGAATTTTATCGCGGTAGGTGAAATCTAATGCAAAGATATTTTTCCGTAACAAAAGGTTTTTTGGTCGAAGGAGTGAACATTCCCATTGGATATGAACCGTTGCAGGGTGAGATTAGCATTTCGGAATTGCAACACACAGAGTTTAGTGGTCTAGCTCCAAGTGGGAAACGTGTTGGTGTTTCAGAAGCCAGGCTGTCGTGGGTAGATTTAACACCTCCAGATCTGACTGAAGTTGAGATGAGTGTTCAAGTACGTGCGAAACGGGATGCACTAATTGATAGGGTCACGCGTGAAATTAACAGGCTAGAAGATGTGGGTGATGATGCATCACAATGGAGATCGTACCGTGTAAGTCTTCGAAATTTACCCGAGCAGGCAGGATTCCCAAGTAATGTGGATTGGCCAACTCAACCAGGAAGCTTTACTGGTAAGTAATTAGATTCTCCATTAACACCCGTTTATATACAGTTCCCTACACCGCCTCAAATGACAAAAATCGCCTTTTTTGAAAAATCCCCAGTTTTCATTTCAGGCGGTTTCGTTTTTCACGCACCGCGGCGCGCTACAGGATCGCTGAAGCCGATACTCTTTAGTACATTCTCCGGCAAAAAAAGATTCATAATTTTGACGTAAAAGGCATTTGCATTTTTTAAACGACTGTTTTGGAAAGAAGAAAAAAGTTTATCCACAAAAACAGTGGGTAACTTTGGGGATGACGGGTGCCGTAGTCGGCGATTATTTCATCGGTTGAGTAAGGGGATTGAGGGTAAGCGTAATATTGGCTTTTCCGGTTCTCTAAGTGTATCGATTAGCGGGTTTTTATACTTGTCCTACACTTGTAATCAGTCGTTTTTCAACAAGATGAGGATAGTCGCATGAAATTGACGGCAGTGCTGGGAACCGCAGCGATACTGGCAGGTGTACTGATGGCACCGGTTGCGGTTGCCGATGAAGGCAAAGCAGTGCGTTATAAAGTAGATGGCGCTGAGTACGAGGGTTACTACATTTCACCGGCCAAAGATGCGCCGCTGGTATTGATGATCCACGATTGGGATGGCCTGACCGATTATGAAGTCAAACGGGCGCAGATGCTGGCAGATAAAGGGTATGCGGTGTTCGCGGCTGACTTGTTTGGTGCCGGTGTTCGTCCGGAGAAAGTGGAAGACCGGAGGAAGCTGACCGGCGAGCTATATCAGAACCGCGATAAAATGCGCAGTCTGATGCAAGGGGCGATTGCACAAGCCAGGCAGATTGGCGGCAATACCGCCAATGCGGTGGCAATGGGATATTGTTTCGGTGGCGCCGCAGTATTAGAGCTGGCCCGCTCCGGGGCAGACATGAAAGGCTTTGTCAGTTTCCACGGTGGCCTCGATACACCGGAAGGCCAGAATTACAGCCAGACGAAAGGCAATGTACTGGTGTTCCATGGCGCGGCCGACACCTCGGTGACTATGGAGGATTTTGTCAATTTGAATAAAACGCTCGAAGGCGCAGGCATTGACAATGAGATGATAGTTTACAGCGGAGCACCTCATGCTTTCACTGTTTTCGGATCGGAACGTTACCGTGAAGACGCCGATAAAAAATCCTGGCAACGTTTTCTGGAATACCTGAGTGAACAGCGGTAACTTATTGCTCTTAAATTAATTTCTGTGAAATAACAATAATGGGGCAGAATGTTCTGCCCCGCCGATTGAGGGCTTTCTATGTTATGTGTAACAACACCGGATGTGGCACATCGCCCCATTAAAGAAGTACTGGGGACTGTCAGTGGCAGCGTAGTGCAATCCAAGCATGTCGGCCGCGATATTATGGCGGGCTTCAAATCCATTTTTGGTGGGGAAATCCGTGGTTATACTCAAATGCTGGTGGAAGCCCGTGAAGAAGCCATGCACAGAGCCATCGCTGAGGCTGAACATATGGGAGCGGATGCCATTGTGAATATGCGCTTTACAACCAGCACTATCATGCAAGGGGCATCTGAGATTCTGGTGTACGGCACAGCGGTCAGGCTGAGCTGATCTCGTTTTACCTTCCTATTGAGTTCCGATTCTGGCTAGTTTTGCCCGGCCAGAGGCGTACACTTAGCGCATGAATGAAGAGAGACGTGATTAGCAAAGTTACGTCTGTGCAAACAGGCTGAGTGTATGAGTTTATCGCCAACCCAGTGTCAGCAGGCCAGACTGGCCAAAGATCCCCGCTATGACGGGCTGTTTTTTACTGCGGTGAAAACCACCGGCATATACTGCCGTTCGGTATGCCCTGCGCCTGCACCGAAAGAAGAGAATGTGGAATACTACCGCACCGCTATAGAAGCGGCTCAGGCTGGCTACCGCCCTTGCCTGCGCTGCCGTCCGGACAGTGCTCCTGGTTCCCCGGCATGGCTGGGAACCGGGGCGACAGTGCAGCGTGCTTTGTCACTGCTGGATGAAGGGGCATTGATGTCTCAGTCCACCGAGCATCTTGCGGCTCGTCTGGGCGTGACCGACCGTTATCTGCGTCAGTTGGTGACTCAGGCCACTGGGCTTTCTCCCAAAGCTTACAGCCTGTATCAGCAATGCCTGATGGCAAAAAAACTCCTGCATGAAACCCGGTTGCCCGTCACAGAAGTGGCGTTTGCCAGTGGTTTTCACAGCGTGCGCCGGTTCAACGACTGTTTTCAGAAGCAGTTTTCGCTTTCACCTTCCCAATTGCGTAAACAGGGTAGAGCCGAACAAGGGGCGGGGCAGGGCATTCGTCTGCAACTGGCCTACCGGCCGCCTTACGACTGGCGACAGGTGCAGGGTTTTTATGCCGCCCGGCTTATTCCCGGGCTGGAGTGGCAAACAGAAAACAGCTACGGCCGCACTTTTTATTCGCGTACAGGTGATGCGACGAGACATTATCAGGGACACTTTACTGCAACTCACTGCCCTGAAAAATGCGGTTTCGATGTAGATCTTCAGATTGATAACCTCAGTGGGCTGATACCTGTGATCCGAAACATCCGTCGCTGCCTGGACCTGGACGCAGACAGTGAGCGTATCGCAAACGCGATTTGTCAGGCGACCCTGTCCATGCCTGCCTCACAACCGGATGCAGGAATACGCCTGCCCGGTATCTGGAGTCCGTTTGAAGCCGGTATGCGTGCGGTATTGGGGCAACAGGTATCGGTGAAAGCGGCGCGGAACCTGGTGGAAAAACTGGTCACGCTGAATCCGGACAGCGGCGAGGATCTCAAGTATTTCCCCACGCCAGCTCAGGTGCTTGAGATGGATTTACAACAACTTGGTATGCCACAGAAACGCAGGGAGACCCTGAAAAATCTGGCCGGTTTTGCCCAGACACACCCGCTCGGTATGGACGCCCCTGAGAAAGAAATGCTGGCGCTGCCCGGGATTGGCCCCTGGACGGTACATTACATGCGTATGCGGGGTCACAGCGACCCGGATATCTTTCTTTCAGGTGATTTAGGTGTGAAGAAAGCGCTGGCGGCACTGGATAATCCGGTTGATGAAACCGCCGCCGCACCCTGGCGCAGTTACCTCACTTTGTATTTATGGAGTTTGTTATGACCTCAACCACGACGCGCACTATCCAGCGATTCCGGCAACGGATTGATACCCCCATTGGCTGGCTGGCCGTGGTGGCCGATCATCAGGCCATCACGACCATTGAGTTCGACGCACAGCCCGCCCCTGATGATGTCAGTAACGCCGTCACCGAATTGGGTGTGCAGCAACTGAACGAGTATTTCGCCGGTCAGCGCAAGCACTTTGACTTACCTCTTTCCATGCCGGGCACCGCTTTTCAGCGCGAGGTCTGGCAGGCACTCACGGATGTGCCTTTTGGTGTCACCTGCTCTTATTCAGATGTTGCACTACAAATCGCCCGGCCTAAAGCCGTCCGGGCCGTGGGCGCCGCAAATGGCAAGAATCCAATCCCTATCGTGGTGCCTTGCCACCGGATTATCGGCCGCTCCGGCACCCTGACCGGCTATGCCGGCGGGTTGGATAAAAAACGCTGGCTGCTTGAGCATGAAGGATTAAGTATCAAGGCGTAATTTACAATGTAAATGGGGCGGTGCTCGCCCCTTATGTTGTTTTTACGCGGCTTTTTATTCAATGAACTGCATGTCTGGTTCAAAAAACGAGAAAATTTTCCAACTTCTTGGCAAGTTTGGTCTTGCCAATCCGGTAACATACTGATTTATAAAGCGCTGGTTATTGGCGCGAAAATTGCTGGAATCCCTGAATTAAACAGCATTAAATCAAGATGAGCGTCAGTATGGCAGATCCCATTTTTCCTTACCCACCCCGGCATTCCATGTTCTGGGATGACCACCAGTACACCTACGATGAAGCAAAAGCCTTGTATGAACAGGGAACAGTACCTCATTCACGTCCTGTGAATCTGGAAGCGAACGGCGGCCAGCCAAGGACCAAGCCACCGGAACGTTCTATGATGTGGCATGATGAACAACTGAAGCAGGAGCCACTCGAACCCAAAACGCCGGTGAAGAAACGTAAAAAGAAGCCGGTGACGTCTTGTCACCTGTTCCCGGTGCGCTACGCCCTGGATGAGAATGATGAAAACGAAAAACCTAAACATGGTCTGCCTGAAGGTTGGCGCGGCAAAGGTTTTTTCTTTGGTCAGGCAATTGCGCCTTATCACAACACCTTGCGCCAACTGCGTGATGGCTGGCTGTATGTCTATAACGAGACAGACAAAACACTGGATGAGTACGAGTTCAATGGTATCACCCTGACGAAATACGAGCAGGAGGCCTATGATTTTCGCGCATTGGATGAGATGGATGGTCCGACAGAACGTGGTCAGCCCGGCAGCAGCAAACCTTTTCTCACTTATAACAGCGATGCCTCCATCCGTATCGTCTGGAGCAAACAGCGTTGGTCCTGGCCAATGTTTTATCAGTTTGCGACCAGCCCGCTCGCCCGTTTTTATGCTCGTCATGTGCGGTGTTCAAGTTTAGCCAGTCATCCTGATGAGCATGTTGCGAGCCTGGATTTACTCGAGCAAGTTGCCGACATTGATCAGCAGGGCGGTGAAATCGAACGCTTTTCAGGCTTGGTACATACCAAAACACCGGAAGAAACCACGGTTGAAGTTGAAGACCCGGATCGTCAGGAAAAGATAACTGTTCAGTTAGAACATGAGATCAAACCCGTCGCTGAAGCAGGTGAAATAAAAAATCAAATGCCAGCCAATGAGGCCGCTTATATTGTGGCTATCAATGACCCCTTAAGCGATATTGCGGAAATGGGGTTTCGTTTTTCGCATGTGGTGGGTGAATGGCAAGACTGGTTTGAATATGAAGCCGCGCCCAAACAGCTGATGGACGCTGTAATGCAACTGACTGCAACAGACATTCCTCAGGATCTGGACATTCGCTATCCGTACCTGTTGGATGACATGCCGCGCAGTGAGCAGGTTGCCGTGTATCAGGAAATCAACGAACTCTTTGAATTAAGACGAATCCACGAAAATGATAAAGCGAACTCTTCGGGGATCACCGCAGGGGCTGGCTCGTTTGCCCGATTGTCGCAAGCCGAACAGGCATTTAGGAAAAAACACGGCAGCATCGCTTACAGAAAGTATTTCGAGGACTGGAATAAGCTGAGTAAAAACCGCCGGATGGTCGATCTTGAAAAGCTGTATGAAGACAATATTGCTTATCTTGAACAGGAAGAAAAACGCTACCCGGCAGTGGAAAGGCACAGAGACATCGCACTGAAAATGCTGCAAGTGTTCGGGAAAGACTTCATCAGAAAGGGCTTTGCCGACATTTATTCGGTCCCGGTACAGCTATATCTGGCAGACATTTATGCCAGTATTGAAACGCCGCTCGTCTTGTGTCCGATGACGGCGCCACAGCGTGAATGGCTAGCCAGAGAGTTTGAACAACCCACCACAATGATACCGCTGCGTTTCGCCGGATTCAGCAGCGAACTGTATGACACATATCATCTGTACCTCAGAAGCGGCGGGGACTTTTCACTGATCTCCAAAGATGAGTTAGCGTTAGAAGAAAGCGGTGCCACTCCGGGGAAAGATTTCACCGTCAGTTACGCCGCTTTCCAGGCTTTTATTCACGATCCCGGCGCGCAATCCCATAAGGTACTTGGCAAACTCGCCACACAGTTGAGCCAGATCCATGACAGTTTCACCCAAGTGATCAGTGCGCCACTAAAAGCGGGCGCGACGCAAACAGTCAGTGGTGTTGCGCATGGTATTACCGCTACGCTTTCTTTGGTGGGTGGAACCGCCTTTACCAAACGGGCACTTGAGACCGCCATGCTGGCTGAAAGCTTTGCCACTGACACAGACATTGAGGTTGACACAAAATACAGGAACAAACTGAATGACTGGCAGGATGAGCTGAGTAACATCAACAAAAAACTTCGGGCAACCGACAGAATCTATGCGGCAAAAGCCAATAAGCTCAATCAAGCTCACCATGTTCTGATGGCCAGACGGACAGGCCAGCCAATTGAAAGTATGACAGATGAAACTGACACTCTGTTAAAAGAGCGAATACAGCTGGCAAGGGAAAAAGAGGCCCATTTTGATAAAAAGCCAAACAGCGTTCAAATCAGAGCCAGGCACCTGAAAGACGAAGGCATCAGGGTTGTCACGGAAAACATCAACCAGGCGGCAAAGAAAGCCGGCTCTGTGGTGGCATCCAGCAGTGTGGATTTACTGGTGGTTATTGTCACACTAAACGACCTGCTGGATTATATGGACAGTCTGAAATCCAATAATGTCCTCACTTTTGATGAAACTCTGGGTGCTGTCCAGCGCATGTCAGCCACCGGAGCAAGTCTGGCCGCAGTATTCCAGGCTCCCGCATGGAGTGTGTTTGAGGTAACGGATAAAACAAAGAATCTGAGTTTAAAAAGATTGAAAGGCTTAGCGAAATCGCCCGATCCAACCCTAATGTCTACAGCTCAGGTGAAGGCGGGTATGCGGTTTGTAAATATCACAAGGTATGCGGCAACCTTTACGATTGTGGCTTCTGTAACAGATACTATTTTGGCCGTTAATGCTGCTTTGGCTAATAACGGCGAATTGAAAAAGTTATATGCTGCGAAAGGAGCGATTACTTTAACTCAATCAGTCGCTGGAGGTTGGCAACTTTTTAATGTTACGCTCTTACGGGGTGTTGTCCCATTGGCATTTAACCCTTGGGTGTTGGCTGGGATATTTCTTTCAAATTTTGTGGTGATGATAATCAATGGACTCATCAGTTATCATGAGAAGAATGATTACCAGCAATGGTTGTTTAATGGTGCCTGGGGCGTTGAAAAATCGCCCAAGTGGCTCACATTAACGACACCAGAAGCCAAGAGTCACGCATCCCTTCTGGCATTCAATGAGCTGAAACATATTCAGCTGCAGCCTGAGATTGAAGTCATCCCTCATCTTACTGAGGAATATCCGGAGACTGAAACCTATACCAACCGAAATTCAATCAGCCAGGTTTTGAAAGGCGTCTATCTGAACTTCTCCGTGCCGCCATATGCCGGGGGTAACACTCTCGGAGTGATGTTTGAAGAAAGAAGCAACTATCAATTCCTTGTCACTGAAAGTTTAGAAGGTGGGCTGTGGAAACAGGATGAATCAACCGGCCGGATGAGTTACCAGTGCTATCTGCCGCTGGATGAGAATCAGAGAGAGATGTCGCTTGTATTGGGCTATTGTAAGTCCATGCACAGTGATGAAAGTCAGAACACACAACTCTATCATTTTAGTTTCGGGGTTCGAAATGGACAACTGATCGCCAAAAAACTGACAAAAACAGAGCTGGAACAAAAATATAGTGGGTTATTGCCTGCTTTTACGCCAGACAATCGTATTTTTATAGAAGGTTAACAAGAAATGGAACAGGTTAGCAGGCCATTGACAAAAGCTAAGGTACCAACAGAAATGGAAGTTAAAGATCTATATGAAAAAATAAACTCGGATCCGGATAAAATTGAATGGGAAGTCATAGCCTTTCAGCAACCTTATCCGAGTCGGCGTAAATATTATGTGATGTTGATGACGTTAATATCTGTGCTGTTTTCATTTCTCATACTTTTGATTGCATTTGAATTTAATGTTATCGCTGCAATTACTGAACCATTTACTTGGCCGATGTATGGTATTGTGATTTTTGCAAGCCTCACCCTTGGAAAGATCACTTTATTTCCCAGGTTTCGTCATCACTACATCTTGAGCCGTTATGGTCTGATTACTGAAGATCATGTTCATTCATCAAAAACAGGCAACGCAATTCTAAGAAAGTTGCTGGCTGTTGCCGCTGTTGGCTCGCTGGCGGCGGTGTTTATTATTGGTCCGTCGGCGTTAGCGGGTTTTGCCGGGCTGGGCGTGACCTGGCTGGTATTGAGCGGAACGAATTTAGATAAGTATATGTTGTCACAGCGTATCAGTACCTATGATGATATCTTTTTTTTAAGAGAGCATGATGATTCTGATGAACCAAGGGATTTGTTTTTGTTATTTCATCGCTATACAAATTATAAAGAAGATGAGAATAATATTGAAATAGAAGATTATGATTTTTTTTCTACATCAATATATTGTCAACAAGGGGACAAAGATAAAATTATCTCTATGATTAATGGTTTCTATCCTTATGGTCAGATACCGAGTGATAAAAAAGATGTTTTTGATGAACTGTATGAATATGTGCCGCCTCAGGAGATTAAAGACATAGTCGCACAAACCTCACCACATCTTGATAATGCTGAGCAATGCAGTTAATTGAAGGATAGGGACTGAGTATGGATGCAGTTACCAGG
>NZ_JAGSOZ010000007.1:0-251048 GCF_019204055.1 Photobacterium sp. WH24 | reverse complement strand
CCTCAGCCCGATTTACTGGCAAATGTCTCCCTTCATTTAAACCGCATCCGCCTGACCGACCCGGCACCGGGCGAATTTTACCCGCAGGTTCGCGCGTATCACATGGATGACACCCGCATTCCGGTGCGTTATGTCGGACTGGACAAAGTTTAGATAAGTTATTCGGTCTCACTGCAGCAGCCGAATTAGTGTTACTTGTTCGGCTACGGTAAGATTGGGAGAAATCTTACTGATAAAGCGTTAAGAAGGGCAGGCAGTATGCAAGATGATGAGATCATGACAGGTGAAATGCTGGTTGAAACGGTTGAAAATCAACTGGCTGAAGGCAATCCGATTAAAGTAAAAGAAACGTTGATGCGCCTCGTGATGACAGGGACACCAAGGGAAGAAGCCATTGAGATGATTGCTTGTGCGTTGTCTATTGAAGTGTTTGATGTGGTGAAAAATGACGGTGAGTTTAATCTGAAACGCTATTCAGATAATCTTGATGCCTTACCCGACATGGATTGGGAAATTGAAGACTGATATTGCACTTTCTGTCGGATTGTCCGCGCCACCTCAGGGTGGCGTTTTTATTTATCCCCGCTGAAATTCTTATCTGCAGTGATAAATCTCCCTAAACAGCGAGACTGCTGGGTAAAAACCAGCATTTTGTATGGCTGAAACGAAACTGTCAGTATCTCTGCATTTATTTAGCTAATGAAGAACATCAGTAAAGTCAAAAATGCTTAAACGACCATAATATTTAGACTTAAAGCCTGATAAATTGGCTTGAAACTAGTGTCAAGGTCTGATTATTGGTGTTTTCTTGACCTTTTGTAGTGTGATGACCGTCATAAACAGAGTGATGTGCTGCTAAATCTCTTGTGGCTGGTTTCATTTGTTGCTTTTAGGTTAAAAAACGGTGACACATTTCAAATGTATTCCATTATTGTTTTCACAACCTCTGACAAGCAGCAAGGAAACTTACAATGATTATTGGTGTACCAAAGGAAATTAAAGTTCATGAATACCGCGTAGGCATGGTGCCTGCTTCTGTCAACGAAGCGGTTGCCCATGGCCACACTGTGTATGTTGAAACGCAAGCTGGTGTAGGTATTGGTTTCAGCGATCAGGACTACATTGACGCTGGTGCAAAAATTCTGCCGACCGCCGCTGATGTGTTTGCAGAAGCTGAAATGATTGTGAAGGTTAAAGAACCTCAGGCAGTAGAGCGTGCCATGCTGCGCGAAGGTCAGATTCTGTTTACCTATCTGCACCTGGCACCGGATCCAGAGCAGACCAAAGATCTGGTGGACAGTAAAGCGGTATGTATTGCCTACGAAACCGTTACTGATGATTTCGGCCGCTTGCCTCTTCTGGCACCTATGTCTGAAGTGGCTGGTCGTATGTCGATTCAGGCGGGTGCTTTTGCGCTGGAAAAATCTCGCGGCGGCAGCGGTATGCTGCTGGCTGGTGTTCCAGGTGTTGAGCCTGCGAAAGTGGTGATTATCGGCGGTGGTGTTGTGGGTGCGAACGCCGCTCAGATGGCTGTCGGCCTGCGTGCTAATGTTGTTGTTCTGGATCGTAGCATTGATGTGCTGCGTAAACTGGATGCACAGTTTGAAGGCAAGGTTCAGTGCGTGTATTCAACCAAGGACGCGATTGAAAAGCATGTACTGGAGGCTGATCTGGTTATCGGTGGTGTGCTGGTGGCAGGCGCTGCCGCGCCTAAGCTGGTAACGGCTGAGATGGTGAAGAAGATGAAACCTGGCTCTGCCATTGTGGATGTTGCTATCGATCAGGGCGGTTGTGTTGAAACCTCTCATGCTACGACGCACAGCGAACCGACTTTCATCGTTGATGATGTTGTTCACTATTGTGTTGCCAACATGCCTGGCGCCGTTGCCCGCACTTCTACCTTTGCCCTGAATAATGTGACATTGCCATATATCCTGAAACTGGCCAACAAAGGGTATAAAGCGGCGCTGCAGGAAGACAAACACCTGCTGAACGGCTTGAACGTTTACCGCGGTCAGATTACCTGTCACGAAGTATCAACAGCCTTGGATCTGCCATTCGTCGAGGCTGATAAAGCGCTGGCCTGATAAGGCTGAACTTGACGATAGTATTTATATCCCTGCTTCGGCAGGGATTTTTTATGCTCAAGTAAAGTGAACGAAATTACGATGACTGATAGTGGATAATCTCTGGCTGTGAATCACCGGATTATTAAAGGTGAATGACAGGGTTTAAACTCTCGGAGTGAAGTCAATTAAATCTGTCCTATGTGTCTGCAAAGCCGGTCATATAAAATGCAATAGTCAACGAAAATGAGACCATCCTAACAACTCTGAATGCCAGATTTTAATTTGATATTACTCTGACAAAACAAAAAGCCCTTATGAGAACATAAGGGCAAGAAATAAAATTAATCAGTCAGGTGACATTACGCTCGAGCGTATATGACGCTGCCACCTTTAATGGTGTCGATGATTTTCTTAGAAAGATTTGCCGGAAGAGCAGGGCAGCCCCAGCTACGGCCTAAATAACCGTGGCGTTGAATGAAATCTTCAGACGCATAGGGAGCGCCGTGAACAACAATATAACGGCGGCGCGCATTGTCATTAAGGCCTTTTGTCAGTCCGTCAAGACGCAGTGAATAGCCATTGCCCCCGAAGTAGGTCGTATCTGTCAGAAAAGTACCCAACGAGGTTTGGCGCGAATTGACGATGTTCGAAAAGTGCTTTGCAACCACACCGCCACTGTTGACACCGTGTGTCACGTAAGTGTGATATAGCAGTTTATTCCGTTTCAGGTCGATAACAAAAAAACGCTTTTCAGTAGATGGCTTGCTGTAGTCAATAATAGTCAGTAATTGCTTTTTTCGTGCCTTGGTATTGTAATAAGCATTATAACCATTTTTAAATACTTCGAAGTCTAACTTTCCTTTCAAACCCGCCTGTTCATAAACATATTTGACAATGACTTCAGGATTTTGAGTTTGTTGTGAAAGTGGTCCCTTAATTGTGCTTGCTGATGCATACTGTGGTAAATAACAAAACAGCAGAATGAATAGGTAGATGGCTTGTTTCATTTCCTTGTTTACACTCTTTTAATTAGTTTGTGCCAGTGACGATAGGACTCTACCATAGGATTTGAATTTTTTTAGCCCTTGCATTGAAAGGGTTAAGTTAAAATTATCCCATCATCAAAGTATTTAAATTTTATATGATTATATATTTATCAATATAAAACAGTGCATTAGAATATGAACATTGTTTAATCGAAAATTAATCTCAACATGTCAGTTTTTTTTACATTTTCAGTAAATAGCCAGGTCTGACACTATTAATCTTCTGTTTTAGAAAAGAAAAATAATGAGGGCATATCAAAAACATCAAATAATCATTCATTTAACGGTTTGTTCGTATTTTGAGCTTGATATCGCATTTTAATCACAGGAAATAAATTTTGGGGTTAAAAAATGAACAATCTCAGTGCATGAAAAAGCGGGCTTGAGTGCCCGCTTTGGTAAACAACGTAATAATGACTCATGGTTTTGTTATTGAACCGTACAAACGGTATCCCAACTGCCGTCGCTGCCCGGCACTGAATTCGTCCACCATTTAGCCTGGTAAACCACGCCGTTGTAGATAATCTTGTCACCGGTACCAGCGTGGCTTGGATTACCTGCCCAGTCAGTTTGCGGCCAGTTAGGGTAGGTATTCACACCTGTGGTTACACAGTCGCCATTATTGCCATCACCGCCACCATTGTCGCCGCCGCCATTGCTTAAGTCTGCAATCGGTAAGTCAGGCTGTTCGAATGCCAGTGCATAGTCAGCATTGTTGACTCGTACGCTGTAGTTCGCCGGGCCGGAAATCGGCAGGAAGTAGTTCAGGGTCAGCTCAAAGCTTTCATTGTTACCCAACTGCTTCCAGCTTGGCAGAGTGAACGCGACACGGTGGAAGTTGCCGTCCAGGCCGCCAATGTTGTCGCCTCGGGTGTGGCCAGAGGAAATGACCTGCAGATTGGCTCCTGATTGATCCGACATGTTATCCGGTGTTGAGGTTGGAATGTCGAACTGGAACTCGGTGCCGCCAGGCAGAGTCTGACCTGTTTTATTGGTTAACGTCATTGTCGGGTTGAGCGGGTAGTTCTGATCGCCCACCTTGAATCCGGTGACAGACACGTCGATATTGACAGCTTCTGTCGGGATCGCGCCTTCGGCAAGGGTATTGCCATAAGGTGTCGCAGTGGCAAACTTGTTATGAATGGCCTTGGTCATGGTGTCGCCCATGTGGTATTCACCGTTGCCTGTTTTACAGGCGTTTTCAGTAGGGTCCACTGTGGTGCGGTTACCGTTGGCATCCAGGTTGTAACAGCTGTAGTCACCGGCCAGTTCCCAGAACATGATACCGCCGATACCCTGTTCAATCACATAGTCTGCCTTGGTGTTGATCGATTCTTTATCTTCGGTCGACAGGAAGACTTTTTTGTCTGCGTTCCACAGCCAGGGGGCGACAGAGACACTGTCGTAGTGGCGGGTATAGGTACCAGTCAGCGCGTTCTGAGGATCGTTAACCGGATCTAAGCCATAGGCTGCGGTATAGCTGCCGTAAACACCGTTTGCCAGGTTCATGGCATGCCACATAGGGTTAGAGCCGGCGCCCATTTCATTGCCGTTGGCGTCTTTGTCGTGCCACATATTATCGATACCGATGGCACCATAACCGCAATTACTGGTACCAGCACCGGTACCGGTCGGGCAATCGCTCTGATTAGGCAGCGCCGCTTTACCCCAAAGTCCGTTGGTTCCGCCTGTGACGCCTTGCCAGCCACGGGTGTAATAAGGCACACCAATGTTGATCCGTCCCGCAGGCATTGAGCCGCGGAAATAATGGTAAGCCCAGTCAGTATTCAGATACCCGGTTTTTTTGTACTGAGCTGTACCGTATACGTTACCGGCTTCCAGCTCAGCATCCAGGCCGCTGTCAAACAGTGATGCGTTGTGACCTACGTAGTCGTTCCATGCACCGTGCAGGTCATAGCTCATGATGTTGACATAGTCGAGGTACTTAGTGACCGACATGGTTTCCATACCGCGCAGCAGGTACCCGGATGAAGGTGCGGCAATGGTCAGCATATAGTGGTGGCCGTCTTGCGCACTGGCCTGATCCAGTTTTTCACGCAGTACTTTCATCAGTTCATGGTAAGACTTCATTAAATGAGGACGCATTGCATCAGAGTAGGCGAAGTCATCCGGGTTACCTGCACCTTGCATACTGGTGGGGTATTCGTAGTCGATGTCCAGACCGTCAAATTTGTACTGGCGCATCATAGCCACGGCAGAGTCAGCAAAAGTCTGAATTCCCTGATGATTGATACTGCCGTCTGCATTGGTTGTCATGGTATAAAAGCCGCCGTCAGCAACACGGTTGCCGTTGTCATCAAAATGACCCCCGGTTTCCGCCCATCCTCCGATGGAAATCAGTGTCTTAACACCATGCTGAGCTTTGGCTGTTGCCAGCGCCCCGAAGTGGCCTTTAAAGCCGAGTGCCGGGTCTATCTCAACGCCCGGCCATTCTTTGCCGACCGCAGGGTTGTCCGGGTTATTGACATTACCGATGTTTACTTTGCCGTCAGAGCCGATACTGACGAAGGCGTAGTTAATATGAGTCAGGCTGTCCCAGGGAATATCATTGACCAAGTAGCTGCTTTGCGGGTCGTTACCGCTGCGCCAGCTGGTGAAGTAGCCGATAACGCGGCGCGGGTGGTCTACGCCCATTTTTTCGCGGCCATCCTGATCGTACACAGTACAATAAGGCACAGTCACACCCGGTGTTTGATACAAGCCGTCCGGGCGGCAGTTAGCGGCTGCCTGGGCCTGAAAGCTCAGCATACAGGCTGCGCTGAGAGTCGCGAGAGCGAAGCCCTGTTTAGCACGCTTGCGCTTCATATTTAGCTTTAGCATTAATGGTTCCTCAGTGAAAAAAATCAAACGATAAAATAAGTAACAGGCTTATGTTTAGCCGTAAAATTACTATAGGTTTTCCACCGGAACTCCGAGGTTTTTTGTTAAAATATTGATCTAATATCACATTAATAAAGTGATTATCTGTAACATTTTCGTCATTATTTTGCGTTGACAACCAAATGGTGTACTTAATTGTGTTTATGAAATAAATCGGTTAATCAATAGATTAGTACACTACCACCTGTACACCTGTGCAGCCTATAGAGTATAAAGTGGGGCTTTGGAATTACTTTCAGGATCAGAGATGGATATCACCTTATTCCACGCCGCATTGCTCATAGGTACTGGGTTCCTTGCCGGCATTATCAACACCCTGGCAGGAGGCGGATCAAATTTAACCTTGCCAGCCTTGATGGTGATGGGCATGCCAGCAGAAGTGGCGAATGCGACAAACCGGCTGGGTGTCGTTTTACAGGCTGTGACTGCAGTGCTAGGCTTCAAACGGCATGGAAAATTAGAGTTAAGTGATACCGGCCCTATCATGATACCGACATTGATCGGTGGCCTGGTTGGTGCTGGGGCGGCGGCATACGCGCCACCCGAGTGGATAAAGCCCTTGCTGCTGGGCACCATGCTGTTAATGGCATTCATCATTTTGGTCAAGCCTGCAGTGGTGGCTCCTGAACCAGGCAGCCTAGCGCGAAAAGTGGCAGATACGCCCAGCTCCTGGTGGGGATTAGGACTGGCTGGCTTTTATGGCGGCTTTGTTCAGGCGGGGGTAGGTTTTGTGTTGCTTGCTGCGCTGGCGGGTACCTTGCGTTATGACCTGGTACGGGCGAATGCATTAAAAATGTTATGCACCCTGATGTTTACTGTGGTTGCCCTTGGTTTGTTTATCTACGAAGGTCTGGTGCTTTGGATGCCGGGTCTGATACTGGCGGCCGGGACTATCGCTGGCACCCATCTGGCGGTGAAGTTTGCCATTAAAGCTACCGCAAAAACGTTGAAATGGTTTTTGTTTTTAATGACATTGTGCGGCTGTATTGCTGCGATGCTGAACTAATCCGCAATAAATAATTAAATTATTACTGTAATTTTGTTAATTTAATTAACATTTATCGTGTGTTACTTTTTGCCTAAATAAATATTGTGCTGTTCTTCTGCCATTGTTAGAGCAGCTCACTAAATATATTTTTCCTTCATAATGAAAGCCCGCTATTAGCCATGTAAATAATATGGTTAATGGCGGGCTTTTTGTCTTTGTGGCCATAATTTGGCCATGATTCCAAATACTAGATCTAAAGTTTCATTTTTAGTGAGTGTTAACTTAACAGCGAAAGTGGCAAAATATTTCAGTTGTAACAAAATGTGAGGGGGTGTAACCATGAGTGAAATCAAGTGAGTATGTGTAAACTGTTTGGTGAATCAGTTAGCGCTTTCACGAGCACAAAAGTGATTGATTATTGTTAACAGTGACATATAACAACTTGATTTTACGTGAAATACAATGATTCAGATCAAAATAATAACTCATGTAGTCATTAAAAAGTGCTACTAGCTGTTGGTGACGACTTTTGCCCAAAAAGCTGAGAGAGAACATGAAAACCTCAAGATATAAGAACATCTTGTCGGGTGGGTTTGTATTTTTTATAAGCCTCTTCCTTTCAGGATGTCAATTTGCGCTGCTTGATCCCAAGGGACAAATTGGTGCTGCAGAAAAAGATTTGATAATCACATCGGTACTACTGATGTTGGTTGTCGTTATTCCCGTTATTCTGATGACCTTCTATTTTTCATTTAAATATCGTGAATCGAATACGGGTGAAAAGTATACGCCAGAGTGGGCTCATTCAACCAAAATTGAACTGGTTGTCTGGACTGTGCCAATTATTATCATCGCCATTTTGGGCACTATTACCTGGCAGTCTACTCACGCGCTGGATCCAAGAAAGCCAATCGAAAGTTCAGTAAAACCAATGACCATTGAAGTGATTTCGCTGGATTGGAAATGGCTGTTTATCTATCCGGATCAGCACATTGCAACGATCAACGAAGTGGCCTTCCCGAAAGATGTGCCGGTTGAGTTTCGTGTGACGTCCAACAGCGTGATGAATTCCTTCTTCATTCCACAGCTGGGCAGCCAGATTTACGCCATGGCAGGGATGCTGACCAAGGTCCATCTGATTGCTGATGAAGCGGGTGTTTACGATGGTATTTCAGCGAGCTACAGCGGCCATGGTTTCTCTGGCATGAAGTTCAAAGCACTGGCGTTGCCAGATCAGGCAAGTTTTGATGAGTGGGTGCAGAAAGCGCAGGCGTCAAGCAACAAACTGGTCACGCTGAAGGACTTCGAGACCATTGCGGAGCCAAGTGAGAATGCACCAGTGAGTTACTACTCCAATGTGCCTTCAAGCATGCTGACAACCATACTGAATCAATTCGAAGGCTCGCTGATGTGCACAATCACGCCATCAAATTCCACTGAGCAAACATTCTAGGACATATTATGTTTGGACGATTAACACTGGACGCCATACCGTTCCATGAGCCAATTCTCATGGTAACGATGGCGATCATAATGCTGGGCGGCGCGGCTCTGGTAGGCGGTATTACCTACCTGGGTAAATGGCGTTACCTCTGGACAGAGTGGTTCACTACTGTCGATCACAAAAAAATCGGTGTGATGTATATCATCGTCGCCTTTGTCATGATGATGCGCGGTTTTGCCGATGCCATCATGATGCGTAGTCAGCAAGTGCTGTCTGCCGCGGGTGAAACCGGCTATCTTCCGCCTCATCACTACGATCAGATTTTCTCTGCGCATGGCGTAATCATGATTTTCTTCATGGCGATGCCTTTCATCATTGGTTTGATGAACATTATTATCCCGTTGCAGATCGGTGCGCGTGACGTTGCTTTCCCGTTCCTGAACTCCCTGAGCTTCTGGTTGTTCGTGGTGGGTGTAGTGCTGATCAACCTGTCGCTGTTTGTCGGTGAGTTCGCGCAAACAGGCTGGCTGGCTTATCCGCCGCTGTCGGGCAAGGAATACAGTCCCGGGGTAGGGGTAGACTACTGGATATGGGCACTCCAGATATCCGGTATCGGTACCACGTTATCAGGCGTTAACTTCTTTACGACGATCATGCGCCTGCGTACACCGTCAATGCCACTGATGAAAATGCCTGTTTTTACCTGGGCTTCACTGTGTGCCAACGTACTGATCATTATTTCGTTCCCGATTCTGACAGTGACCATTGCACTGCTGACGCTGGACCGTTACCTGGGTACGCACTTCTTCACCAATGACATGGGCGGCGACATGATGATGTACGTCAACCTGATTTGGGCCTGGGGTCACCCTGAAGTCTACATTCTGGTGCTGCCGGTATTCGGTGTGTTCTCAGAAGTGGTCGCGACTTTCTCGCGTAAGAAACTGTTTGGCTACACCTCGCTGGTGTGGGCGACGGTTGTGATCACCATTCTGGCCTTCGTGGTCTGGCTGCACCACTTCTTCACTATGGGTGCCGGCGCGAACGTGAATGCCTTCTTCGGTATCGCCACTATGGTTATCTCCATACCAACCGGTGTGAAGATCTTCAACTGGCTGTTCACTATGTACCGTGGCCGCATTAAGTTCACGACCCCTATGCTGTGGACTGTCGGTTTCATGATCACCTTTACCATAGGTGGTATGACGGGTGTGCTGCTTGCGGTACCGGCTGCGAACTTTGTCCTGCATAACAGTCTGTTCCTGATTGCACACTTCCATAACGTGATTATCGGCGGTGTGGTATTTGGCTGCTTTGCCGGCTTTGCGTACTGGTTCCCGAAAGCCACCGGCTACATGCTGGATGAGAAATGGGGTAAACGTGCCTTCTGGTTCTGGATTACCGGTTTCTTCGTGGCCTTTATGCCGCTCTATATTCTGGGCTTCATGGGTATGACCCGTCGTCTGAGTCAGCACATTGAACCTCAGTACTTCCCGATGCTGGCGATTGCCGCCTTCGGAGCAGTGCTGATTCTGTGCGGCATTATGTGCCAGATCATGCAGCTGTACGTGACTTTCCGTGACCGTGAAGCACTGCGTGATGTGACCGGCGACCCCTGGGATGGCCGTACCCTGGAATGGGCAACATCGTCTCCACCGCCGTTCTACAACTTTGCCCATTTGCCTGAAGGCAATGAGCTGGATGCACACTGGTATCAGAAAGAACGTGGTGAAACCCATCAGTCGAGTGATTATCAACCCATCCACATGCCGAAAAATACCGGTGCAGGTGTGATTATTTCAGCGTACGCACTGGTGTTCGGCTTCGGCCTGATCTGGTACATCTGGTGGCTGGTCGCTATCGGTGTGGTCGGCATGATAGGCACTTGGATCAAGCACAGCTTCAACGAAGACGTGGATTACTACGTGACGGTTGAAGAAGTGACAGCGATCGAAGAAGCACATAAAGCCCGCATTGCAGGCGCAAGCGCTAAACCTGCCACCAATAACGACGAAGATGAGATGGAGGTCGAATATGCAAACTAATGCTCTCGATCATCACGAGCACGACGAACACCATCACAACATAGGTGAAACCAAGCTGCTGGGCTTCTGGATTTACCTGATGAGCGACTGCATTCTGTTCGCGACGCTGTTTGCTACTTACGCCGTATTGTTTACCAATACGGCAGGCGGTCCGAGTGGAAAAGACATCTTCGAGCTGCCGTTTGTGTTTACCGAAACTATGATGCTGCTGTTCAGTAGTATCACCTTTGGCTTCGGTATGATTGCCATGAAACGCAAAGACATTGGTGGTCTGAAGCGTTGGATGTACGTGACCTTTCTGCTGGGCTTAGGCTTTGTGGCGATGGAAGTGTATGAGTTCCACCACCTGATCGCAGAAGGCTATGGTCCGGATCGCAGCGCGTTCCTGTCCTCTTTCTTTACTCTGGTGGCGACTCACGGTCTGCACGTCACTGCCGGGCTGATCTGGATGGTGGTGTGCATGATTCAGCTCAATACCAAAGGCCTGAACGAGATGATGGAAACCCGTTTCCAGTGTCTGAGCCTGTTCTGGCACTTCCTGGATATCGTGTGGATCTGCGTGTTTACCATAGTCTACCTGTTGGGAGTATTGTAATGGCGAATCAACCGCATCAAACCGGTTACGGTGATTACATCAAAGGATTCATTGCGTCATTAATCCTGACCATTATTCCTTTCTACTTTGCGGCGACCAAAAGTCTGCCTACCACAACCACCGTCATGATCCTGGTGGCCTGTGCTGTGGTTCAGCTGGTGGTCCATTTGGTGTATTTCCTGCATCTGGATCGCTCAGAGAAAGGCATGTGGAACTCAATGTCCTTTGTGTTTACGGCGGTTATCGTCCTGATTCTGATTGCGGGTTCAGTCTGGATCATGGTCAATCTGCACGAAAACATGCTGCTGTAATTCGGATGACGATAATGATCAAAGGATACATCTCCATTACCAAACCTGGGATCATCATCGGTAACCTCATCTCTGTGCTGGCCGGATATTTTCTGGCCGCTAAGACGGAGGGGCTGAACGGGCCCCTCCTTATTTACACATTGCTGGGTGTTGCTCTTGTGATCGCCTCTGGTTGCGTGATCAACAATATTTTTGACCGGGATATTGATCAGAAGATGTCCCGTACCCAAAGTCGTTTACTGGCGAAAGGAGCAATGAATGCAGACGCCGCTTTTGTGTACGCGGTTGTTTTGCTGCTGTCAGGTACAGCTGTGCTGTATCAGAAAGCTAATCCGCTTTCAGCGGTCGTTGTGCTGCTGGGGTTTGTTTTTTACGTCTTTTTTTACACCATGTGGTACAAGCGACATTCGGTCTACGGCACGTTAGTGGGTAGTGTGTCAGGCGCTGTGCCGCCTCTGGTAGGGTATCTGGCGGTGACCAACTATATCAGCCTGGAAGCCATGCTGTTGTTTGCGATGTTCTGCCTGTGGCAAATGCCGCACTCATACGCGATTGCTATGTTCCGCATGCAGGATTACAAAAATGCTGAGATCCCTGTATTACCTGTGGTTGAAGGCATTCATAAAGCCCGCCGTCATATGATGGCTTATGTGGCTGCGTTTACTGTTGTTGCACTGGCAATGTTTGCTTTAGGTTTCAGCGGTTATGAATATTTACTGGTGACGTCGGGTGTGTGCCTGTGGTGGTGCATCGTCACTTTCCGTCCTCTGAGCGAGGACAGCTATGTACAGTGGTCAAAATCAGTATTCAAGACGTCACTGTTTGTGGTAACCGGAATCAGCTGTGTGCTGGGCCTGGAATTAATTCCGTTAATATGACGGCAGGCGGTTAATCACAATTTACCGATTCAACACTCTCTTAGCTAACAACTTACATTAGCTACTTTTGTTCCGGTTTGGGTTTTTCCTGCCTCGATACTATCTCCATCGAGTCAGAGAAAAACCTTTTTTTTCTTTTCATTCATAAAAAACCGAGCGATTATCGCCCGGTCTTGTCTGTCATTTCCTGCAACTGACTTTGTTGCTTATTCAATACGGCTTGTGCAACGTCGCTTATTTAGTCCGGTTTACTTCACGTAGCAGGCAAAACCTTTGAGGTAGAAACCTTCCGGATACGCTGAATCGAGCGGGTGATCTGCCGCCTGGCTGAATCGCTCAATAAATTGCACTTCACGTTTGGCATCCAGCGCCGCATCAGCAACTATTTTCTGGAACAGGTTGCTGTCCATCAAACCAGAACAGGAATAGGTCAGCAGTGTGCCGCCCGGTTTCAGGATTTGCATTGCCAGCATGTTGATGTCTTTATAACCCCGGCAGGCGCCCACCAGCTGTGCTTTGGATTCAGCAAATTTAGGTGGGTCCATGATCACCACATCAAACAGCTCACCACGTTCGCGGTACTCGCGCAGCAGTTTAAACACATCGGCATTAACGAAGTCAGCGTTTTCCGTTGGCAGACCGTTGATCTCGGCATTGAGTCTGGCGGTATCCAGCGCCGGTTGCGAGACATCAACGTTGATGACTTTGTCGGCACCGCCTTTGAGCGCATACAAGCCGAAACCGCCGGTATAGCAGAAGCAGTTCAGCACCCGTTTGCCTTTCACGTACTTGATGGCAGCCTGGCGGCTGTCGCGCTGATCCAGATAGAAGCCAGTTTTGTGGCCGCCAACGATATCAACATGAATCTTGATGCCGTTTTCTTCAATGGTGACAATCGCCGGTGGAGTCTCGCCATGCAACACGCCGGTGCGAGGCTTCAGGCCTTCTTTTTTACGTACTGATACATCAGAGCGCTCATAGATGCTGCACTCTGGGTAGCAGGTTTTGAGTGCTTCAATCAAATTGTCTTTCTGTGCTTCTGCGCCAGCACTGAGCAACTGACACACCAGGAAATCCTGGTATCGGTCGATAGTAATACCCGGTAGTCCGTCTGACTCAGCAGCGATCAGGCGATAACCTGTCAGCCCGTCACGTTCAGCCAGAATGTCCCGCAGTCCCTGAGCGGCGTTCAGGCGCTTGATAAAGAACGCGGTGTCAATAGTATCGTTTTGCTCAAAGGACCAGACACGAACACGGATCTGAGACTGGGGAGAATAGGCACCACGGGCGAGCCATTCACCTTTGTGATCAAACACATCAACGGTGTCGCCCAATTCAGGTTTCCCTTCAACACGTTGAATACCACGTGAAAAAACCCAAGGATGGCGGCGGCGCAATGATTTATCGCGACCTTTCACCAAATAGATAGAAGCTGTCATGTTAGGACCAGAAGCTGTAAAGAATGGAGGCGTATTATCTTGTTCAGTGTGAGGAAAATCAACCGCAAGTCAGGGCATTTCAGGAATAGTGAAGTTCCCCCCTTTAAAGGGGAGGAACCAAGAGGCGTTCAGATACCCTCCCCTTATGAAGGGGAGGGTAGGGGTAATACCGTGATTGCGGTGAGTGTTGAAATCGTCGGGGCAGCCCTGAATCAGGCTTTCACGCCATTCATCAGCATTTCCAGTTGCTGCGCCTGTTGATTCAAGCGCTCTATATCACTGGCCGTGTGGGCAATGACTTGCTTGACCTGGCGCGATTGCTCCCGCACCTGCTCAACGCTGCTGGCAATTCCGTCTGCGACCGAACCTTGTTGCTCCGCGGCAGCTGCAATTTCCGTGCTGCGATCTGAGATATGCTGATTTCGCTCCGATATCTGGGTGATTTGCTGGTCAACCGAGCCCATCAGGGTTTCACTCTCACCGGCGTTGGTGACTGTGCTCTGCATTACGGCCATCAGGGTCTGACTGTTTTTTTGCAGCGATTCAATCATCTGCTGGATTTCGACGGTCGCGGTTTGTGTCCGGCCCGCCAGCGTGCGCACTTCGTCCGCGACCACGGCAAATCCGCGCCCTTGCTCGCCAGCGCGGGCCGCTTCAATGGCGGCGTTCAATGCCAGCAGGTTGGTTTGCTCTGAAATGGCATTGATGGTGGTGACCACTGCGTCAATTTTTGCGGCATTACTGTCGAGTGCATTAACGGCTTCAGCGGCCTGATGAATTTCGCGAGTCAGCTGATTGATGGCCTGCTTTGTATTGCTGACCTGGATGCGACCCTGTTCAGTCACGTCCTGGGCTTCCTGGGTCTGCGCTGAGGTGTCGTGCGCATGGGTGGCAACTTCACGAATTGAAGAGGCCATCTCTTCTGTGGCACTCGCCAGCGAGTCCAGATGAGCTTGTTGGTCGGCTGAGAGGTTTTCAGTTTGCATCGAGCGCTGACGAAGCTCGCTGCTGATTTGCTGCATCAGTGCGGTGGCTTCCTGTGTGGCCAGCACCAGTTGCTGTTCACGATCAGCCACTTTGTCGATAGTGATGGCAATGGTGCTGAACTCATCCCGGACTTTAAAAAAGTTCAGGCGCTGCGTCAGGTCGCCATCAGCCAGGGTCGACAGTGCTTTGTGCGTAGTGAACATCGCACCACCAATAAAGGTCATGATGTAGTACACCATGGCACAGGCCATGAATACCACAAAGAGACCCAATCCAATCTGAAACCCTGTGAGGTAGTCAAACAAGCCCGATGACTCAGTGGAAATCAGGCTGTAATTCATTCCCGCCACCGATACCGCATCGATCCCACGTCCAATGGTGAGATCTGAACCGCTTAGCAAGCGTGCCGCATCAGCCTGAGAAACGTTGAGTTCGGACAGCAACTTAGCGGAAGCCTGTAATTTTTGAGCGATAAGTGATTGATACTGCTTTTCCCCAGCATCAGCTAAAATTGCACTTACAGTGATCATTCCGATAAGCGGCAATAAGAACAAGAGGTAGAACTTCTCCTGCAGCCTGAGGTGAATGAGATATTTATCAATCCATCGAAATGCAACTTCTTTCATTTTTTCATCCTGAATATAGGGGTGGTGTGGCGTAAGTGAATACTAATATTTTATCTTTTAAATAGGACTAATCTTGAGGTGATATATGTCACAAATTTGCGTCTTGGTCAGAGTCTCTGGCCATGTTCAGGGGGTGGGGTTTCGTTTTCATACAGCGCATGAAGGGTTGAAAATCGGTGTAAGCGGCTATGCGAAGAATTTACCCGACGGCAGCGTCGAAGTATTGGCGTGCGGTAAAGCCGAAAAAGTTGAACAATTGGTAGACTGGCTGGCAAGTGGTCCCCGCACATCTCGGGTGGACAGTGTAAGCCGGGATGATCTTGAATGGCGTGCGATTGACGGATTTGAAATTATTTAGCCGAAGCAACGTTGCCCCGGCCATAGGATCACAAACATTTTGCCGGTTTAGGTAAACCCGCCAGTTTGGTGGCTTGTTTAGCCGGCCCTTTGGGAAAGAGTTTGAACAGGTACTTGGAACTGCCTTTTTCTTCACCGTATTTTTTTGCCATTGCCTTCACCAGCATGCGGATAGCGGGTGAGGTATTGAATTCCAAATAGAATTCACGAACAAAAGTCACTACTTCCCAGTGGGCGTCAGTGAGCTCAACGCCTTCATCTTTCGCCAGTAGGGGCACCATTTCCGGTGTCCAGTCGCTGACATTCTTTAAATATCCCTGGGCGTCGGTGTCGATAACATTTCCGTCAAATTCAAGCATGGTCGGTCTCACAGTTATTAGCCCGGCAAGGATAGTGATATCGCACGTCCTTCGCAAGTGTTCTGCGCACTATTGCCTCTTAACTGAAGACCATTTACCGCATCGCAGAAAAACAAAAAGCGCCCCGTAGGGCGCTTTTGGCATTGTCAGTGATAGACGAGATTAATCGTCGCTGCCCATGATGCCCAGAATTTGCAGCAGGCTCAGGAACAGGTTGTAAATAGACACATACAAAGTCACGGTTGCAGAGATATAGTTTGTCTCACCGCCGCGCACAATCGACTGCGTAGTCAGCAGGATTGCCGCAGAAGAGAAGAGCACAAACATTCCGCTGATCACCAGAGACAGCATTGGCATTTGCAGGAAGATGTTTGCAATCACGGCAACCACGATAGCAATAAAGCCGGCCAGCAGCATGCCGTTCAGGAACGACAGGTCGCGTTTAGTGGTCAGTGCATAAGCTGAACAGGCCATGAAGGTCAGTGCAGTACCGCCCAGTGCCGGCATGATCACATGTCCCATACCTGCGCCAATATACATGTTCAGGATTGGGCCAAGGGTGTAACCCATGAAACCAGTAAGCAGGAAGGTAAAGACCAGCCCCAGGCCGCTGTCACGGTTCTTTTCTGTCAGGAACAGCAAACCGTAAAAGCCAACCAGGGTGATGATGATGCCAGGATGCGGCAGGTTCATTGCCATTGAAACACCGGCTACCACGGCTGACCACAGTAGGGTCAGGGATAACAGGAAATAAGTGTTACGCAGAACCTTGTTCGTTGACAGTACGCCTTCGTAGCCATTACTACGGACAATACGATCGTTCATAAATGCTTCCCCTTAGGGTTAGTGTTGAAATCTACTATGCCATATATGGCGGCAACATCGGCAAGTTTCAATAGTAAGTCATTGAAAATTTGAACCGAAATTGAAAAAATCGTCGAAACTATTGGCTTAAATATACTGGAGACAGTGCCAATACCTATGATCAAAGATGTAACAGTGTGTAAATTTGACGGTTTGGCCTATCTGGTTCAGGCAAGACTAACGTATCGGGGGCGCATAATGCAAACCTCCCTGTGTCCAGAGACTGTTTTGTGCCCGCTGTATATGAAGCGGAGACTGGATGCCGACTGTGCGATCAAAGCTTTCGCCGTAATTACCCACTTGTTTGATAATTTGGTAAGCCCAGTCAGGCTTAAGACCCAGGCTTTTCCCCTGTGGGCCGTCTAAGCCAAGAAACCGGCGTATTTCAGGAATATTGCTGCTTTTCATCTCATCAATATTTTGCGAGCTGATCCCCAGCTCCTCGGCATTGATCATGGCATTCAGTGTCCATTTCACTATGTTGTACCATTGGTCGTCTCCCTGACGAACCACAGGTCCCAGCGGTTCTTTGGAAATGATATCCGGTAAAATAATCGCGTCTTCGGCATTTTTCAGATTCAGCCTTAAGCCGTAAAGGCCGGACTGATCCGCGGTCAGCACATCGCAGCGGCCTTTTTCAAAGCCCATGATGGTTTCCTGCGCAGTATCGAAGGGAACCAGAGTGTACATCAGATTATTGAGCTTGAAATAGTCCTCGAGGTTCAGCTCGGTGGTGGTACCAGACTGAACGCAAATGGTGGCGCCGGACAAATCTGCCGCTCTGTTGGCATTGAGGGATTTTTTCACCATAAAGCCCTGGCCATCGAAATACAGGATACCGGCAAAATGCAGTTCAAGCGCCGTGTCGCGCTGCAAGGTCCAGGTGGTGTTGCGTGACAGTATGTCTATTTCGCCTTTCTGCAGTGCCGCAAAGCGCTCTCGGGCATTGAGAGGGATAAATTTGACTTTGCTTTTATCACCCAGCGCTGCGGCGGCGACAGCCTGGCAGAACTCTACATCCAGGCCATACCATTCGCCTTTCTGATTGGGTATGGAGAATCCGGGCAACCCGGTACTGACCCCGCATTCGAGATAACCTTTTTCTGTTATACGTTGTAAGGTCGGGGAAAAGCTGATTTTTTTGCTCAGCCGGCCCCTGAGTGTATTGACTTCTTTTTCAAGCTCTTCAACACGTTGCGAATCCTGACTCAGGAGGCTTTGTACCGGCTGTTCTTCCAGCTGCTGTTCGAGCATCTCGACTTTGTTTTCCAGCGCTTTGACTAACGCTTTGTCTTGTGCGTTATCGCGATCGCACCCTGAGATCATCAGCAGGCATAGGGCTCCCAGCAGACAAGCCTGAATCGTGTCCGTCATAACGTGTCCTTCTGCTTCATCGGCCTGTCGGTGAGAACCGACAGGTAATGCTAATTAATAGAAATATCAATCTTCAGTATAGGAACCGTTCACGGATGTGCGAGTATCAATATTTATAAAGGGATCAGTGGTTTGACAGGCGACATATTAATGACCTCCCGTTTAGCAAACAGATCAGTCAGTATCCGGGTTTCCATATCGGTGGGCGGGCGGCTGACGGTCAGCCTCAGAAGAGGGTCTTTTGAGCTTGCCTGTCGGGTCAGTGCGTCCAGATCCACAACCGAAAGCAGCGCATGAAATTTGTGCACATAGTCGCGGGTTTCCTTCGGTAACGAGAGCGCCGTGAACCGGCGGCTGTTGGCTTTTTTTATGGCCCGGCCGACCCTGCCTTCACCGGCATTGTAGGCGGCCAGTGTCAGCGCAAGGTCCTGATCGAACTTGTTGTACAGAAATGACAGATAAGCGACGGCGGCCTGAGTGCTCTTTTTAACATCAAAGCGTTCGTCGTTATCTGCCTGTACCTGTAATCCGAACCGCTCGGCGGTGGCCGGTATCAGCTGCCACAGGCCGGCTGCATTGGCTGACGAGATCGCATCCACCCTGAACGTGGATTCAATCATGGGCAGTAACGCCAGGTTGGCCGGGAGCTGTTTACTACGCAGTACCTGCTCAATATTTAGCAGTGTTTCTTTATTGCGCAGCAGGTGTCGCTGAATCAGCTGGCGGTGGGGCAGTAACTTGTCGACCTGAGCCTGTAACGCATCGGCACTGAGAGAAAAAGACGAAGAAGCCGGGTTGGCCAATGCGAAACCCGGCAGGATGATCAGTGTGAACCAACAACAGAAACCGGCCCAAAAGCAGGAGCCGGTTTTGCGGGCAATCGTCATATCAGCTCTGCATCAACGCCGTGCCATAGGCAGGTTCGCCTTTAATCTGCATCAGCAACTCACCGTAAGAGGCGGACAGATTGCCGTTTACCTGATTGGCTTTCTGGCAGGACTGGATGTGATTCTCCAGTTGCTGCCAGCTCTGGCGAACCTGAGTATTCAGGGGGGACGGCAGTTTTTTCATCAGTATTGTCATACCTTGCTTATCGGCAGACAGCCCGAGCTGTTGTAATAACTGCCTGCGCTGCGAGGCGCTGTGCTGAAGCTGAGCAAGCAAATGTTCCTGCTTTTTTACCAGTTCGGATAATGTCGTGCCGTTAAACTGCAGATAACTGGCTTGCTGCCTTAACAGCAGTTGTCCGAGTTGCTGGTAAGCCTGAAGGTCGTGGCGGATCCCTTGAATCAGTGCTTTCACTATCTGCTGCTTGCTCATGTCTGGCCTCATTCGTGTCCGGTGTGGAATTCCAGAATCGCGCTGGACAGGGTATCAATGTCGAGTTTGAGATCGCCTTTTGCCAGTGCTTGCTTTACCGCATGCACTTTTTCCATATCGATGTCTGGTAAGTCGGCCAGTTTTTCCTGCGCCTGTGAAATGATCTGGTTGCTGACGCTGATCACTGGCTCCAGGCCTTTTGCCTTACCTGCGGTTTCCACTTGTGCCGGGCTGGACGGACGCTGTGTTGACGACGCCACTTGAGAATTAATTACTTTGTCAATTTTCATGAATTTATCCTGCTCGCTTTTTCTACCGCTTGAATTTAAGTATCTGCTAAAGAGGAAAAGCGACCGCTTCCGGGCGGAAATTAAAAAATAGTTTCAACTTTTCCACGCTCAACCACTAAAGCCTGAATGACCTTTCCTGAACTGATATTGCGGACAGAAACTTGTTCACCTTTAACACCACTTTGTAAAGCTTCTCCTTTCATGCTGGCTTCCAGGCCATTTTTGCTGGCCACTATAACGACAGCGTCACCTTCCTCGACCAGCCACAGTGGCTGGAGCTGTAGTGGGTTGATGATCTGGCCGCTGCGGATTCGCCTCAGGGTTCGCTGGCCAATGAGCTGCTCGGGACGGGTCGCAAACGCTTCATTGCGGCTCAGAGTCAGGGTCTGAGGTTTGAGCATGATTGCCGACAGCTTGGTATCCCGCCTGATGTGTGTGGTTGAGACGATAACCGGTAACCGGATACTGACCTGCGCCGTAATGTTCAGTTTCCATGGCTGAGGGCCGGACTGGCATTCGAGCTGACGGCGCAAATAGCCCACCGGCAAGCTTTGTTGATCGGCGGCGCTGATGTACAGCGCAGTGTCACAGGCCGGCAGGTGATCCACGGAAGCCGGCACACTAATACTGATCTCAGTGTGATAGTCCGGCCATTGTTGCCTTGACGCATAGCTGGCGATTTCCTGCTCTATCTGAGCCTGAGTCCAGGCCACCAGTTCAGACTCATCCTGTTTGCTGCCGCTGTCGGCCAGGACAGCAGAAGGGATCATTAATGCCGTTGCCCACAGCGCGAGAATGTGGCCGGATTTCCTGTTTCCTGATTTCCGCTTATGTGTGAAAGGGCGGAAGTTCCGCTTCCCTTTCTCTTTGTAACCTATTGAAAAATAATACATAAAATATTGGCATGTTTCTTGTTAGTAGTCATGGTGCAAGCGTGACCGATTTAAAGGAAAAACAATGGCGATCAGTTTTGAAAATGCGCTGGGTGTCCATCCTGATGCGCTTAATTTCAGGGTACAGCGCAGCAAAGTATTGGCAAGCAACTTAGCAAATGTCGATACCCCTGGATATCTCGCCAGAGACCTGGCGTTTGAAAGCGTGATGAAAAACACAAGCTCACGAGTGGACACACCCCCACCGCAATTGGATGTGAGCGCGAAATACCGGGTGCCGTACCAGAACAGCAAAACCGGTAATACCGTTGAGCTGGGCGTGGAACAAGCCAAGTTTGCCCAGAACAACATGGATTTTCAAACCAGTCTGACCTTTATGAACATGAAGTTCAGCGGACTGGCCAAAGCAATTGAGGGTCGTTAAACACTATGGCTTTTACGGACATCTACTCAATCGCTGGTTCTGCAATGACGGCGCAAACCGTCCGTCTGAATACGGTAGCCAGTAACCTGGCTAATGCCGATGCAGTAGCCAGCAATCCTAATGATGCTTACAAAGCGCTGAAACCTGTGTTTGCCACTGTGTACAGCCAGACACAATTAACTGCCGACAAAGATGTGTACCCGAATGCGGAAGTGCGCATTGTCGATGTGGTTCAGCATGAGAGCAAAGTGGACAAGCGTTTCGAACCGAATAACCCGCTGGCGAATGATGAAGGCTATGTCTTCTATCCGGGTATCGACGTTGTGGCGGAAATGGCAGACATGATGTCCGCCACCCGCAGTTACGAGACCAATGTCGAAGTGCTGGCCAATGTGAAAAGTATGCAGCAGGGCCTGCTGCGTCTGGGGGAGGGTAGCCGATGAGCTTAGCACAATACACCGCCTTGTCCGGGGATAGCCCGGCAACCACAAGCGGCAATAACGGTGTTCAGGCAAACCGTACCAGTGATAACAGCGCCGATGCCCTGCAGAACGAGTTCCTGACCCTGATGGTGGCTCAGATCCAGAATCAGGATCCGCTCAACCCGCTCGACGGCACAGAATACGTCGGTCAGCTGGCGCAGTTCTCTCAGGTTCAGAGCACCGAGAATATGTCCAAGATGATGCAGAACAGCATGGTCTTGATGGACAACATGCAGGTACTGGCAACGGCGGGTTTAGTCGGTCAGACCGTGTATGTCAGCACCAATGAAATGACACTGGGTGAAGGCACGCAGAGCGGCAAGATTGAACTGGCGCACGCGTCTAATCAGGTCAATCTGCTGCTGGAAGATGACTATGGCCGTGTGACCAAAGTACCGCTGGGCGCGCACGGTGCCGGGGATGTGGATTTCACCATTGACCCGGAAGCGCTGGAACTGCCGGAAGGTAACTACACAGTGTCAGTGGAAGTCCAATCCGGCCAGACAGAGCCCAAGGTGCTGCTGGCTGGTCAGGTTGAACAAGTACGTGTTCCAAGTAACGGGGGCTCAGCCCTGGTCAATGTTGCCGGTGTCGGCAGCATTCCTTTCTACCAGATTAGCCAGTTCGGCAGCTGATTTTCATACAAGATAACGAGGATATTATGAGTTTTGATATCGCGCTGAGTGGCCTGGGAGCCACCAATACACAGCTCAATACCATCAGTAACAACATTGCAAACGTGTCGACCACGGGTTTTAAAGAGTCACGTACTGAGTTCTCTTCTGTTTACAACGGTATTCAGGCCGGTGGTGTGGAAGTGGCTGCTATCTCTCAGAACTTTGATAAAAATGGCACGGTCAGCGGAACAGGTCGTTCACTGGATCTGGCTATCGGTGGTAACGGCTTTTTCGTCACCAAAGATACCAGTGGTCAGGTTGTTTATACCCGCTCTGGCGTGTTCAACACAGATAAAGACAACAACATTATCAGTAACACTGGCATGAAGCTGCAAGGTTATACCGTTGACGGTAATAACAATCTGCAATCGGGCGCTGTGGGTGATCTGCAAATTAAAACGGCGTCGCTGGCTGCCAAAGCCACTGATCGTGTGGATTTCGTTGCTAACTTCGATTCTCGCGTGAACACGCCTGCGGTTGCGCCGTTCAATATGGGCGACCACGATACGTATAACTCTTCTTACACCACCAAGGTGTACGACTCGCTGGGTAATCCGCACACCATGACCCAGTATTTCGTGAAAACCGGTGCTAACGCCTGGGACATTCATGTTTCTGTTGACGGTGCTGCACCGGGTGCGCCTCAGGCGGCGACATTTAATACTGACGGTACGCTGGCCACACCGGCGGCACCTTTCAATATTGCCTTTAACCCTGCCGGTGCTGACCCAATGAGTGTGGACATCGACCTGCTGGGTACTACACAGTTCGGCGCCGATTTCGGCACCAGTACCAACAACCCGAACGGTTATTCATCCGGTGAACTGACAGGCGTGCGCGTTGAAGATAACGGCATGGTATACGCCACTTACACCAATGGTCAGTCGTTGCTGCAGGGTCAGGTCATGCTGGCCGATTTTGCTAACCCGCAAGCCTTGGTCAAAGTCAGCAACACTGGCTGGCAGCAAAGCTTTGGATCGGGTGCACCGATTACCGGTCAGCCTGGCAGCGGTATTCTGGGCAGCCTGTCGCCGGGGGCACTGGAAGGCTCTAACGTGGATCTGACCAGCGAACTGGTCAACCTGATGACAGCACAGCGTAACTATCAGGCGAACGCCAAAACCATCTCGACCACAGAGCAGCTGACCCAAGCGCTGTTCAACGCAATTTAAGGGTGAGTTGATGGATAGCCTGTTATACACAGCAACCAGTGGAGCAAGTCGGGTACTGAGCGCACAGCAGGTGCGCTCGAACAACCTGTCGAATGCCGATACCACAGGTTTTCGTGCCGACATGGAAAGAGCAAAGAGTTATGCCATTCAGGGACGCGGTTTTGACGGCAGCACTATGGTGGTGACGAACTCGGCCTCGACCCGTTTTGATGCTGGTGACATGGTGAAAACCGGTCGCAAGCTGGATATCGCCATTAATGGTGATGGTTTTCTGACAGTACAAAGCCCGGATGGCGGCGAGTCTTACACCCGTGCCGGTAACCTGAAAATTGATCAGCAGGGCAACCTGACAGTCAACGGTTTCCCTGTAATGGCAGAAGGCGAACCTATCGTTATTCCGCCTAACCAGAGCATTGAAATCAGTGAAACCGGCATGGTGACTGTCATTCCGCCGGGTGGTGGTGCGGAACTGGAAGTCGGCCAGCTAAAACTGGTTAACCCGAATATTGCCGATGTTCAGAAAATGAATGATGGCTTGCTTCAAGCCCGTGACGGTAATGATTTCGCTGCGGATGCCACAGTGCGTCTGGCACCTGAACACCTGGAAGGCAGTAACGTTTCCGCGATTGAAGAACTGGTCAGCGTCATGTCGCTGACGCGTAATTTCGAAATGCAGGTGCGGATGATGAAAACCGCAGAAAAACTCGCTCAGGCTGGTAACCGTCTGCTGCGTAACGGCTAATAAAAAGGAGAGATCACATGCATTCTGCATTATGGGTCAGCAAAACGGGTATGGCGGCGCAAGACACCAAGATGACCGCCATCTCGAACAACCTGGCAAACGTTAACACAGTAGGTTTTAAACGCGACCGCGTTGTTTTTGAAGACCTCTTCTACACCATTCAGCGTCAGCCGGGTGCGCCGGTCGACCAGGTTAATGAACTGCCGACAGGTGTGCAGTTGGGTAGCGGTGTGCGTGTTGTCGGCACACAGAAAGTATTTACCCAGGGTAACACGCAAAACACCAGCCAGGACTTGGATATGGCCATCATGGGTGGTGGCTTCTTCCAGATTGAAAACTCTGACGGTGAAGTCATGTACAGCCGCAACGGCCAGTTTCATGTCAACTCGGAAGGGCTGATTGTCAATACTCAGGGTCTGCCGCTGATTCCTCAAATTGAGATCCCGAATGCGGCCACCCGAATCAGTATCGGTGTAGACGGCACAGTCGCGGCGCAGGTTGCCGGTGATCCGCAGCCGCAGGAACTGGGTCAGATCACTCTGGCGCAATTCGCAAACCCGGCCGGTCTGGAAGCGCTGGGCGGCAACTTGTATCGCGAGACAGAAGCCAGTGGCCAGCCGGATGAACTGGTACCGGGTCTGGACGGGGCGGGCAGCATCAAACAAGGTGCGCTGGAAGGCTCTAACGTGCAGGTGGTGGAAGAGATGGTCGATATGATCACCACGCAACGTGCGTACGAAATGAACGCCAAAGTCGTCTCAGCTGCGGATGACATGCTGAAGTTTGTCGCGCAGTCAGTTTAATGCTTACACCGAAAGGAAATCCTATGAAGTGGCTGATTCCATTTCTCATGGTGTTATTGACAGGGTGCACCATGCGCCCTGAATTCTCCACACCAGAACCCGATGATGAAGCCTTCGCGCCACCGGTACTGGATTACTCTTTGCCGGAAGCGTCTGACGGCAGTCTTTATCGCAACAACTACATGATGACCTTGTTTCAGGATCGCCGTGCTTACCGGGTAGGTGACATTCTCACCATAGTGCTGGATGAAGAAACCCAGTCGAGCAAAAAAGCCAATACCCAGTTTTCCAAAGACTCAGAAGTTGGCATCAGTGCGCCGGTATTTGGCAATTACACCGCAGACAACTTATCGGCCAGTGTGGATGCCAGCCGCGGCTTTGATGGTTCATCGCAAAGCTCGCAGGGTAACAAACTGAAAGGGGCGATTACAGTGACGGTGAACGCCGTGCTACCTAACGGCGTGCTGCGTATCCGCGGGGAAAAATGGCTGCGTCTCAATCAGGGCGATGAATTTATCCGCCTGTCAGGGATTGTGCGGGTCGATGACATTAACCGCTTGAATCAGGTGTCTTCGCAACGTATCGGTGATGCGCGTATCACCTATTCTGGCCGCGGAGCACTGGCTGACAGTAACTCAGCCGGCTGGCTGACTCAATTCTTTACTAGCCCATGGATGCCGTTCTGATGAAATCGTTCAAAACCCTATTGCTGTTTATGGCAGTGGCGCTTTGGGGAGCTCACTCTGTCTCTGCCAACGCCTCCATTGCTATGCCTATTATGGATTTAGTGGATGTGCAAGGCATCCGTGGTAACCAGCTGGTGGGCTATGGTCTGGTCGTTGGTCTTGATGGTACGGGTGACCGTAACCAGGTGAAATTTACCAGCCAGTCTGTCACCAATATGCTGCGCCAGTTTGGTGTGCAGATCAGCGAGGGCACCGATCCTAAGCTGAAAAACGTGGCGTCGGTCAGTGTGACTGCGTTTATCGATCCAATGGCAGGGAAAGGCCAGACAGTGAATATTGTGGTGTCATCCCTGGGTGATGCCAAAAGCTTGCGCGGCGGGACATTGCTGCTGACCCCTTTGCGGGGCGTGGACGGCGAAGTCTACGCGGTGGCACAGGGCAACGTGATTGTCGGCGGCGCCAGTGCTGAAGGTCTGAGTGGCTCGAAAGTGACCATTAACACCCCAACAACGGGGCGTATTCCGAACGGCGCCACACTGGAGCGAGAAATCCCGACTGATTTCAATCAAAAGCCCAATATCACGCTCAACCTGCGTACCCCGAGCTTCACCACCGCGAAAAACATTGCCCGCGCCGTCAATAACACCTTTGGTTCAGGTGTGGCAACGGCTATCAATAAGGCCAAAGTGGAAGTGCTGGCCCCTATGGATACCCAGCAGCGCGTGACCTTTATGTCGATGCTGGAAGAGCTGGTTGTCGAAGAAGGCCGTCGTCCGGCCAGAGTCGTGTTCAACTCCCGTACCGGTACTGTGGTGGTCGGCAAAAACGTGACAGTCAGCGCCGCAGCCGTCAGTCATGGCAGCCTGACAGTCACCATTCGTGAAATGCAGTCTGTCAGCCAGCCAAACGCCTTTGCCGACGGTGAAACCAAGGTGGTGAATAACTCGCTGGTCGATATCAGCCAGGACGAAGCACCTATGTATATTTGGCCGGAAGGTACTGAACTGAGCACGATTGTCGATGCGGTGAACAGCCTGGGGGCAACGCCGGATGATCTGATGTCAATTCTGCAGGCCCTGCATGAAGCGGGTGCGCTGAATGCTGAGCTGGTGGTTATTTAAGGAGTGGCAATGAAAATTGATGGTCAGGCTAACGCCATGCTGTATCACGATAACAGTGCAGTGAATAACCTGAAGTTTCAGGCTGATAAAAAACAGGCCCTGCATGAAGTGGCCGGTCAGTTTGAAGCCATGTTTCTGCAGATGGTGCTGCGTCAGATGCGCAGCAGCAGTGATGTACTGGCAGCGGAAGACAACCCGTTTTCGAGTAAAGAACAAGGCGTTTTTCGCGACTTCTATGACGGCCAGCTGGCGATGGACATGGCGAAGCGACAAAGTGCCGGCATTGCCGACATGCTGGTCAAGCAACTGAGCCCGCATGACAGCGGCGATTCGGCGCTCAGCCGTGAAAATCTGGCGGCCAACAGCCCGTCGCTGGCACCGGAGGCGGGCAAATTTAACACCGCCAGTGAGCAGGTCGCCCTTGATAAAGAACAGCTTCCGGCTACTCAACGAGTGACTGCCATTAACAATATGGCGTTTCAGCAGCCGCTAATTTCCAGGATTGATGCGAAAATGGAGCACGGATCTTAATGAGCATAATCAACATTGCATTAACCGGTTTGAATGCAAACCGTGCTGGCCTTGATGTTACCGCGCAAAATGTCGCTAACGTGAATACGCCGGGTTACAGCCGTCAGCAGGCGCAGTTTGCTGCGCTCGGTCCCAGTTCTGCACTGGGCACCAGTGCAGGTAACGGTGTGGAAGTCACCAGTATTCGCCGTATATCCGATGAATTTGTAGTGAGACAAACCTGGGCGACCCAAAGCCAGGCGTCCTATTCTTCACGTTATCTCAGCAATATGTCTCAGCTTGAAAACGTGATGGGGGCAGACAGCTTTAACATCGCCAAAGGTCTGGATAACTTGTACGCCGCCTTGAATGATGCGTCGGTGAAACCCGAGTCAACGCCGCTGCGTCAGCAAATCATCAGTGAAGCAGATGCCCTGACGCGCCGTTTCAATACGCTGTCTGAGTCTTATTACTCCCAGCATAAAGATCTGAGTGAACAGCGCACGGCGGCGGTCGAACTGAGTAACAGCCTGCTGGTGAATATTGCCGATGTGAACAAGCGTATTGTTGAAATGAGCTCGACCAACGGCAACCCGTCTCAACTGCTCGATGAACGTGACGCACTGATTGGACAGCTGACTGAAATGATGTCCATCAAAACCAATAAGCAGCCGGATGGCAGTCTGCAGGTCACTCTGGCATCCGGTCAGCCGCTGGTGCTGGGTGATCAGGCCTCTCAGATCAAAGCCATTCCCGATCCGTCGGATCCCTATCTGGCCGACATGGAAATCGATTTTGCAGGCCAGCGTTTTCCAATTAACGGTAATATTGGCGGCGAGCTTGGCGCGATAGCTGATTATCAGGTAGAGACCCTGCTGCCTTTCCGTCAGACGCTGGATGAAATGGCCGTGGCGTTTGCTGATGCCTTTAACAACACCCTGGCCACCGGGCAGGATCTGAACGGCAATGCCGGCCAGCCATTGTTTACCTATGACCCGGCCAGCCCGTCTTCGAGCCTGAAGATTACCGCCCTGAAACCGGAAGAGCTGGCACTGTCTTCAGACGGTACTCCGGGTAACAGTGACGTGCTGACCGATTTAGTCGCTCTGAGCAACCAGACCTTTGCAATTACCGGTTACGGCAATATCGCTATCAGCGATACCTTTACTGCCATGGTAGGGGATACGGCGATCAAAGCACGCCAGGTCAACTCAGACGCAAAAGCGGCGGAAAACCTGAATGCACAAGCGATCTCAGTTAAAGAAAACCTGAGTTCAGTGAACAGCGATGAAGAAGCTGCCAATCTGATGATATTTGCCAATGCGTATCAGGCAAACATGAAGGTGATCAGTACGGCGAATAACCTGTTCGATACTGTACTGGCTCTGTTTTAAGGAATAATTATGCGTATCAGTGACACTCAATTCAGCCAGATGATGCTGAGCAGCCTGAGCAAAAACAATGTGGGTTTGGGCGAAGTGATGCAACAGATGTCGACCGGTGACCGTCTGACCAAATTGTCGGACGATCCGATTGATTCCATCAAGCTACTGAACCTCGGACGCGAAGGCAGCGCACTGACTCAGTATCAGGCTAATATCGCCAACGTGAAAACCACGCTGTCAAGTCAGGAAGCCTATTTAGACACGGCAAGCGATAGTTTAAAGAGTTTACGTGATCTTGTGCTATGGGGTTCAAACGGCACCATGACAGATGAAGATCGTCAGGGCATTATCACGGAAATGGAAAGCCTGAAAGAGGGCTTACAGGCGGTGTTCAATGCACAGGACGAGGAAGGCATTTATCTGTTTTCCGGCACCCAGACCGACACACAGGCTCTGACGGATACCGGCGCAGGTTACACCCTGAACGGCAATGCTGATAAGCGTCTGGTGACAGTCGCCAAAGGGGTCACGATGGAATCTAACGTGACGGCGCTGGAGTTGCTGGATTTAGGTGGCGGTGCCACTGTCTTTCAGAAAATTGATGATCTGATTGCGGAATTTCAGGCCCCGACGGCCAATTTCAGAACCGAAGTGGATGGCACCCTGGCTGCGATAGATACCACCTTTGGCAACGTGTTAGGCGCCATGACCGACATGGGCGGCCGCCACAATAACCTGGATCTGATGTCAGACGGACACGCCGATAACAAACTGTTCGTTGATAAAGTGGAAGGCGACCTGAAAAACCTGGATTACGCGGAAGCGTCTGTACGTTTGAGCAATTATCTCTCGGCACTTCAGGCATCACAGGCCAGCTTTACCAAGATTAACGATCTGTCATTGTTTGATCGCTTATAAGGAAGAGAGAACACTATGGTGAACTCTACTGCAGAGATTCGGCAACAGTCGATTTCACTGCTGAAAAATGACAAGGCAACAATTTCACCACCGGCACCCGCCGGTGGCTCTGTTTCCGCTGTTCAGGACACGGCACCGGCGCAACGCCCGGCTGTTGTAAAAGGCGGATACACGGCAACCAGCGAGTTATTCTCGCAGGGCCAGCAACAAGTGACCCGGGGTCAGATTGCGTATCAGAGTCTGGTCAGCGTGGGCCGTGATCTGCAGGGGATGAAAAAAATCCTCACTCAGATGCTGGGCAGTTCGACCGCGATTACCCAAGGCCGTGTGGACCAGCTCCAGCGCCACCATAGCCACATACAGCAAACGCTGAATGGCAGTCGGTTTGATGGTGAACGGGTGCTGGACAGTCAGCTTCAGTTTCAGCCCAAAGGCGATCCCAAGCAAAGCTTTACGGTGAACGGGCTGAACCTGGTACGCCAGCGACAGCAGAGTGAGCAGCTTCACCTGACGGTACAGGATCGCGGCACGGCGCTGCTGACCTTTGATGCCTCGCAAACCGATCGCCAGCTGACCCAGCAAATAGACAAAGCGGTTATTCCGCTCGGTCTGCGGGCGGCTGCCACCGAAAGCGGCGATGTGATCTTCTCAACCTCTCAGTCGGATTTTCAGACCTTAGGCCAGCATGTCACCATCAGCGGGCAGGGCCATCGTTACCCGGCCGGTCAGCCGAATCGCATTAAAGTGCAGCCCGAGCCACAGGGCATTGAAAGTATCTCCCTGAAACTGGCAGACGGTGAACAAATTCGCCACACCATGCGCCATGTCAATCAGGGGTTGCAACAGATCCAGAAAGGGCTGGATCAGTTGAGAAACTTCCAGGCCGATCTGGACTCGAAAGTCGGCAAGGTGATGGCCGGTCAATCTGTTGAGAGCATTGATACCAAGCTGCAATCGTTGCAGGACACCCGCTCCTTTGCTGCCGCCTTCCAGGTGGTATCAGCCCAGGCGAACGTTCACCGTCATACTGTGGTTGCTTTGTTGAAGTAGCGACTGTTTTGTTGAAGACACTAGTGAAAGGAAGCTCAGCTTCCGCCTGAGTGGATAAGTTTTCCCACCATACTGAATAACGGTCTGCACAGCAGGCCGTTCTTTTTTCATAGGCAGTGTATCTGCCTGCACAAAAATCTGTGCAAAGCCACAGATATGCATGTAAACACATGATATTTAGTGAAACTTCACTCATATCAAAATATGATGCTTGCCTTAAATAATACCTACCATCAAAACGCTAAACCCACTTCGTGACTTGATTGTCAGGGGCGGTAACATGTCTGGCAATGTCTATCGGAAACGGCACTGCGGTACCGAGCTGGACGGCGCGGTGGTGCAGGAAATGTTATGCGTACAACTTAGGAAGCAAATTTATGATCACAATCCGAAAGGCGATTAAGTCAGATGTTCAGGCAATTTTCGATCTCAGAAGTCGTGCGATTCTTGACCAATGTTCAGCATACTATTCCTTAGAGCTGTTAGCATTGTGGACTCAGAGCGGAATAACGGACTCATTAATCCGGGACATTATCGAAACATTCTATGTTTCAGAAGCAGATGATCGAGTGATTGGTTGCGGTAAGCTTACTGCTGCTACGGGTATAGTCGATGCGATTTTTGTCGATCCTGATTACTTTGGTAGAGGTGCTGCAAAGCAAATGCTGGCATTTCTAGAGGAGTTAGGCAAACAACATGGCCTGTCATTGCTAAAGTTAGAATCGACGTTGAACGCAGCGCCTTTTTATCGCTCCTGTGGTTTTATTGGTGAGGCGCTTTCTACTTATCATTCTCCAAGAGGCGTGAGTTTGGATTGTATTCCAATGGAAAAACCCCTGACAAAATACGTATAACAGAGATGGGTAAGTGAGCGTTAACAGGACAGTCTCGTTATGAGTTTTCAGCGGAAATGAATATGGAAATTTTAGTCAAACATCTCGAACCAGGAAATAGTGAACATAAAAATCTATTTGAGTCTTTGTTCAGAGAGTATCTTTCCGGCTTTTCTGTAGCGTTTGATCCTGCAGTCATTGAACAATTGTTTGCGTTGTCCTATTTTCACGGTTTTATGAGCTTCATTGACGACAAGCCTGCAGGTTTTGCTGTTTGCTTTGAATCTTTTTCTACATATCGATTGCAGAGAGTCATGAACATTCATGACTTTATGGTTGCGAATCGCTGTAGAGGTAAAGGGGTAGGTAAGGCGCAACTTCATGCGATAGAGCAGTATTGTCGCGATAATCACTATCTGAAAATTACCCTGGAAGTGGCCGATGATAATATTGCTGCTAAAAAACTGTATAGCTCATGTCAGTACGAAGATTACAGGGTAGTTTTGAAAGGTCAGCAACATTGGCAGAAATATCTGAATAATCGGAAAAAGCATTAATTTAACCTGCAGCCCGTCGCCCTTAGCTGTGCATGAAAGCTGTTTGATTGCTAAGGCATGAACGATTTGCCTGTCATTCAAGCGTTTTCTCGGCACTTCATTGATAACGATGTTGATAAAAATAAGGGTTGGCAGGTATGAGAGATTATTTCAGTGTGATCAAAAAATATGCGGATTCAGAAGGCAGGGCTCGTCGTCAGGAATATTGGATGTTCTGCCTGATGAATGCGCTGATAAGTTATCTGTTTTTTTTCATGGGTGAGGCCATTAACGATGACTATGCACTTTTCGCTGTGTATACCAGCCTGACTGTAATCCCTTCGCTCATGGTTACTGTACGCCGATTGCATGATACCAATCGTAGTGGTTGGTGGATGCTGGTTGCTTTTGTACCTGTGATTGGCGCAATCATTGGTCTCAGTGTCATGATGGAAGCAGGGACTTCGGGTGAGAATGACTATGGTCCAGACCCGAAAGCGGTGCCTGCTTTAATTTAATACGTGTAAAACAAGGAGAGTGACGTGTATCAGAAAGTCATCGTTTTAATTGCCGTCATCTTTGCTGTTTCTGGCTGTAAAGATCGTGATGAAATATATGCAAACCCACCGCAAGAGTTGCTTCAGCATGTGGAGACCTTGCTTCCTGCCGCAGAAAACTATGTTCGCGGCAATGAAGCAGAGGCATTGGAGAAGGGTATGCCATTGGATGCAAATCAGTTGAGGATTGCCTCTAGGGTTGGTTTGAAATCGCCGGAGAAAGTGCGTGTTTATTATGTCGATAAACTCCCTTTTCCTGATGATCCTGATCTGGCTGCGTTAGCCAAAAAGTATGGCTACAGTTCCCCTTTAACGGGTGCGTATACTTATGGTTACGGACTCTGGATTAAACGCTCAGAGAAAGACAATCAGGAGCTGCTGGCACACGAGCTCATTCATGTTCGTCAGGCAGAGCAGATGGGCGTAAGGGAACAGACTAAACAGTATTTACTACAATTGTTTATTTACGGCTATCGCGATGCGCCTATGGAGCTTGAAGCCTACCGTGAAGCCAGCCAGTATTGGTGAGCACTGAATCTGTGATGGTGCTGCTTCAGTCGATAGGTTATAGCAATGTTGAGATAATAATCAGGGAGTGATTGGAATTCAATTCCACCATCAGGAAAAAAGACATGGACGAAACAGTAAAAGCAAAGTTTGACAGTTATCCGGCACATATTAAACCTGTGATGCTAAGCCTGCGTAGTGTGGTGTTAGGTGTTGCTAAAGCCCATGAGCTGGGCAATGTTGAAGAAGCACTGAAATGGGGCGAGCCCAGCTATCAGGTGAAAGGGGGCAGCCCGGTCAGGATGAACTGGTCACCTAAAGATCCTGCACACTATTTTCTCTACTTTAACTGCAATACCCGGTTAGTGGATACTTTCCGTGAAGTATACGGACACTCGCTGTCTTTACAGGGTAACAGGGCTATAGTGTTGAATGTTGCTGATCCTCTGCCAGCAGCGATTGTCAGTCATTGCGTCGAGCTGGCGTTCAATTATAAACGTCTGCGTCATTTACCACTGTTAGGTGTGTAACTTAAGGTAAACAGTGATCCGCATCATTGAATATTGCGATGCAGTAACAGCAGCCCTTTTTGCCGACTATGCTAATGCATGCTCACGCTTGGTCGGTTTATCAGTGAAAACCTGAGTGTTTGCCAGTGTGAGTGTTTTACCGTCATAGTCTTTGAACCATCGGGTAACTTGTGCCGTCTGGTAAATAGGAGGATTCATCATGAAAGCTGTGTTTAAACCCGGCAACAATATTGCAATGAAGATACCTTCGCATGAGTATGAGAAAACGCTGCATTTTTATCGTGAAGTGATTGCCATTCCGGAGCTGGCTCGTGAGAAAGATACGGATACGCCCCGTTTTCAGTTTGGCGATAAAACGCTGTGGCTCGATAACGTCCCGGGTATCAGCCAGGCCGAAATCTGGCTCGAAATTGTGACTGATGATATTGCCGCTGCAGCAGAGCACCTTGCGAGTCACAAGATTGCCCGATGTGATGAGATTGAACCTTTGCCGGAAGGATTCGCCGCATTTTGGGTTGCCAGCCCTTCGAATATTATTCATCTGGTATCGCAATCGGACTAAGGCCGTTCATTATGATTTAGTTAACAAAGCCCAGATATAGTTGAACTTCTATTGAGTCGAGCGCGAACGGTTGGTGTATGGTACCGACTCAATACCGTGTGAATAATTAATGGGATCCCTAAATGCGAGGTGAAACTTGCTATTACGTTACAAAGGGTGATTTACAAAATAATTGAAGCTGCTGTCTTCGTCCCTATTCCTGACGAATTTGGGCCCAGACTCGAAAGTTTTTCCACTGAAATCACAGTTCAACCTATGATTTAGAGTTTTCCTTGAAGAAGGAACTAGCATAAACACTAGAGTTAACGTGGTCCCACGACACGAGTGGACTCATCAGCTTTAGCTTTACTGTACATCAATGTTTCCAATTAACTAATGTAATCTGCTCAGACTTGATTACAAGTATTTGGAATCATATCTGACATAACATCTGAGGTTATTCTTTTGAGGTGCCGTACATGCGTGTTGCAGCATTCAACGTCGAAAACCTATTTGACCGTGTTAAAGCCTTTAATGACGAAACTCTCAATACTCACAATGACATTCTCGATGCACATGCCGCATTAAATAAGTTATTTGAGAAAAAGTTATATAGTTCCACCGATAAAACCAAAATGTTGGAACTGATGGGTAAGCTCGGCATCTTGAATAAAGATGAGGGACCCTTCGTTTGGCTCCGAAAAATACGCGGCAAGATTGTTGTGCGTCCTAGAAAAGGCTCTGTCAGAATCGAAGCGAATGGCCGAGAGGACTGGGTCGGTTGGCTTGAATTGAAGACAGCGCCTGTAGATGAGAAAGCCATCACGATGACAGCACGTATGATTCGTGACATGAGTGCTGATGTTCTTGCTTTGGTCGAGATCGAAAGTCGACCTGTGCTGATCGACTTTCACGATCTCATCTATGCGCCACTATCAGGCCATCGCTACAAACACATGATGGTTATCGACGGCAATGACCGACGCGGTATTGATGTCGGTATTATGGCCAATGACGGATTCTCTATTCCTTCAATGCGCAGCCATGTGGATGAGGAACACAATGACAAGAAAGTTTTCTCAAGGGATTGCCCAGAGTACATTCTTGAAACACCCGGCGGTGAAAAAATCGCAGTGCTGCCAAACCATTTCAAGTCAAAGTATGGCGGGAATAATAAGGCATCAAGAGATAAACGAGAAGCACAGGCGCAATTTACAGCACGGTATTATGAACGCTTGTTGGCTGATGGAATAGAGAACGTGATCGTTCTGGGTGATCTGAACGACACGCCCGATAGCAATGAGCTTCGACCACTGCTTAATACCTCGCTGAGGGAAGTGACAGAACATCCTGCATTTACAGAATTCGAGTTTTTTGCTTCAACTGGTGACCGCGGAATTGGCACGTTAGGATCGGGCGCTGACAGCAAGAAAATCGACTATATTCTGCTTTCTCCTGCGTTGTGGGCCAAAGTGCAGCGTGGTGGTATTTTCCGCAAAGGTATCTATACAGCGTCTGGGCGTTGGCAAATGTACGAAGAACTGACCAAGACGCATTATGCAGCCTCAGATCACCATGGTATCTGGGTCGATCTTGATCTGACCTAATCCAGTAACTTTCCGATCATCTGATACATCTCTGTCTGGCTATATGAGCAACTACAACGAGGAGGAATGAACATGCCGATACATCCATATGGCGTCTGGTGTGCAAATGCTGTCCGAGTTACTGCAGAAACAGCGCAAGACGATCCTGACTCACCACATATCCATCTTTTTTATGAAGATGGTCGCGGTGAGGAATACCGTGCGTCGATCAATGTGAAGTCGAAGGGCTCTTTATCAGAGCTCGCTTATTATCGATTTGATAATTTCCAGCACCCTATCTTGACTGAGATTTCTGAGCTTGGGATGGGGTGGCACGAACTGGATAAAAAACCGGGAGGTGGGGCGCTCGACTATATTCGGGGAAACCTTCTTAACTTTGAAGACGGCATTCTGCTGCCCCATGATATTCCGGGTGTGGGTAATGATCTTCTGGACCTGATTATGCCGATTCTACGGACGGCTTCTTCTAAGAAATCGAAAATTTACCTATTTGGCGAACCTTATAGCGATATGAAGGGAATTCACGATGTTCATATGAACCAAGGAAGTGCAGGCCGCTTTGCTCAGTATAACGGTGTTTGGCAAGACGGAGGGGTGATAATCGAAGATGCTGATACGGGCCGACACATCGCATTGTTTTTGGCCTTTGGTTCGCAGGCAATCCATACTGACGAAACGACTGGCCATGCCTTGCCGAATTCGCAGGTCGTGGCAGAGATTCTTGGTCATACCCGTCCAGAGCCAGGTGATGGCGACATCCTGCCACCAAGAGCTGATGATATCGACATTATTATGGATGATCGCCGTGTCGCTATAGTCGGTGCGCTTGTGAATCCTGAAGGCCCAGAGGGGCAACCAGAGTATGTCGGCAAGCCAGAACTCGTTTATCTGATGAACCGGAGCAAGTCAGGTATTTCGCTTGGCGGTTGGAAATTGTTGAACCAAAATGATGAAGCACACACACTTTCACAAGATATTTGGTTGGCTCCGGGCGAAATTCGTACTGTCACTCTCGGGAGTGTACCTTTATCGAACAGGGGAGGTTTAATCTCTTTGCTTGACCAAAATGGGCTGAAAGTTGATGGCGTGAGTTATACCAGAGAAGAAGCCAAAAAATCAGGCGAGGTGACGCTCTTTAGAGTCTGATTATCATTTTTGCGTTAATGATGACTTCAGAGACAACTGACAAGTAATGCCAGTTGTCTTTGTGCAGCAGAGCATCTTGCGAGCCACAAGATTGCCAGGTGCGATGAGATTGAACCTTTGCCGGAAGGATTCGCCGCATTTTGGGTTGCCAGCCCTTCGAATATTATTCATTTGATATCGCAATCTGACTAAGCGTCGCTCCCGCAAATAACACCGGCTGGCTGGGTACTTGCCTGTTGTACCTGAATGCGGGCAATATGGGCGGATTGAACCAGCAAGGTGGATTATTCATGGTTGTTTGGCCCGCGGTGTTGAAATATGAGGGTGATCAGGAGTTGAGTGTTGTTGCTGATCGCCATACTTGGGAGTCGGATTCTGATTTGCATTGCTTTGGCTTTCAGCCGGGTGATGCGCTGATTGATTCAGCCGGGCAGGTGTTTCGTCTTCTGAGCCTGCGCCCTGGCGACACCAGCTTAGAAAAGACGGTACAGACAATGCGCCTTGATGAGATTGTTGAGATCATCAAAGCGCATCAGTCTTGTCTGGGAGCATGTTGTGCGGCTAAGGTGTCTTTTGCCTCTGTCGCAGAGGCTATCAGTGCTTTATAGAAAGCGCTCTTAAAAAAGTGCAATACAAGACAGTGCAATACAAGACGCCGGCTAGCCGCACGCACAGGGGCTGATTATTTTATTCCCAGCCAAATACCGCATCGTAGGTTTGGCAATTACTGACCAGAGTTTCCGTATCTTCAAGGTAGAGCTGTTGCTCAGCCGATACCGGATAAGTCAGCCATTCTGAACACTGAGCACTCTGTCCGTTGCCGATCACCAGTTTGCTGCCTGGCTTCAGCTCACACCGTGTCATTTTGTCCAGCGGCGACCATTGGTAGCAGATTTCGTACCCAGCCCGGTATTGAGCCACTTTGCCGTTTGGCTGATTTGCCGCCCACCAGGCACCAAACTGGCTGTTCGGGTTGGTGCTGTTCCAGGCCCGAAAGACGGTCAGTGCTTCCCCTTCTTTCACTTCGTACACTTTTCCCTGACACAATTTTCCCTTAGTAGGCTGACCGAGAGAACTGGCCAGCAACTGGGGATCATCGACAAGGTTTAGCTTACTGGCCCATGCCGCAGGCGGCTCTGTTGAGCCAATACAGGCACTGGCATCAAGAATGTCCTGAGTGGCGTTGGCGGGATTGGCCGTATCAGTTTGTGCGGTATCGCCCGGAGTTGATGTACAGCCTGAGAGTGCAAAACTGGCAATAAAGATGGCGGTCAGGGTAAGCCTTGTTTTCATTTCATGATCCTTATGTATCCAACTGAATATGTACTGATTATCGTATCTTGATGATTGCTTTTCTGGACTAACTGAAAGTAAACGATGAATTTGAGAAGCAGATAACAGTTTTTATCTGGCAGGCGGTCAGCAGGAGAGTGCGGAGAGAAAACAGAAGAGAAAAAACCGGAATGCTGGATTCCGGTTATGCCGTTTATTTTCGGGCGTTGGCTTGCTTTCTGGTATCAGTGACAGGCGCCGTCACTGTTGATGCTGCAGAAGCTGCTGGTTTCACTGGCGCGGCGCTTTTATCCGTAGTGCTGGATGCCTCTGCTGATTTGAGCTGAGTCGGTGGCGTTAGTGGTGCGGACTCTTTACCGCTTTCTTTCTTGCTGAGATCTGGGGAGGCCTCGGCGGCTTTTACCGGCTCTTCTTTATTGATAGTGACGACTTTTTCTTTATCAGCCGGGTAAGTCTGACCGTGGAAGCAACCGCCTCGCTCAATGCAAATATCATTAGTGTAAATGACACCTTTGGCTTTGCCTTTTTCCAGGATCTCAATGCTGTCGGCGTGGCAGGCTCCTTCATGCAGGCCGTTGATGACCACTTTGCTGGCAAAGATCTCGCCAGACACACGGCCCGTTGCACTTATCGATAACGTTTGTTCGGTACGAATACGTCCTTCGATGTAGCCATCAACCTGGATATTACCGCTTAGTTCGATATCTCCTTTAAAGGAACAGCCTTGTGCAATGATAGTTGCAGTTGAGTGCTTGCTTGTGCTTCCAGCACTTTTACTAAAGAGTCCCATTGGATGCTCCTCTCATGGTTAAACAGATAGTCAAAGTTGTCGGGTCCCCAGTTGATAAAATACTTGGGATTCAAAGCCCGACCCAGAAAACGGACCTCATAATGGAGATGGGGGCCAGTCGAGGTACCACTGTTGCCTGATAATGCAATTAAATCGCCTTTTCTGACGAAATCACCGGTTTTGACTTTGAATGCTTTCAGGTGCGCATACAGAGTCATGAATCCATAGCCGTGGTCAATTTTCATTAAATTGCCGTAGCCTTTTTTACTCGGTCGTACCAGCTCTACCACGCCATCGGCAGGGGAGTGCACTGATGTTCCCGTGTGTCCACTGAGATCGATACCCAGATGACGACGCTTGTTACCGTAAACCGGATGGTTACGCGAGCCGTATGAGGAAGAAATACGCCGGTATTCCATAGGGCTACCGTTAGGTATTACTTTCAGCATGGCGACACGTACCGCCGAGTTCAGTGCAGCTGTATCCAGACGGGTATCCAAAGGTTGTTCCCCTTCGCTTTCAATACCCAAAACGTTTTCCAGCTCATTCACGCGGCCAGAAATCTGCTCCAGTTCATAGCGCCTGTCAGCCAGGTTTTGCTCCAGCGACTGCCGGTCGCTTTCCAGATTAAGAATTTCATCTTTCAGTTCATTGGCATGTTGGTTTAACTGCGATTTTTCCTGTTGTGTCTGATCAACAGCATTCCATAAATACTGAATCGAAAATGCCATGACCACGACGGCGACGATGAACAACAGCAGGGTTGCTATCAGGTTCCGCCGTAAATACTTACCCAATTGAAAATGGTAAGACCCGTTAATCGTTGATATCGAGATAGTGAGTTGATCTTTCATTACGCTAAGCTCATTCGCTTTCTCTAATGCATTAGGCGACAAACTGGATGCAGGATTAACCTTTGCCGGGAAAAGAAGATGTAAAACTGTGCTCCCTGGCATAAGTTCATTAAACGTGTCCTGCTGCCGGTTCTATTACGCAATGAGAAAGAAAAAATACAGAAATAGAATAAAAGCCAGCAATATCGCGGCGAGAGTAGGGTAGATAATGTAGAAATCACCGCTACGTCGTGCGCGTTTGAAACACAGATAGGAAAGCAGTCCGTTGTAGCCTAAAAGCAATAAACTGATTGTCGTCCCTGTATTCAGTGTCATGCTGTGCATCCTCAGCAAAAAATGGCTGAGCAGAAAATAATCCAGCACTATGAGCCAGAGAAATAACTTTTGCAGACTGTCCGGTCGACGTTCACTTGGGACAATTGCGGAAGAAGATGCAGCTCTTTTCATGGGTTAACTTCGCTAAAGTTCTCCAGGTGGCAAAGGGATAATCCCTTTGCCGGTTACTCAATTAAGACGCTTCAATGTAGTCCTGACGGATAACAGGCTGATTAAATTCTGCTTTCTCACGGGCCTGCTGTATCACAGGACCGTCATCGTTAGCCGGTGGCCCTTTGAACAGTGTTTCCACCATTCGGGCAGCCACTGATGTGAGGACAAACAACTCAATACGTCGGTTTTCGCTGGCTTTCGGTTCTTCAGGGTTCAGCGGCGCACGATCAGCCATGCCAGCAACCTGCAAGACATGATTTTCAGGCGCTCCGCCGACAATCAGAGTCTGGCGAGCTGCATTGGCGCGTGAAGCCGACAGCTCCCAGTTTGATCTTTCGCTGAAAGTGCCGCTGTAACGAACCGCATCTGTGTGGCCACTGATAATCAGCGGATTCTGAATCTTCTGGAAAATGGGGGCCAGTGCCAGTAATAAATCCTCAAAGAAAGGCGTCAGCTCGCTGCTTCCCCGGTGGAACATGTTCTGGCGGAAGTCGTCCTGCAAGACAATGCGAAGTCCTTGCGGCGTCACATCGACATGCACGTTTCCTTCTGCTGAAACCTGCTTCGCCAGTTCCTCAACCACTTGCGCCAGTACTTTCAGTTGTTCCTGAGTTTCATATGTACCCTGAACCAGTGCATCAGTTTGTGAACCATCGCCATTTCCATCGTAGAAGGAGGTGACAGTCACAGCAGCATCATGTGAGCTGAGGTCCGCCGCTTCACCGCCCAGATCAATCGGAGACAGGCTGGTGGAGGTATTAAACGGATTACCTGAAGCCTGGTCGAACAAACTGGAGCTGTTGAGATAAGCAACGATCGCTTGGCGTTCCGTCTTGTCGACAATGGCCAGGATCCACAGCACCAGAAACAGCGCCATCAGGGCTATCATGAAGTCGGCAAATGCCACTTTCCATGCCCCGCCATGCCCTGCTTCATGCGAGTTGCGGCGTGCTCGTTTGATGATGATCTGATCGTGCCGTTGCATTATGCCTCCTGCTCAGACAGCCATTTTTCCATGTCATTGAAGCTTGGCTTCACATCGAGCTGAATGTGTTTACGGCCAGCATCTATGGCCAGCAGGGTAGGCTTCTTGGCCACATAAGCGACCAGCGTGGCCCGGACGCATTCAAAGGCTGTCATATCACGCTTAACACGTTGCGACATGGCATTACTGGCCGGGTCAAGCACACAGTAACAACCGAAGATACCCAGGAATGTCCCCACCAGTGCGGCGGCAACTTTGTAGCCAATTTGCGCGATAGAGCCGTCGATGAACTGCATGGTGATAATGATGCCCATCACTGCCGCCAGAATGCCGAAACCGGGCAGGGCCTCAGCTGTACGGTGCAGTGAACGAGAAGGCAGCAGAAGGTCATCTTCAATGGCCATGATTTCCTGCTCCAGCAGAGCTTCAAGCTCATGGGGTGACATCTGGCCCATGGCCATTAGTCGCAGGTTATCGGTAATGAAAGCCACCAGGTGGCTGTCGTCTTTGACCAGCGGATAACGTTCGAAAATCTCGCTGTTTTGAGAATCTTCTATGTGGCTGTCCAGTGATTTGAAACCACCGTTACGTATGGTTTCCAGCAACAGTTGCATCAGACCCATCAGCTGCATGTAGTATTCTTGCTCGTTTTTGCGGGGCTTCATTATCTGGCGAAACTGAATACGCATTTCACGAATAACATGTGGTGGGTTGCCTATGATGATAGAGCCCAGTGCAGCACCGGTAATAATAAGAATTTCAGCAGGCTGCCAGATGGCCATCAAGGTACCGCCGGCCCATAGGTAACCGCCGAAAACACACAACAGAATGACGATTGCGCCGGTAAATTTTTGCATGTCAATTTGCTCCTATCAGCAAAGATATTGATTCAGTTGTTTCAGTGCCTGCTTATGAAGCTGGCATACACGAGGCGGTGTCAGGTTCAGCACCAATGCAATTTCGTGCAGGTTCATATCATGTTGATAGAACAGGGTCAGCAGAAGCTGTTCACGCGGTTTGAGCTTGCCAAGCGCCGCCGATAGCGTACGGCGAATATGTTCATGACGAACCGATTCACCGCCGTCATGGTTCATCGAAAAATCGGAACCGCTTTCAAGCAATTGATCCAGGCTTTGCATTTCGCTGGCCATAGAGGCATTCAGGCGCTGCAGATAATCTGCCTGGTCCGTGCCTAACGCTGCGATGATTTCGGCCTCCGATGGCTGGCGGCCGAGTTTTTTCATTAAGTCGCGGGTAACGTCATTCAGTTCATGCGCCTGCTGACGGGTTTGGCGCGAGCGCCAGTCAAGACGGCGCAGTTCGTCGAGAATGGAACCGCGGATCCGGCATACGGCAAAAGACGGGAAATTCGGGTCTTCCACGTTACCGTAGCGACGACCTGCTTCCAGCAGTCCCATCAGACCGATTTGCTGCATATCTTCCAGACTGCAGTGGGTGCTGACATGACTGCGTAGCTGATTGACAACACGTTTGACTAAGATCAGGTGATCACGGATCAGCTTATCTTCGTTCACTACCGGGTTGTTACGCCCGGTGTCGTGTTTTTTCTCGTACTCTTCAGTCGGGTTGATATCTAGCATAGGCGCCTCACTGAATCACATATTTGGTCAGCAATACATTGTCGATGGCGCGGGCATAACGTGTCTGACTGAAAGCGTTCAGTAATGTACCTTTGACTTCATCCTGAAGCTCTTCAATCGTCCGTTGGTTCTGCAGTTGCTCATAGGTTTTATTGCTGAAGAGTTTGAGCAGGGCATTGCGTACAACCGGCATATAGTTATCGATACCTTCAATCGCTTCTGCGTTACGTGTTTCCAGCGCCAGTTCCATCATGATGAAGTGCGTTTGACGCTCGCCTTTCACCGACAGAACCAGCTTTTCCAGCGGATGGAAAATAGGATCGGTATTCTCTGGTTGGCTAAAGGGGAGACTGAAACTGGCACCGCCTTCGCCCTGATGACTTTTGACGTACCAAAGGGTACCGCCAACACTGGCAGCTGCGACCAGTACGCTGGTGATCAGCATGATGATAATGATCAAGACGAGATTACGCTGGGTCATGTAAATGGCTCCTCATCAGGCTCTGGTTGATAACCAATGGCCTGAATCTGTTGTTGTTATCTGGCTGTCATCAGCCTGATTGTTGGCAAAAATAACGGGTTGTGAGTCTTCTTGTGTATGTTCTTGCTGCTGACCCTGACGGCCATCACCGACATTGACATCAACATGAACAAAATTCTGTTCCTGTAACTCGGCTCTCAGCCGCTCAGACACCTGAACCAGCGCATCACGGACGGCCGACTGGCTGGCATGGATTTGAACACTGAGACGATCGCCATCCATACGAACGGTTAAATCCAGTTTGCCCAGGTCAGGCGGATCCAGACGAATGCGTGCTTCCTGCAAATTCTGGCTGGCCTGCAATTGCACTCTGTCCTGCAGTACCTGGATCATCTGCTCTCCCCATTTACCTTGCTGGCTCTGAGGGAGTTTGACACTGGCCCATTCTACGGGAGCCGCGGCGTTTTGAGCCTGTTGGGATGAACCGGATTGCAAGGCTGCAGAGTTAGCGGCACCGTCTGCAGACAGTCCTGCAATCAGGGTTTGCAGAGAAGGGGCTGTGCCGGCGCTGCGGGATTCAACTAATCCTGTTAACGCGAGATCCTGCTGAGCCGGTGACTGGCTGCGTTGCTGCAGCAGGGCAGTAAAGCGAGCGTTGTCGGCTGACTGTGTACTGACAGCCTGGCTGTCTGTCGGTGCGGCGGGTGTTGCGGTAGCGCCGGATTGCATCAAGCGCGTTTCTCGCATGCCGGTATTCGCGGACGCTGAAATGGCGTTTTCTGCGGTACCGACCGCCGCTCCGGGCGCCCCGGTATTGGTTGCCGAGCTTGCTCCCAGCTGCTTTTCGGCCTGCGCCAGCAGATTGGCAATGATGTCCGCTGCCGCGGCGGGAGACAGTACCGGATTGCTGTCCGGCTGCTGGTCTGACAGTTCGGCAGCATCGGCCGTGTAAGAGGTCTCAGTAATGGCTGCTTCCTGTTTGTCAGTGGCGGCATTGGATTGCAGCGTGTCACTGAAGTTAGAAGCAGTGCCATCATTGGACGGTTTGACTTTGCCGGAAAGCATGTCCGCCGACTCGTTGTCACTGTTAGCCAGTTTGGAATGTGAGACGATAGTGTTCATTAAAGCTCCATATTCATGGCCATTTGATATGCCAGAAGTCCTTCTTTTCCTTCACCGACGGCATTCATGTCTTGCTGTAACTTTTCTTTCGCTGCATTGACCGCAGCGATAGCTGTCTGATGACTGCTTTTCAAATGGGCAAGCGCCTGAAGATAATCTTCAGTCAGCTGAGTCCCTTTCAGATTCCGCAGTACTTTTTGTAACGTCTGGTCAAGTTGCTGAAGGCGATCCCAGTCGCTATCAGTCACGGTGCGGTCAAGATGCTGTCTGAGAGTCACGAGCTGGCTCACTGTGATGTTAGACATGCTGACCAAAACCTTCCCATCCCTCACGGACGTTAGTCATGACATTTTCCACCGTTGCCAGGTGTTCGACTTTGTTCTGGGAACTGGCCTTAAAGAGCTCGCTGATGCAAAACTCGTAAAGGTCGTGAAGATTGGCAGCCAGATCGCCACCTGCTTCAACATCCAGCGCACTGTCGAGACCAATCAGGATGTTCATGCACTTACTGATGCCTTTCCCTTTGGCTTCCAGACGGTTGGATTCGATGTGACCTTTGACCCGGACGACTTCATCCAGCAGGCCGTCAATCAGCATGATCACCAGTTGGTGAGGGTTTGCTGATGCGGCCTGGGCATCCAGATCGACGCTTTGATACGAATCAAAGCCCGAGTTTTGCATTAGCATGGGTTAACTCCTTTAAATCGCGAATAATCCGCTTGTTTGCTGCATTTGTGTCATCAACTGGTTCATCTGAGTGAACTGGGCGAGATAACGGTCGTAAGACATCTGGTACTTGCGCTCCAGATTGGACATTTTGTCGTCAATACGGCTGATATTTTGCTGAAGGCTGTCTTTGCGGTTTTTGAAGACGCCATCAGAGAACGACAGGTAAGGTTTAATTGTTGCTTCCAGCGAGTCGAACAATTTATCGGTGCCGTTGAACATTTCGTTCAGTGCTGCCGGATCAGCGGCCTGGGCGGCTTCGAACTTGTCATTGTCGATTGCCAGTTTGCCGTTTCGGTCAATACTGACACCTACTGAATACAAGCTCTGGCCGTTGTAAGACTGACGGAAAATACTGCTGATCTGGTTTTCCAGAGAACGGATGGTGCCATCACCGGCTAATGGGCCACGTTTTTCATCTTTTGAACCGACCTTGGTGTATTTGTCGATTTCAGACATCAGCGCGTTATAGGCATCCACCATTTTATTCAGTTGTTCTTTGGTGGCTTCTTTATCAGAACCCACAGTGATACCGATTGGCTGATCACCACTGGTTTGCGCTTTAGAAACGGTCAGATCAACGCCGTCAATCACACCTTCAAAGGTATTGGAGCTATTGGTCAGTTTCAGGCCAGTGCCTTCAGCACCCAGCCAGATCACCGCATCTTTAGGTGTGCTGATATCCGTGCTGTTGGCAAAAGCGTTTTCGAAGTTGGCATCACCTGTACCTGTCACGTTGACAGACACTGTATTGGCGACACCGGTTTCCTTGCCGGACAGCATGAAGTGGGTTTCGCCGTTGGCGCGAACCAGTGAGGCGTTCACACCCGGGTTGTTTTCATCAGTATTGATAGCGGCGACCAGTTCCTGAAGGGTGGCAGTGCCATCGCTGTCAGTGTCCACGGTCGCCAGATCAAGCGTCATGGTATTGCCATCCATGGAGATAACCATACTACCTGCAGCAGGAATGGCTGTGTCGGCTGTGGTACCTGCGCCCAAATCAACACCCATCTGATGAGAGGTCGCGATTTGCTCGACAAATACCTGATACTCACCCGCCAGCGCGCTGGCATTGACACTGGCACTGATGTTGCCTTCCTGCGAGAAAGTGGCACCATTTTTTACCACGCTGTCATTCAGGCCATTCATGTCTTCTACTGCAGTTCGGAATGTCCGTAACGCAGTTTCAACTTTGCCGTAAGCAGAAATCTGGCTTTGGTATTTATCAGCCTGAGTCTGAAAACGTTGCTGAAACGGCTGAATCTCATAGGTGGCCAGCTGTGTTGCCATACTGATCGGATCGATGGAACTCATGGAAAAACTCCTATATTTATGACTACTAAAGCAATTAGTGTGCCACTGCGTTAATTGGTTGAAATTATTGGAATTGTCATGGTTTTTCCACGTAAAGCGGAAGCTGGATTTCCGATCGGGTTTCCGCTTTGTCTTCCGTCTGACAGTGATTGCTTCCAGACGGAAACTGCTCCGCTTCAGCAGGAAACAGACGGGTGAAGCCAACTCGCTTTGCAGGATCACCTTGTCGCCTATGCAACAATCCCTATGAAGTAGGGCGGCGAATTGGTTGGGGTCATTAAGAAGTGCAACGGGAAATCAGGGACAGGGGGGAGAGCTAACGATAAAGAACCGGAAACCCGGGGGTTTCCGGTAACCTTGGTGTGGAAAAATATCAGGGGGAAACATCCCCCTGTTGCTGGTGAGTCAGCGCAGACTACTGCGTTGACGCCTTAAGTGTCACCCCAGAAAACTGGCGATAGCCATCCAGCATGATGGAGTAAGTGCCCGGTGTGGCCCCGTCAAAGGTACAGACTTCGTTATTTCCGTTCCGGTATGGACGGCAATCCCAGTTTTGCTTGCTGGCCTCCGAGCCAAATGACACATAGAGATCAACATCCCCCGAACCACCGGATGTGCTGATCTGCAGTGTTTTCTGAGCGGGCAGCTCGAAGCTATACCGAATCTGACTGCCGGTTGCACCGGACAATCCGTTAACCGGTACGCCATCTTTGAGCTCGTTACCTGTCGGCGGCGGTGGGGTTCCGCCTGTAGCATTGGCCATTTCAATGGCGTAGGCGAGACCCAGCTTAGTGAACTTCACCGCATGTGAACCTGTGGGATCTGAGTTCTGCAGCGTGTCGTTCGGTGTGTGGATCATAGGGTTGTAGTCGTTGAATTTTGCTTCAAAGGGCATAGCTGCAGAATAACCGGCTTTATGCCATGAAGCGTGATCTGAACAGGCATAGCCGCAGGTGTCGAACCCGTAGGTTAAGCTTGGCAGATATTCATCAACCAATTGGCTCAGGAAAGTGGTCAGATTACTGTCTGTGTAATCAGTAATAAACACAATATCTTCAACCGAGCCTTTGTAGTTGGTCATGTCCAGCTGCAGAGCAGAGATAACCTTTTTGCCTTCCGCTTTATATTGGTTGGCCAGATCCTGTGAGCCACGTAATCCCACTTCTTCCGCAGCATAAGCCATAACGGCAATACTACGTTTAGGCTGGAAATTGTTTTCCGACAGCACGCGAATAATTTCCGTTACGCTGGCGATGCCGGATGCATCGTCATCGGCGCCGGGTGCAATACTCTGCTCATTGGTGTGCGAGCCGATCGTGGAGTCCAGGTGACCGCCCAGTACGATCCATTCATCCGGCTTTTCTGATCCTGTTATTGTGAATACGACAGATTTCTGGTTGTAACCAAAGTGCGAAACTTGCTTAACGCTGGCATTGGGCAACGAAGCACTCAGCGAACGCCATTCACTGGCCAGCCAGTCAGATGCTTGCGCACCTGAAGTGGTGGTATAAAAACGGTTGATGAAGCTGGTCAGTGAACTGATTGTGCCGGTAATGGCTTGTGAACTTACCTGAGGCAACCAGGCATTGACTGTGTCTTGCTGGCTGATGTCAGGAATCTGAAAAACCGCGAGTGACTGCGGTATATTGCTGGCGGCAATGGCACTTTCTGCCGAGGAATGGACCATGTATCCGCCGCAGCGCTGATGGTCCTCATGCATGTGGTGCGATAACTCAGCCAACTGGCTGTAATCCACTTGTCCTACCCACACCGGCCCGCTGCTGGCCAATGACTCTGGCAATATAGCTTGCGCTTTGTGCTGCATGACAGATTTCACTGTCTGGCTGGCATCCGACCCGATGGATATCCAGACTTTGTCCTCAGCATATGCCTGACTGCAGACAGCTGAAATGAGTAAAGCCAATAACGTTGTTGTGTTTTTCATATTCTCCTCCCTGGAGATTTTTGTTAAACCAACAAAACTTAGGCCAGTTTGGATGGAAAGCGAAAGTATCCTTTTTCATCAATGCGTAACGCAGGGTTGTCACAAAACTATCAATAAAGTGTTTGGCGCCGGGGGAGAATGAATTATTCATGATGAACTGCTTAGTTACGGCGTTTCATTAACGTTATGCGCAGAAATTTCGGGTAGATATGGAGAAAAATATTGTTGAGATTGACTGATATTAGATTTCAATTTTGCGAGCTATGCGGAAAAGCACAATGCTGTTGAGTGCAACCTCCTCTCGGACAGTTGTGACTGAAAAGGGACTTAAATGAACTTAAAAGGACAGCCACCTTTAGAGCCATATCACGGTAATTTGCGGACTTAATAGGACAGTCACCTTTAGAACCATATCACGGTAATTTGTTGTTTTTAAACACCTATCAACATGTCTGAGGTGATGTGATAAATTTGAGTCCGATTGTTTTGAACTGTTAGTTTTTGCGGGAATGTAGGAGATGTCTGCACATTGCACCTGATGCAACCTGCACATGAACCGTCGTTCTGGTATCACTGAAATTGAACTGATGCCGAGTTGAGTTTACGCGTTTGCGGCGAAATGCGATCTGCCATAGAGTTTGTGAAGTAGATTGAATTGCAATTATACGCATACTGCATTTAGGCTTTATTGTAATTTTTTGTTTGTCAGGCATACCAGGCATGCAAAAAAAGAAGCTATTTTATTCCTTTTTGGTATTCACTCGGAAGATTTAACCCTGCTATATAGCTTTCAACTCAAAGTACGTATCGCGGGTGTTCTTTGTCTTTCAGGTAAATGCTCAGGCATCGTTTCGGTGAAACGGAGGCTGGGCATGACAATCACGTTTAAGGAGAGTTACGTGGAGCAATACGCTTACTCAGTTCAATTTAATAAGATCGAATGTATTTCAAAGACCAACGAAGGTTCAGCACACGATGAAGTGTACTTTGAAGTACGGACCTATTCGAATCCGTCGAATCCGGACTTAAAAGGACAGTCACCTTTAGAGCCATATCACGGTAATTTGCGGACTTAATAGGACAGTCACCTTTAGAACCATATCAAGGTAATTTTTTGTTTTTAAACACCTATCAACATGTCTGAGGTGATGTAATAAATTTGAGTCCGATTGTTTTGAACTGTTAGTTTTTGCGGGAATGTTGGAGATGTCTGCACATTGCACCTGATGCAACCTGCACATGAACCGTCGTTCTGGTATCACTGAAATTGAACTGATGCCGAGTTGAGTTTACGCGTTTGCGGCGAAATGCGATCTGCCATAGAGTTTGAGTAATAGATTGAATTGCAATTATACGCATACTGCGTTTAGGCTTTATTGTAATTTTTTGTTTGTCAGGAATACCAGGCATGCAAAAAAAGAAGCTATTTTATTCCTTTTTGGTATTCACTTGGAAGATTTAACCCTGCTATATAGCTTTCAACTCAAAGTACGTATCGCGGGTGTTCTTTGTCTTTCAGGTAAATGCTCAGGCGTCGTTTCGGTGAAACGGAGGCTGGGCATGACAATCACGTTTAAGGAGAGTTACGTGGAGCAATACGCTTACTCAGTTCAATTTAATAAGATCGAATGTATTTCAAAGACCAACGAAGGTTCAGCACACGATGAAGTGTACTTTGAAGTACGGACCTATTCGAATCCGTCAAATCCTGATGAGTTCGAGCGAAAATACTATTACCACGACAGCCCACTGGAAATGAATCCGTCCAATGAGGACGGTCATCGGAATGTTGATATTGTGGTTCCGGCCAGTGGCTTGCACAAGATTGAATTCCAGCTCTGGGAGCGGGATAAATCAGATATGAGCAAAGGAAAGGACGATGACCTCGGCACGATGACGATTACGCGTGACGCAGCGAAAGTCACGACGTCCGACATTTGCAATGAAATTGATCAGCCCTCACATGATAAATACGGCAAGTACAATATCTATTGGCGGGTGATGAACAAACCTCTGCCAAGTCTGCGCGTGCTTGGGATTTACTGTGAAAAACAATCCTGTGGCTGTAATAAAGAAGTGATTGATACCGTTGCTGATTATACCTCTCAGGCGGAAGCTGCGGCAGCTGAAGTGTTAGGTGAAATCAAAACGCCAAAGGCACAGCTGATGTCTGATGCCTTTAATGCTGCCTCTTACGTGATCAAGTTTGAGGCGGCGTTGATCGAATGGCTTGCGAAAATCATTGAAGGCGATGATGACGTGTATATCCAGCATCTTGACGATGCGCAAAGCGATCCAACGGGTGGTGCCTTCTGGCCGGAGTCGGGGTCGAATATCAAAATGACGGACGAAGACCAGTTCGCTTTTGTTGAAAGCGAATCCTATTACTATCGATTCCCGCTGGACCGTGGGCCAGTCACAATCAAAATCCGTGACAGAGACCCAATCAAGAAAGACATCGATCTGGGAGCACTGACGATCGACGAGAGTCAGTATAATACGTTGAAGGATTTGGGGGCTCAGGTGGTTGTCCTTTCCGGGATGGGAGATACGAAGGCAGGAGAGCAGGGCGCGATTTACTATCTTTGTTACAGTGTGGGTGAAGAAGATTACGCGAAAGCGCCGACACCTGAAGCACAGGGATACACGACGTCCTAATTCCTCAATCACCCGAAAAGAAATGAAAAGAGCGCTTCAAGCGCTCTTTTTTTTTCATGAAAATCGGGCGGGCTTAAAGGGGCAGTCACTTTGGGTTACAAGGACAGTCACAATGGGCCTTTGGGTCATCGGCCTGAAAAAGGTAGTGTGCTTTGTGTTGATTTCACCGAATTGCTGTTAAAAGCATCTTAATAATATTGATTTACAGTTGTTGATATCAACAGCGGTTCTTCTGTCTCTGGTCTGATTTTCAGGAGAGTGTAGCGTACATATGACATTCAATGTGTTGTGTGCAGAGAGTTCAGTGTAGCGGGTCAGGATTATGGAATTTGTAAAGCGGTTCGCCGTTGCCTGTTAAACTTGGGTAATGCTGTTTGAATTGCAGCTGCAGAACCAATGAGTGTGCATTTTTTTATATTTGTACAAACATCCAGCCACGAATCAGCCTTGATACCAAGTCGCTCAAGGATAGGAAGCTGAGCTGATTGTATATGTCCGGACTTATCTCCTCTGACTTGTTGTCCTGTCCAATCAACCAGTTCAAGATAATCTGCCAGGCTAAATGGCAGTCCTTCCGGCATATCGTTTCGCGGATTACCGGCGAAGGGAAAAAGAGATGGGGCCGTTATCTGATCTTTCCGATGCGATTCTATGCGTGCTTTCACTGAAGTGAAGCTGGAGGCTTCTGGTGTGTCTGCGATTCCGGCTCGTATGGGGTTTAGATCAACGTATGCCATAGCAGCAGCCAGGGCTTTTTCATCCAGCAATGCCTGGCTTTTGAAACGTCCTTCCCAAAAGTGGCCGGTGCAGTTATCTTCACGATTAGCTTCGCTTGCTATGTATTGATTCAGCAGGCGCATGAACCAGCTGATGGAACAGAGTCTTTCCCGCCAGGTCTGGATGATGGCTAAGCAAGCATTTTGCTCGATCTCAGATAAGTTTTCGCTTTTTAAGAACCGTTGAATCAGCATGGGAGCACGATGTAAGGTGAGCCAGCGATCAATGACTTCGTGATTTGATAAGCGATAAGCCTGATCTTTGTTGATATGCAGAACGACATGGTAATGATTGCTCATGATGGCGTAAGCACAAACATCAACACAGAATACACTGGCAATCCGTTTCAACCGTTTTTCAACCCAGCCCCGCCGGTGTTCATAGCTGGTTTGGGTAAGTTCGTCATATCCGCACAGAAATGAACGCCGAACACAGCGGGAAACACAATGGTAATAGGGCGTTGCTTCTACACTAATGAGTTGGCTACGTGCTGTTGTCATTGGTAATGATTGATTGATACTGGATGAATTTACAGTATATGTATTTGAGCGCAGACGAAAGGGAGAAGTTCAGAATTTCGGGCCAGGTATGAAAATCATGAAATTGATGAAGTTGTATTTTTCTTAATGTGCCTGTCCTTGTAGGAATGATGTGTAGGAGAATGATTGGCTGGCTGGCTGGCTGGCTGGCTGGCTGGCTGGCTGGCTGCGTGCTGCTGTTTCGTAATATGTCTGTCCTGATAAGAATGGAGTTACTGGTTAACATGCCTGTCCTGATAGGAGGCTCACGTGTCTGTCCATATAGGAGGGGAAAGCGTCAGCCTCATTCAGGGTGGGACATTCAGGGGGGAGACGAAAAAAAGCCCCGAAAATCGGGGCTTTGAACATTGGAGTGACTTTGACTAGGTATCTGAGACTAATCAGTTGATTAGCGCAGCAGAGACATTGCCATGCCAGACAGCTGGTTAGTTTGAGACAGTACAGAAGTACCGGCTTGCATCAGCATCTGGTTCTTAGTCATGTTAGAGGTTTCAACAGCGAAATCAGCATCCATGATACGGCCTTTCGCAGCAGAGGTGTTCTCAACCATGTTGCCCAGGTTAGTGATGGTGTGTTCCAGGCGGTTGATGTTCGCACCCAGAGCAGCACGTGCGCCACCGATGGTGTCCAGAGAAGTCTGGATAGTGTCCATTGCAGTCTGTGCGGCAGTTTGGTTAGCCGCTACAGTTGCGCCTGTGTCACCGAAGGTACCCAGAGAAGCGATAGTACCACCTGCTTCCAGCATAGTTACTGCTGCGCCAACTTTACCATCGATAGAAGTAGCGAAGTCCAGAGTTTCAGCAGAAGAACCACCGATTTGCAGTACGATACCGCCGCCTTTCACGCCCGCTGCGTCAAACACAGTTTCGCCAGCGTACTTAGTGTTGGCCATTACGCTGCCCAGCTCGCTGGTCAGTTCAGTGAATTCTGCGTACAGAGCTTCCTGATCGTTGACTGAGTTAGTACCGTTCGCTGCCTGAGTAGCCAGGTCGTTCATGCGGTACAGGATGTTGCTTGCTTCGTCCAGTGCACCTTCAGTCGTTTGCATCATAGAGATGCCGTCCTGAGAGTTGCGCATTGCAACAGACATGCCGCGAGTTTGAGATTCCAGGCGGCTTGCGATTTGCAGACCAGCCGCATCGTCAGCAGCAGAGTTGATACGGTAGCCAGTCGCCAGACGCTCCATGGCCGTGTTCAGCATGTTGCCTGTGCCGTTCAGGGTGTTTTGCGTAACCAGAGATGCGTAGTTGGTGTGCATTGATAGAGCCATGAAAATTCTCCTAAGTATTGCTTCTTTATATTGGTTTATATCGGCACACAAATCAGTTTGTTGTTCTGTGTGGCCGTTATTCCTACTCGCTAATATGAGGCGGAAGAGGCTCTGAGAACATTAATCAGAAAAGTGAAAAAAAATGATTTCATCTTGATGTTTAGCGGTTTTTTACCTGGATTTTATGAGATAAATTTATTAAAAATCAGTAACTTGATTTTTATATGGAATGCTAAAATAAATTTTGAAAAATTTGCTAAATTCACAGTTTCCAGCTGTAAAAGCCATGGTATGAGGTTTCAATTTTATTAAACCGGGCAATGAAATAATCAGCCAAAGTGCTGGTTAGAGTAAATGGTCTACACCTGAATGAGTGAAGGATTAGGTAAAGACAGAAAAGAGCCAGGTAAATAGGTAGCAAAGAGTTGTGATCGAGATTCAATATTTGGCGGGCAACAACAAAAAGCAAGACGCCAGCTGAAGTGCTGGCGTTGTAAATACTAGCGTTATAAATAACAGTGTTGAGGGGGCTATTTAACGAGTTTAAATTTTCTCGGTGCGGAGAAGGAGGTGGGTATATCGCTGATGTACCCGAAATAATAACCCGCACCCAGACGGCGGAAGCGGATCAGATCGTATTGAGTGGCCACGCGTCCGGCGACAAACTCGACATGGCACTGTTTCAAAAAGCGGATGACCGGCAGTAAGCCTTGCTTGAAACTGGTGTCTTCATTGAATTGGGCAATCTTGATGGCTGCGGGTGGATGCGTTTCCAGCAGAGGGAGATAGGCGGTTGGCAGCCTGATATCCACCCAAAACGCCGGGCAGGTGTCATGTAACCAGCCCAGCAGTTTACCTAACTGCCCGGTATCTGAATCGGATTGAAAAAGCTGGAGGCAGGGCACGACGTCCTGCATCGCCTGGCTATGGTGTTCAAACAGGGAAGATAAAAAATGCTGGCCGGGTTCCCATTTCAGCAAGGTTTCCACCTGCAGGGGCACAACTAACGGATTAATCAGGCTGGCATGAATGGTTTCTTGCTGAAATTTAATGTGCCTGACAGCCAGCAGCAGCCCGAACAAATCCAGCGCATAACGCATCTCTTCAGACAGGTCGAAACGGTAGACACTCTGCTCGTTATTGCTGCCGAACCGTAAAGTGAGGTGCTGGAATGTGACCTCGTTGGTTTCTGTGTGTCTTATCGGCTGACAGACATGACGTATATCATTGTGCTGCATGGCCTCAAGCAGAATGTGATCATCCGGAGTCTGGGCTGCCTGAATCAGCAGCCCGCGTGCATGCTCGCCTAACGCGGCATCGGTAAACAACTTAGCCAAGGTTTCCTACCACATTGATTTGCTTGTGTTCTGGAATCTCATTATATGACAAGACAGCCAGACCTTGTGCAAAAGTACGCGCATAACGTGACAGAAGTGGCCGAAGTTGTGGCATCACCAGCAGAACCGGAGGCAGGTTTTGCTGCTTAAGCTGCTGTTTGACTAATGGCAGGTTTTGCTGGAATTGCTGAAGGATATTGGGCTCAACCGGGAAACTGTCCAGCATGGCCTGGCCGTTTGACTGTGCCTGCTGCAAAGATGTCAGCAAAATCTGCTCCAGATCATCAGACAAGGTGTACACGTTCAGATCTTTGCGGTCACCGTTGATCAGGTTGACTAAAGTGCGGCGTAAACTACAACGCACATCGGCGGCCAGCAAAATAGGATCTTTGGTATTTTCTGCACTGTCGAGCATGGTGTTGGCTATGGTGCGTATGTCTTTGACCGGCACCTGATCCTGCAGTAAGTGACGGAACACCTTGAGTTGCTGAGCCGGTGTCATGACATTGCCCAGTGCCTCGGCCAGTTTCGGTGCCTGCAGCGACAAGCGGTGGATCATGTTGTCGACATCATCATGGGTGAACAAATCGGCCAGGTTGTTTTTCATTACCTTACTCAGGTGCGTAGCGATGACGGTAGCGTCATCAATGACCTGATAACCCATATTCAGTGCCTTGGCTTTGTCGCCGGGCTCAATCCAGACGGCCGGTAACTGATAGGCCGGGTCAGTACCCAGTATGCCGTCAATGTCACCGTAAGTTTCACCCACCGCAATGGCCATCAGGCGATCCGGTTCAATTTCACCTTGTTCGACTATCTCACCCTGTACGGCGATGGTGTATTGGTTTGGCCGCAGGCTGAGGTTGTCCTGAATACTGACTTCAGGCAGCAGATAACCCACTTGCTCGGACAGTGTTTTACGAATCCCCCGGATCCGCTGCGACAGCGGCGCGCCCTGATCTTTATTGACCAGATGGACCAGGCGGAAACCCAGGTGCAGCGAGAGGCTCTGAACATGCGGAATATCATCCCAGGCCAGCACTTGATCGCTTTCACGGCGCATGGCGTAGCCAAGTTGTTCAACCTGTTCCAGTTGATCGTCATGGGTGGGTGATTTGAGTTGTCGCCAGCCCGAATAGGCCAGTACGGCAGCGAATGCGTAAAATGCCAGATGCGGCATACCCGGCACACTGCCGACAATCGCCATAATCGCGGCGGCAGTGAACAAAGTGGTTGGGGAAGCGAGCAGCTGATTGCGCATCGACTCAGCCATGTCGTCATCGCTGTCATTGATACGCGTTACGATAATCGCCGCTGAGGTGGCCAGCAGCAGGGACGGGATCTGTGCAACCAGACCGTCACCGATAGTCAGTAAGGCAAAGGTTTTGAACGCTTCTGCGCCGGTCATATCGTATTCGAACACGCCAATGCTGATACCACCAATAATATTGATGAACAGAATCAGCAGGCCGGCGATGGCATCACCACGGACGAATTTTGACGCACCGTCCATCGAGCCGTAGAAATCGGCTTCATTGGCGACTTCTTTCCGGCGCAGCTTGGCACGTTCCTGATCGATCAAACCGGCATTCAAATCGGCATCAATGGCCATTTGTTTACCCGGCAAGGCGTCGAGGGTAAATCGGGCAGCGACTTCTGAAATCCGCTCGCCACCTTTGGTGATGACCACGAAGTTGATGATCATCAGAATGACAAAGACCACCATACCGACGACATAGTTACCGCCGATCACCACTTCACCAAATGCCTGGATCACTTTACCGGCCGCATCGCCGCCATTGTGACCTTCAAGTAACACTACCCGTGTGGACGCTACGTTCAGCGTCAGACGCAGCAGCGTAGCCACCAGCAAGATGGTTGGGAAGATAGAAAAATCCAGTGGTCGTTTTGCCGTGGTACTGACCAGCAGTACCATGATTGCCAGCACTATGTTGAAGGTGAACATGGCGTCCAGCAGCATAGGGGGCAGGGGCAGCATGACCATGGCCAGTATCATGAGCAGAGCAGCAGGAATACTGATATAGCTGCGCTTTAAATGGTTAAATTTAGGTAGCCTGTTTAACATGGGTTTGATCTCTCTCCTGCCTTAATACTGTAAGTGGCGTGGAATCGCAAAAGTCGGTAATGCCTGTGGTTTGCCGCCTTTCCCGGTACGAAAAGCTTTGAGCTGCATGACATAAGTCAGAATGTGCGCCACGGCGATATACAGCTGGTTCGGCACGGCCTGTTCCAACTGAGTGGTATGATAAATAGCACGCGTAAGTGGCGGGGAATTCAGTATTTCCACATTGTTTTCGCGGGCGATACGCTGAATATGCAGGGCCATTTCATCCACCCCTTTGGCAACCACGAAAGGGGCGTCGTACATAGTCGGATCGTATTTGATGGCGACCGCATAGTGGGTTGGGTTAGTGATCACTACATCTGCCTGAGGCACGGTTTTTTCCACTTTACGCCGCGCAAACTGTTGCTGAATCTGGCGGATACGCTGTTTCACTTCCGGCCGGCCTTCGTTGTTTTTGTATTCTTCCTTGGTTTCCTGCTTGGTCATTTTCAGCTGCTTTAAGTGCTCCCAACGCTGGTAGGGCACATCAAGCAAGCCAAATATGATCAGCGCAACGCCCATCAGCAGCACACCGTGGAAAAGGATACTCATGACGGCGACAACGCCCTGGCGCAAGGGCAGGTTCTGCATCGCCATCAGCTCAGCCAAATGAGAATCCAGATAGGTATATAGCAGCAAGAAGATAACGGTCACCTTGAGGGTCGATTTCAGCAGTTCAACCAGTGAGCGTGTCGAGAACATACGTTTGATGCCGGCAATCGGACTGATCTTCGACAGTTTTGGCAGCACACCGGTAGGGTAGAACAGCCAGCCGCCCAGCATCAGACTTCCCGCGATAGCCGCTAACAGTATGACCGCAAACAGTGGCAGCAGCAGTTCTATCAAAATAGCCAGGCTTTGCCCCATATGTTCAATACCTTGCCAGGGTGACTGCAGATCTTCGCGGGTCAGTTGCATGTTGAACCGGAACACACCGCTGAGCGCATCCCAGATGGCCTCAAGCTGGACCGAGAAGAAATACACCACAACGATAAAAATCACTGAGGCGGTGAGATCTTTGGCCCGTGGGATTTGCCCCTGCTCTCTGGCTTTACGGATTTTCTGGGGCGTAGCTTTTTCTGTTTTGTCCTGCGTACTCTGGTCACTCATAGGCCGTTTCCTGCGACATAATAGGTCAGCTCCTGCAAGGTGGTATGCACGAACTGGGTATAGCGGCTGGGTACACCGCTGATAGCAATGAGAATACTGAACAGGCCTAAAAGCATGGTCATTGGAAAGCCTAATGCGTACACGTTCAGGCTGGGCGCGGCCCGGTTCATGACACCGAAGCTGATGTTGGCGAGCAGCATGGAAACGATGGCGGGTAAGGCCAACGCCAGTGCTGAGGCGAACATCCAGCCAACCATGGACAGAATCTGGTGCAGCGTTGCTTCACTGATACCAGCGCCGACTGGCCAGATATGGAAGCTCTGGACCAGAATATCAATCACGATCAGATGGCCGTCCAGTGCCAGAAAAAGCAAGGTGCTGAACATCAGGAACAGGCGGCCGAGCAGGGCGACAGACATGCCGTTCACCGGGTCATTCATGATCGCCATACTCAGGCCCATTTGCATAGAGACAATCTGCCCGAGCATGGTCATGGTGTTGAATAAAAGGTGAATGATAAATCCGAAGAACACTCCCCAGATCGCTTGCTCGAAGGCGAGCACCAGTGCTTTAAGGGAAAGGGGATCCACAGCTGGCATCGCTGGCATCAGTGGCGCAATCAGAATGCTGATCGACAAGGCGAAAAGCAGCCTTATCCAAATCGGAATGGCGCCGTCGCCAAAAAAGGGCATAGCCACGAGCGCCGCCCCGAGGCGGAAAAAGGGCCACCAGACTTGCCCCAGCCAGGCTGTGATTTGCGCAAAGGTCAGATCCATCAGCCAATCATTCCCGGAATGTTATGGAACAGATAGGTGAACAGGTCGACGAGCTTTCGGATCATCCAGTGGCCTGCGAAAATCACCATCAGCAGGGTTACCAATAAGCGCGGAAGAAAGCTCAGGGTCTGTTCATTAATCTGCGTTGCCGCCTGAAACACGGCAATAAGCAGCCCGACAAGCAGCCCAGGAATGACCAGTACCGTCACAATGGTAATGATCATCCACACGGCATCTGAAAACAGGGTAACAGCGAGTTCCGGTGTCATGTTGTTCTCCTACCCGAAACTGGCTGCGAGTGTGCCAACCGTCATTGCCCAACCATCCGCCAGCACGAATATAACCAGCTTGAACGGCAAAGAAATGATCAGAGGTGACAGCATCATCATACCCATCGCCATCAAGACGCTGGCAACCACCAGGTCGATAATCAGGAAGGGAATAAACAACATGAAACCAATCTGGAATGCCGTTTTCAGTTCACTGATCACGAAAGCGGGTAACACGACGGCAAACGACAGATCTTCAGCGTTCTGATTGATGGGCTCGTTGGCAATGTGCAGCATTTGTTCCAGAGAACTTTGCTGGGTTTGCTTGAGCATGAAATCTTTGACGGGTTTTTCTGCCACTGCAAAGGCATCCATCAAGGTCATCTGGCCTGCGTCATACGGCTTGAAAGCGTGCTCGTAGACGTCTGTCCACACAGGGCGCATGATGAGCAAGGTTAACGCCAGCGCTATGCCGACCAGAACCCGGTTAGGCGGACTCTGCTGCAGGCCGAGCGCCTGACGCAAAATGGCCAGCACTATAATAATCCGGGTAAAGCTGGTGGCCATCAGCAGGAAGGCGGGTAAAAAGCTCAGCGCCGTCATTAAGAGCAGCACCTGCAGCTTAACGCTGTATTCCTGATTGGCGGCACCATCAGACACTGTCATCAGTGTCAGGCCGCCACTTTCAGCCGCAAATACCGGGTGTGAAGACAGAAGAAATACGAGAAAACCGGTGATACATAGCCCGCCTGTGCGGGCTATTCGGTGACAGGTACTGCGGAGCATCATCAGGATTCCACGGAGTTAAGCGGCGAATCCACGATGTCGATCAGGCGCAGACCATATTTATCATTGACCACAACAACCTCGGCATGGCCCATCAGCGATCCATTGACTTTGACATCCAGTGGTTCGCCGTTGAGCTTATCCAGCTCAATCACGCTGCCTTCACCGGCTTTCATCAGTTCACCCAGCGAGACTTCGGTACTGGACACTTCCAGCGTGACAGTGACGGGGATTTTTTTGAAGAAATTGATATCGCGTGAAGGCACGTCGTCATAGGGAATAAAGGGCGAAGCAGCTGAATCCTGCTCGGTTTCAATATCATCATCCAGCTGGTCCAAATTCAGATCGTCAAAGTTCAGATCGTCTTCGCTGAATGCGTTTACGTCTGTCATCTCATTCAAATCAGTCATGTTTCAATCCTGTAATAGTATTATTTATCTTTAAGAATCAGGACGAGCTGGCCGTCTTTGTCGGCCACGCATCCGTTAAATAAATGTTCCTGTCCGATACGCACCGGCACATTGGTGAGGAGATCAATGTTCAGTACATCGTCAGGACGCAGCTTGAGCACATCATCCAGCGGCATTTTTTTCTGGCAAAGCGTGGCATGAAGCTGAACCGGCGTATTCTCCAGCGCGAGCCTGAAATCATCGCTCAGGTGATGGTTGGTCTGGAACGCCATATCATCCATCAGCACCTGAAGCATGTTTTCATCGAAGTACAGGCGGAACGCCGCCACTTTTTTACGGTAGCTCACAGTGAAAGTGGCGAGTAAGCCGACACCGTAAGTCATGCCATCATCGGTCAGTTGCCACGCCTTTTCATCGGCCACCAGTGAACAAATACGCTGCAGTAATCGCTGTTGAAGACGCAGGTCACTGGCTGTCAGCGTCGAATTCGCGTAACCGGCATCGCTGCGATCGATATCGGCGTTGTAAAATTTATCCGACAGCGCCAGTAATAACTGGGTATCCAGTTGCGCTTCAATCAGCCCTCCGGCTTGATGCCGAATGACAGAGGCATTGTTGCTTTGATCCGTGGCATCCCGGTTGGAGAGTTGAATGTCAGCCAGCTTAATGGTCAGATTTTTGTCTTTCACCCAGCGTTGTAAATCCTGGGTAATTGACGAATCTGCCTGCGAAAAGATTTTCTGCAACTCTTCCCGGATGACATGGATTGGGCGCCCTAAATGTTCAACGTTCAGTGTGGGGAAATGTTGAGCATTGTTTAACTCAATTTTTTTCATATTGGCATATCCGTCAGAACTCATATGCAACTTATTAACTGTTGCGGATTTAATTTACTTCTATTTTGGTAAAACCACTATTAGTTTCGCTAAGTCTAGCCTGAGCTATTTCCTGTGTTTTAGTTATTGATTTTGAATTTGTGATGTTAGTCCACATGTTGATTATATCTTCATTTATAGGGTTTTCTTATATATGAATTGATGAGACTTTTATGGCCGCCTTTGAAATGCCCTGTGTTTTGTTAGGTTTTGCTTGCCACAAGTAGCTGTTTTTGAAGCCATATCAAAAAATCATTCTGACGGATAGAATGTCGGTACGGTGTCAAATTAGTGTCAGAGTGGCGTCAAATATAAATTGAATCAAGATCACCTTTATTTTATTAAAGTGATTTTGAGCAAGAAACAAATATATAGAAACAACAAACCAATTTGGCTGTTTAATATTTTGTGGCTAAGTTGGATATTATGATTAAAAAATGAATTTTGGTTTTTTTCCAAAATCTGAGAAGGGTAAAAATGTTAATTTCATTTCTCAAGAAATACACATTCTTATTTATTGCTCTTGCGGCAGGTTCGGTTGAAGCAAAGCTTGTTTCAACACCGATGGATCTTGTCGAGTGGAAATACCAAGGCGACAAATTTCACTGTTCATTAAATCAGCAGGTGGATAATTTCGGTCAGGTGAGCTTTATCGCGAATGCCGGGGAAAATTTGACGCTGAAAGTGAAGCCTATGCGACCTGTGGTTAAGTTTCAATCTGCAGGTCTGTATCTGCAGGATGGTCCTTGGGTGGCGACACCTAAGCAGACATCACTGAGCCCGGGTAAGCAAGTCAGTCCGACTGAAGTGTCGTTCACTCATGCAGTTGATGCATTGCTTGACGGTATGACAGCTGGCCAGTGGGCGCGGGTTGGGATGCTCTATCAGAACAACAATACCCCGGTCGATTTGCTGCTATCGAGCGTTAATATGGCACCGGCACTGGCTGATTTTACTCTCTGTCGTTCCCGCCTGCCGGCCATGTCGTACAAACAGGCTCGTGACCTGGTGTTTCAGTTTGATTTGGGACAACGCACAGTTTCCACTGAGCAAAAAGCAACGCTGTCAAATCTGGCTGAATACATTCGTCTTGATACGTCAGTCAATCAGGTGTTGATTGATGGTCACTCAGATAATGTGGGCTCAAGGCTGGGCAATGTGCAGGTGTCTAAAGTCCGTGCCGATGATGTGGCCAGTTTTCTCCGGGAAGCCGGCGTAAAAGACAGCTTGATTCAAATCAGGGCACATGGTTCCCGCTATCCGATTGCCCATAACGAAACGGCGAAAGGGAAAGCGTTAAATCGTCGGGTAACAGTGCGTGTTATGCGTGCTGGCAACAATGATGAAAGCAGGGTTCAGTAATGATTACGAAGACAATTCAGTTCATTGAACCGGACAGGCAGCAGGCTCAGCAAGTGATTCAGGTGCTGGAGCAGGCGGGCTATCAGGTGGATTATCTGACATCCGGCAAAGCCGGCTTGCAGTCACGCCAGGCGGCGATCACTCTGGTCAGCTCCTCGCTGCCGGATATGTCACTGACCGAATGGGTCCGCTACAGCCAGACAGTGGCGGACACACAGCAGCGCCGGATTGCCATTGCGATTGTCGATCAGCACGAAGGCTTGCTGGCGGCGGAAGCGATGAAAGCCGGTGCGACGGATTATTTGTTAAAACCGTTCGAACCCAGTCAGCTGTTAAGCCTGATTGCCCGGGTTGAAGCGCTGCAAAAGCCCATGTCTGACATAGTGGCGCAATCCTGGCGCAGTAAGCAGATTTTGCAATTGGCCCACCGTGCGGCCTGTACGCATGCCAGTGTGCTGATTACCGGCGAATCAGGAACAGGCAAAGAAGTGCTGGCGCGCTATGTTCATCAGCAGTCACCACGCAGCAAGATGCCGTTTGTCGCGGTGAACTGTGCTGCTATCCCGGAATCCATGCTTGAAGCTGTCTTATTCGGCCATGTAAAAGGGGCCTTTACCGGGGCAACCGGCAGCCAGAGCGGCAAGTTCGAAGAAGCAAACGGCGGCACCATTTTGCTGGATGAAATTGCCGAAATGTCGCCGGCGCTGCAAGCCAAGTTATTACGTGTGCTGCAAGAGCGCGAAGTCGAGCGTGTGGGCAGCCATAAAACCATCAAGCTCGATATCCGGGTGATAGCCGCCACCAATAAAGATCTTCGTGTCGCGGTACAGGAAGGGGTGTTCCGGGAAGATCTTTATTACCGCCTGGATGTGTTACCTCTGCACTGGCCACCGCTTCGCGAGCGTCCTGAGGATATTCTTCCGCTGGCCGATTATTTCATCGGTAAGTATCAGCAAGGCAGTGCCTGCCAGCTATCCGCGGATGCCCAGCAGATGATGATGCAGTACCACTGGCCGGGCAACATCCGCGAGCTGGAAAACATTATCCAGCGCGCATTGGTAATGAGACACGGCGATTTCGTGACCTCTCAGGATCTTATGCTGCCGGTAGACAGCAGCAAAATTCAGGCGATTAAACCTGAATATATGCCAGCATCGGCGGGCAGCGCAGGAACAGAACAGGGCCATATTGGTGCGAAGAAACAGGCCGAATATCAGTATGTGCTGGACGTGCTTAAACAGCATGAGGGTAACAGAACACTCACGGCAAAAGCACTGGGTGTGACGACAAGAGCTTTACGTTACAAATTGGCGGCAATGCGTGAGCAAGGCATTGATATTTCACAAATTGGCTCAGCAGCCTAACGATCAGGAGACACAAGTATGCTTGCGACGAATTTGACGCAGACGACCACCGCCCAGCAATTAATGCTGGATAAAATGCAGCTCATGCAAGCTCAGGCTGAGCAGAACATTGCTGTGAAAGCCAATCCATTAGACCAACAGGTTAAACCACTTGCTTTTTCTTCTGCCATGACACAAGTGCTTGACCTGGTAAACGGCCATCAGGCCGCTGCAAGTGCGAAGATGACGGCGGTTGAAACCGGGAAAAGTGATGATCTGGTTGGCGCGATGATTGCCAGCCAGAAGGCCAGTTTGTCTTTTTCTGCCTTGATGCAGGTAAGAAACAAAGTGGTCGGTGCGTTTGAAGATGTAATGAAGATGCCGGTGTAAATTATGACCATGATTACTCAAGCAGCGGCAGCGGAACTGACTGCTGCAAACCGTTCTGATCATTCTCTGCTGGATCGGGCTAAACGCGCCTGGTACAGCAGCCAGCGTAATCTTGTTTTGTCTGCTGCGCTGGCGGCTGTGGTTGCCGCTATCATAGTGGTTGCACTCTGGACGTCGACACAAAGCTATCGCCCGCTTTACAGCCAGCAGGAGCGCTTTGATACCAGCGAGATTATCTCTGTACTGGAAGCGGAAGGCATTCCATACCGCTTACAGGAAACCAATGGTCAGGTGCTGGTAGAAGACGGCCGAGTTGCTGAGGTCCGTATGTTACTGGCCGCCAAAGGGGTGAAAGCCAAACTGCCGACCGGTCTGGAAACACTTCAGACTGATTCTGCTTTGGGTACCAGCCAGTTTATGGAAACGGCACGTTACCGTCATGGTCTGGAAGGGGAACTGGCCCGTACCATTATTTCACTTAATGTCGTCAATAACGCCCGTGTGCACCTGGCGATTCCACGCCAGACTCTGTTTGTGCGCCAGAACACGGAGAAGACCACGGCCTCTGTCATGGTGGAGCTTAAGCCGGGTGAAGATCTCAAACCTGAACAGGTGGAAGCGATTGTGAATCTGGTGTCGGGCAGTGTCACCGGCATGACGGCTGAACACGTTTCAGTGGTGGATCAGTTCGGTCGTTTACTGAGCGCCGATATCGGCTCGGAAACGTCCGGCCGAATGAATACCAAATATCTGGAGTATCAAAAGAATCTGGAGAAGCAGGTCATTCAGCGTGCTTCTGACATGCTGACTCCGGTTCTCGGCCCGAGTAACTTTCGGGTGCAGGTGGCGGCCGATCTGGATTTCAGCCGCATTGAAGAAACCCGTGAAATGGTGGATGACAATCCGGTTGTCCGTTCAGAACACAGCATTGAGAACAACTCAACCGATAAAATTGCCTTAGGGGTGCCGGGTTCACTGAGCAATCAGCCACCAACGGTTGAAGAAGAAGGTGAAGGTGAGGCACCGAAGAACACCAGTGAGCGCTCTGAAGTGAATCGTCAGTTTGCATTAGGCAGCAGTGTCAGGCATACCCAGTACCAGCAGGGGCAAATTAAGAAACTGAATGTGTCTGTGTTGCTGAACAATGCTGTTGCGCCGGACGGTGCCGTCTGGGATGAGGCACAGAAAGCCGAAATCAGCCAGATGATCTCTGAAGCGGTCGGCCTGAATGCCGAGCGTGGCGACAGCCTGAGCCTGATGAGCTTCAACTTTACCCCGGTCAACATTGAACCTGTTGCCCCTATGCCGTGGTGGCAGGATACAGCATTGCAGCAGCCGTTGCGTTACATCATTGGCGGCTTGCTGGGACTGGCGATGATCTTTTTTGTTCTGCGTCCTCTGATTCGTCACCTGACCGGTGTGGACAAAGCACGCCAGGAAATGGACATTGCCACTTTGCCAGACAACATTCTGAGCAAAGAGCTTGATGAGCAGGCGCAGGAGAATGAACTCAATCGACGTCTGTCCGACAGAGGCCTGAGCAATACCACCAACGGACTGGATGCAGATGCTGAGATGATGTTGCCGCCTTCAGGTTCGCCTTTGCACATCCAACTGAAACATCTGACATTAATTGCCAGCGAAGAACCGCAGCGCGTTGCTGAAGTCCTCAAACAATGGGTAAATGGAAATGAGCACAACCGAGACAACTAATCCGGCAGACATGCAAACCTTAAGCAGCGTGGATAAAACAGCGCTGGTTTTGCTGGGCATGGGAGAGGATGCAGCCGCTCAGGTTCTGCGTTATTTCTCCCGCGATGAAGTACAACGCGTCACCCGATCCATGGCGAAACTCACTGGCATCAAAAGTGAGAACGCCAAGGTCGTGATTCAGCGGTTTTTCGATGATTTTCGCGACCACAGTGGTATTCGCGGCGCGTCGAAAGATTATCTGTCGAACACACTGTCGAAAGCCCTGGGCAATGATCTTGCCAAAGGTGTACTGAACAGTATTTATGGCGATGAGCTGCGAAATAACATGCAGCGCCTGCAGTGGGTTGATACTGACGTTATTGCAAAATTTATCAGTCAGGAGCACCCGCAGATGCAGGCGATTTTCCTGGCTTATCTGCCGCCGGAAACCTCGTCTCAGGTGCTGGCGAAACTGCCGTCAGAGCAGCATGATGAACTGATTTACCGCGTCGCCCGTCTGAGTGAAATCGACCATGAGATCGCCAAAGATCTGCATCTGTTGATCGACCGCTGTATCCAGCAGGTGTCTGGCGGACAGGGCGCATCGGTGCTGGGTGCCAAGCAGGCTGCCGACATTATTAACCGCTTTGAGGGTGATCGTGCTCAGCTGATGGAAATGCTGAAACTGCATGACGAAAAAGTGGTCAGCGAAATCGAAGAAAATATGTTCGACTTCGTTATTCTTTCCCGTCAGCGTGAAGCAACGATGGATCGCCTGATCCAGGAAATTCCGCTCGACTTGTGGGCAACCGCGCTGAAAGGGGCAGAGCTCAAGCTGCAAGTGGCAATCAAACAGTCCATGCCACAGCGTATGGCTAACTCGCTGGATGATGAAATGGCCATGCGTGGTGCGATGCCATTATCCCGGGTTGAGAAAGCCCGCCAGGATATTATGCAAGTGGTTCGTGAACTGGCCGATGCCGGTGAGATCGAACTGAGCCTGTATCAGGAACAAACAGTGGAGTAAGTGATGCGTTCAGTAAAAGTGATGCAGCTGAATCCTGGTGAATACCGCTCACACCGCTTTCCGCCTATGGTGAAGCCTGTTGTACAACACGAAAGTGGTGCACAGGATGCAGACAATTATGTCGCCCAGGCGGAGTTCAATACCAAGGAACACCAGGCAGCTTTGCAAAAACAGCTGGAAGAAGGGTTTCAGCAAGGCTTGCAGCGGGGCCATGAAGAAGGCCTGCGTCAGGGTGTTGAGCAGGGTCGCCAGCAAGGCTTTACCTTAGGTCAGCAAGACGGTTTTCAGCAGGGATACAGCAAAGGCGAAAGCCAGGGCCGCGAAAAATATGAATCTGCCATTGCGCCGATACAAGCACTGCAGGCGCATATTCAGCAATGGCAGGATGAGCGGGAACATGCTCAGCGCGAGCAGATTTGTTCCCTGGTGCAGAAAGTTGCCCAGCAGGTTATTCGTGCAGAGCTGACACTGATGCCGCAGCAAATTCTGGCGCTGGTGGAAGAAACCTTAGACAGCATGCCGGGTAACAGCGACAAGGTGGTGATCAATCTTAATCCGCAGGATCTTGAGCGTATTACCAATCTCAGTCCAACCCTGCACCCGAGCTGGAAACTGGTCGCGAACAAAGAAATGCCTGTCGGCGGTGTTCAGCTGGTAACGGATCAAGCAGAAGCCGATGCCAGCAGTGATGCCAGACTGGAAGCCTGTATGGAAACGCTGCGCGAGCACTTACTGGAGAATCCAGCGGCTGAAGCCAGTCATACCGCAGCAGCAGAAACGGCGGAGAGTATCAGTGAGTGACGGTGCATTTCATGATCGTTTGAATGATGCTATCGCCTCCATGTCATCCATTCCGATTGCCCGGGTCACCGGGCGGTTGGTCAAAGTCAACGGCCTGATGCTTCAGGCCGTTGGCTGTAAGTTCAGACTGGAACAGCGCTGTCTGGTTGAAACGGATGATGGTGAAGCCATTGAAGCCCAGGTGGTGGGCTTTGACCGCGACGTGGCGTATTTGATGCCCGTGAGGCAGTTAGGCGGGCTGTACGCCGGAGCGAGAGTCGTCCCGCTGGACGGCGACAGTACAGTCGCGCTCGGTGATCACTGGCTTGGCAGGGTCGTTAACGGTCTTGGCGAGCCATTTGACGATCTTGGCCCGCTAAAAGGCGGAGAGAAAGTGTCGCTGAACTCTTCACCGATCAATCCGTTAAAGCGCCGCCTGGTTGATACACCGCTGGATGTGGGTATACGTGCAATCAACGGATTACTGACCCTGGGCAAAGGCCAGCGTATCGGACTCATGGCAGGTAGTGGTGTGGGTAAAAGTGTCCTGATGGGCATGATCACCAAAAACACCAAAGCCGATATTGTAGTCGTGGGTCTGATTGGTGAGCGTGGCCGGGAGGTCAGGGAATTCATACAGCGCAATCTCGGCGCAGAGGGTATGAAGCGGGCTGTGGTGATAGCAGCGCCGGCCGATGAATCTCCTTTAATGCGTCTGCGTGCCACTAAACTGTGTCACCGCGTAGCGGAATATTATCGCGATAAAGGCAAAGATGTCCTGCTGCTGATGGACTCTTTAACACGTTACGCCATGGCGCAGCGTGAAATTGCCTTGTCCCTGGGTGAGCCGCCTGCTTCTCGTGGTTATCCGCCTTCAGTGTTCAGCCAATTGCCTCAGTTGCTTGAGCGTGCCGGTAACGGTGAGCACCCGGATGGCAGCCTGACGGCAATTTACACCGTACTGGCGGATGGCGATGATCAGCAGGATCCTGTGGTGGACTCTGCCCGTGCCATTCTTGATGGTCATGTGGTGTTATCCCGTACGCTGGCAGAGCAGGGGCATTATCCGGCGATAGATATTAATGCCTCGATCAGCCGTTGTATGAGCAGCTGTACCGAAAATTCTCATGTCACAGTGGCCAACCGTTTCAGGCAGCTCAATGCCAACTACTTGCAAGTCAAAGAGCTGTTGCCTTTAGGCGGGTATCAGCCCGGACAAGATGCCGAACTGGATCTGTCTGTCCAGGTGTTTCCGCAACTCAAAGATTTTCTGGTTCAGCAGGTTGATGAAGTGACTGACTACCAACAGTCGCTGGTTCGGCTTGCTGAGTTGTTTACGCAAACGCAGCAAGGTTAGGAGACGGTGTGATGAAGGGCAGACTGAAAGCTGTGAGTCAGCTTCAGCAGATCGCTGAGCAGCAGCGTGATCGTCACGGACAGCACTTTGCACGGCAGCAGGATCAGGTCGGCTTTTTTGCCCAGCAACTGCAGGCGCTGGCCGGGCTGAAATCGGGCTGCCAGCAAGAAGGAAGCGCCGGGTTGAACGCACTGGCGCTGCAGAACACCACTCAGGTCAATACTATGCTCAGCCGCCTGATTTCCCATCAGCAGCATGAAATGGCCTTGATGCATGCAGAAAGCCAGCGCACTAAAAAAGCGCTGGAGCAAAGTCAGGTCAAGGTGAAAGGCCTGGAAACCGTGATGGAGCGCTGGCAAGCGAAACAACGTTATGAGCAGGCCAGAAAAGATCAAAAGCTCATTGAAGATTTGATCAATGCCAGATACAAGCGTCCATCCATATAACAAGCGCCCGCGGGCGCTTTTCTCTGTCACCCCTAAACCACCGCCTATGGCGTTGGTGTTGCTTTTGAAGTGAAAAACTCTCAGGCTGCTTCTTTATAGAATGCTAACCCCGACGCCATCGCGACCAGCACGGTAGCACAGGTCTTGTTGAGCGATTTCAGGCGACTGACCGATAAATACTTTGCTGCCTGAAAACCTGCCGTTGCGTAAACCAGCATCACAGCGACATCAATCACGATGGTAGCCACCGCGAAGAGCACGTATTGCATGAAAACCGGCGCTGTTAAATCCAGAAACTGAGGCAGAAAGGCGCCGAAGAACAGGAGCCCCTTTGGATTTGACAGGGCTGCGAACAGGCTGCGCCGGAACGCTGCTGCTGGGCTGTGCACTTGTGTGCTTTTGAGTTTGTCTGCTGTTAATGCGCCGGCTGAAGGTGTACTGCGCCACAACTGGTATGCCAGCCACAGCAGGTAAGCCACGCCACAATATTTGACGGTCAGAAAGAGGGTTTCAGAAGCCGCCATTAATGCCCCCAGTCCCAGCCCGGCAGCACTGATCAAAATTGCGTCAGAGATAGCAGCCCCTAAAATGCCATAAAGTACAATTTTCTTATTTTTACTCACACCGTTCGATAGAGATAACAGCATGGTCGGCCCCGGAATGACGGTCACGGTAAATGAAGCGATGCAATATAGAAGTAATGTACTGACCATGGTGGAAGAATACTCCAAGTGAATTTGAATCATTTGATGCATTGTCAGGCATCATATTGATTCAATACCTAATAATTCAAATGCATAGTGTATAGATGCATATCGACTTAACGCGAAAACGATGATATCCCTACTATGAAAGCAAATCAAACTAGCGAACTAGTTCGTTAGTTTTCGGTTAGATGAGTCTCACAACTTTGATTCTGTTTTCACACCTGTTGGCAGGCGTGAGCCTATGCTGCGGAACGTGAAAAACCAGTGCTGTTTTCCAATATAAACAGATTGAATTCAGAGCAGAAAAGCGCCCGAGTTGACGATTTTGGAATCCAGCGGTGGCGTATGCCAGCATGATGGTGGGATCAATGAGGATGGTACAGATTGTAAAGAGGAAATATTTGAATTTGGTTGTCTCAATCGATTCATCACTCGAGTACGCGACTTCAGTGATTTGATTGAAAAAATGCTTAATCAAACCAAAAATTGGACGCCTTAACTATTTGCTACCTGAGTACCCGTGAAGAATGTTGTTAAGCCAATCGCACAGTCTTCCATAGCGGTACGCTAATAGCGCATATCCTGTTCCCATCAGGAACATTTTCACCACTATTTGTTTGCCCGGTCCCTTTGGAACCGGGTTTTTTTTGTCTGTCCCGTTTCTCGTTCTGAAAAAGTGACAATGAAAAAGCACAGCCGGCTGGCTGTGCTTTTCAGTAAGAGTCAGGCGTACAGTTATGCGGCTGTCGCTAGCTTCTCTTTAGCTACTTGTGCGGTGACAGGCTTGGTGATGAATGACAACAGTACCGCGACGGCCAGCATGCCAGAACATACAGAATAGGCCAGCGTGTAGGTGCCGGTCATATCGACTGCTACGGCGGCTACCACTGGGCCAATGAAGCCACTGACACCCCACGCAGTGTATAGAACACCATAGTTAGCACCGTAATTCTTCAGGCCATAAAAATCGGCTGTGATCGATGGGAAAACGGCAAGCAGAGTACCGTAGCCAACCCCGGCAACGGCAGCACCGACAATCAGGCTGAACTCGTTGTCGAAGGTGGCGAACATCACCATGTTGATGGCTTGCATGATAAAGGCAATCATCAGCGTTTTAACGCCGCCGATTTTGTCTGACAGCATACCGGCAGCGATACGGCCACCTGAGTTGAACACAGCCAGAATCACCACCAGAAACGCCGCGTCAGAGAGATCGGCCTGAGTCGCTGCAATAGAAGTAATATTGCCGATAATCATCAAGCCTGCCGCGGAGGCAAAGGCGTACATCACCCACAAGGAGTAAAACTGGGGTGTTTTCACCATGCTGCGCCAGGTCATGTTAACAGCTGGTGCCGGATTGGCAGAGGCCGCGACGGCAGATGGCGCCTCCGGCTGGTAGCCTTCCGGTGGGTTGTTGATAGTGCATGCCAGAGGGACAGCGACCAGCAGTACAGCGATGCCGAGGATCAGAAAGCTCTGATTAATACCGTAATCGGCAATCAGGGATGATGTCAGCGGCGCCAGATACACAGCAGCCAGGCCAAAACCGGCCGCGATCAGTCCGTTTACCATGCCTTTCTTTGAAGGGTGGAACCATTTCATTGCTGAAGGGCTTAAACAGGCATAGCCAAAGCCAATACCGCAACCTGTCAATACCCCGAAAGTCAGCACCAGCAGCAGTGGTGTGGTGGCAAAGCTGGATACAATCATACCCAGGCCAACCATGGTCGTGCCGAGCAGCAAGACCTTACGCGGACCGATTTTGTCCTGAAGAATACCGGCTAGCAACAATGAGAGAGAAAAGGTAATGATAGCAACGGTATAGGGCAGGGACGCATCGGCGTTTGACCAGCCAAGGTCTACCACTAAGGCTTTCTTAAATACACTCCAGGCATACAAAATGCCCATACACAAGTTAATACAGAACCCTGCCAGCAGGATTTGCTTGGCGCGATCAAATGTTTTCATAGGTCTCTCTAAATGCCGGAACGGCAACTGCTTTACTAAACTTTTCTTGGTAGCAATCAAAAAAAGATGCATTTGTTGTTGAGGGCGCGGATTCTATCAATAAATGTTATTAAAATACCGGACAGCAATGTTTTGTTACAAATAGCTTGCTTGAGGCAGGTGATGATGGTGTTTGGCGGGGAAGGTTCTCCACCCCCTGGATAGCAGAGGGTGGAGCCAGGGAAAAGCTGACAACCTCAGTTCATGAGTATGTTGTAAATTTTGTCTTTAAGCTGCAAACGCTCCATTTTCAGTTGGGTGAAGTGGTGATCTTCGGTGGGAATGTTGCTGCATTCCAATCCCCGTATTCTATGGTCAAGCTGGTGATATCGGTCTGACATGGCCTTAAAGCTTTCGTCGCAGGTCTTCAACTCTGTGATTTTGTCCTGCATTTCGGGGAACTCAATGAAGAGTGCGTGATTTTCACCTAACATGTCTGTCACTCCATAAATTTTAGTGAATGAAAGCCCTGCTTTTTCGTCATTGTTTTTATAAACGTTCAACTATTTGCTTATTGGTCAGAGATTACTGCTGGTCAGCGCATCCCTTGCAGTTAAAAATGTTTACTCGTTTAAGCATAGTCGAATGAGGTTATTTTCAACCCCACTGAGGCTGAAAATCAGATGAAAGGCACAAAGCTATAGTGACGTTGTCACAAGCTGGCGGGAAGCAGTCGGGTGATTATTGATACTTTTTGGCACGTAGTGTTTTTTTGAGCGATTCAATATAGGCAATTCTGTCGGCATTAGCAGGCGCTGCCTGAGTTTGCAATTTTGCTTTAGCCTGTGCTTCTTCCTGTGACATGTAGCGGCCATTAATTCTGACATGAGGGGCTTTGGTTTCCTGTTCGGCTCGAACAGAGGCATCCTCCTGGGCTTTGGCTATTGCATCACGTGCCGTACTTTGGCTGGTTTTGTCTTCCATACGCTGTTGCAGCCAGACAGGTTGCTGCTTATTTTGGACCGGTTTATTGGCCTGTTGCTGACGTTGCTTAAGCACCGTTTCCAGATAATCGCTAAAATCCATGTTTCTATCCTCGCCCATACTGAGCGTATTGTAATTGGCTCTTGGCAGAAGTGAAAGTTTACAAACTGAGGTAATCTGACTCAGTAGGTAGAATGTTCTTTCGTATTCTGAACTGGCAGCAAAAACCTTGTTTCAAAATCTGATAGCGGCAGTGGCTTACAGTACAGAAATCCCTGAAATTCTTCTACACCTATGCTTGCCAGGAAATCTGCCTGTCCTTTGGTTTCTACACCTTCTGCCACCACGCTGATATTTAGATTATGGGCCAACTCAACGATAGCGTTAGTGATGGTGACAGATTCTTTATTGAGGGGTAAATCACGGACAAACTCGCGATCGACTTTGAGTATCTGAATCGGAAATCGACTGAGGTAGGCCAGGGAGGAATAGCCGGTACCAAAATCATCAATGGCAATTCTGACTCCCAGCGCGTTGATCTGACGTAACTTATTCAATGCCAGCTTAACGTCAGACATGACGACACTCTCTGTGATTTCCAGCTCTAAAAAACTAGGGTCGCACTGGCTATTCTGTATCGCTTTGCTGACAGTACTGACAATATCGGAATTCAGCAACTGCCGGGCTGAAATATTCAGGGCAAAATGCAGCCAGTGGCCTTGTAACTGCCATTGGCGTAATTGCTTGCAAGCCTGTTGAATCAAATGCTCACCAACCTCGATAATCAGACCTGTGGTTTCCAGAATAGGGATGAACTCAGTGGGTGACTGGATGCGGTTGTCATCATCGACCCAGCGTAGCAGCGCTTCCGCTCCGCAAAGCTGACGGGTCCGTGAGTCAAACCGGCCCTGATAGTAATACTGATAGCGATCAGTGCCGCAGCTTTGCCTCAGTTGAGCTTCCATTTCCAAACGTTTGACACTGTTGGCACCCATTTGCCGGTTATAAACCCGGTATTGTTGCTGTTGTTTGTTGTCTTTGGCTTTATACAGCGCAATGTCTGCCTGCCTGAGCAGGGTTTCGCTGGTCGAATGGATGCTGTCACTGTAGGTGATGCCAATACTGGCGCCGACCACCACTTCTTTACTGCCCAGTGTCATCGGCTCGCTGAGATGACGAAGGATACGCTCGGCCAGGTGTTCAAGAGCGGGCAGCCGGTTATCTGATGCTACCAGGATGGCAAATTCATCACTGCCTAATCTCGCCAGCATGTCATTTTCACGCAAAATAGTCTGCAGACGTTCGCTGACGGCTAGCAGCACCTGATCGCCGGTGTCGTGACCCAGAGAATCGTTGATTTGCTTAAAGCGATCCAGGTTGAGGGTGAGCAGGCCAATGACAGGGCAGGGCGATTGCTGGAGCAGGTGATCGATCTGCTGCTGCAGCATCAATCGGTTTGGCAGTTGGGTGAGTATGTCAAAGTGCGCTAATTGTTTGAGTTTGCTTTCAAACAGCACTCTGTCGGTAATATCTTTCCCTGTTGTGATGTAATGGCTGATTTTCCCCAGGTTATTGCGAATAGGAGAAATGCGTTTTTCCATATACACCAGACTGTTATCTTTCTTGCGGTGCGAGATGATGCGGTTGATTGTCTGGCCTTTGACCAGCTGTTGCTGCAATTTTGCCAGCTCTGCCGGATTTTGCAGAGCGGTAAGAATCAGGTGCGCGGCATCACTGCCGATCAGCTCGTTGGCATCGAGCTCGTTATATTTTTCAAAGCTGTGGTTTACATACTCGATGATCCCTTTTTCGTTGGTGATGATGATAGAGTCGTCACTTTGCTCCAGGGCGCGGGACAAGCTTTTCAGTTTTTCTTCACGATCAACCCATACAGTGACATCCCTGATATTTAACAAAATCTCATTACCGTCATTGTAAGCGGTTTCGCTCGCAATGATTTCAAGGTGTTGTACAGACGTAGTGTTGATGGTGATTTGTTGACTGACGGGCTGGTTATCACCCTGATTCATCTTGCCGTGTACCTGACTGAGTAATCCAGCCAGCTTGTTACTGGCTTCGGGATCGTTAACCAAAGCGGTAATCTCTTGGTGTGAAGCCTGTTGTTCTGAGGTGTTCAAAATCTGGCAAGCGGACTGATTGATATTGAGTACAGTGTTGTCCTGCTTGAGCAGAACCATGCCGTCCGGAGCATGTTTCAGTACATGGCTGAACTTTTTGACCATGTCGTGTAACTCGCCTTTCAGGCGTTTTTCATGGCGAAGCATTTTATGCAGGTGCCAGGCCAGTACCAGACAGCCGAGAAGAAAGCCGAAAGAGATCAGTGAAAACAGCGTGAATTTTTCAAGTTTCTCCCGTGAATACAGATTGTTAAAGATAAACTGATTCACACTGAGCTGGTTCAGTATTGAGTGAAGTGTGCTGGCGTTTTCCCATTCTTCTGCCAGAAATTGATACCCGTCAGACAATAATGTGTGGTTATCAAGCCGTGAAGAGGCGTGTGTAATAGGATGTCCCCGTCTCTCTGGGTTAGCGCTAGGACTGCCATTAAGAAAAAAAAGACACAGCAAAAAGATAAAAAGCAGCAAAAAGAACAGCAGCATTTTCGAATGAATCACATTTCTCTTCATATATCATCCATCATCCATGATAGAGCAGAGTCCCTAAGAGAACAGTATAGTGACGGTTTTCTGGGCATGCATAACACGCATTTCATGCGTATTAGGAATTTTTTGGCTTATCGATGAACAATAGACAATATTTTTGAATATGAAAAATGCAGGCAGCATCAGGGGCTGCCTGCAATTGAAGAACCGTGATAGAAAGAAAATGATCAGTTTGGAGTGGATTGTGCCTCAATCAGTTGCTGGCGCTGGCTGCTGACAACAAAAGCGAACCCGATCAGAACGAAGACACAGGTGCCGGCAATGCTAAAGGCAACAATGCTCAATCCTTTATCGGCAAAAGCCGCAACCAGTGAACTGGCCGCAAAACAACCTAATGTTTGCAGGAAATTCATCACCCCGGCCGCGGTTGCGCTGCAGTGCTTGAAGTCTTCCAGGGCTTTACTGATCACAATGGGGTATATCGCACCGTTAGCAACTGCAATAAAACAGAAAGGCAGTAAAACGGGCCAAATGGTGTCGGGTTTATGCTGCACAGTGATCAGCAGTATGACCAGCGCACTGCCGATGAACAGTTTCAGCAGCCAAGGCAACAGCTTTTTACCTTCCATGCGGTTTAGCAGTGCCCGGCAGCCGTAGCCGCCAATCAAAAAGGCAATAGTCTGCGGCACATAACTCAGGCCGATATCTTCGCTTGAGTAGCCCATAGCAGACATGATAAACGGTGACCCTGTCAGGTAGGCGAAAAAAGCAGCAGAGCAGGCTGCAAAAATGAGCATGTTACCCATGAATTTTTTTGACTTGAGCAGGCTTGTATAGTTAATTGCCAGTTCTGACAAGACGTTGCCCTGCTTTTTTTCACCCTTGGCACTTTCTGGCTGCATGGTCGTCATCAGTGCTAACACGGCACCTAAGGCAATCAGGCTCAGGAAGATAGCACGCCAGCCAAAATGTGACTGAATCGCTGCGCCAACTAAAGGCGCAAGGGCCGGTGAAAGGGCGACCAAAGGCATGATAGTTGCGAACACTTTTTCGGCAAGCTTTCCTTCATACCTGTCAATGACAATAGCCTGCCAGAGCACGGTGGCACTGCACGCACCCAGCGCCTGAAGAAAACGGAATGCCAGCAGGGTTTCCACATTCGGTGCCATTGCACAACCCAGGGTGGCGAGGCTGAACAACAACATGGCACCCAGCAATACTTTTTTTCTGCCTAAGCGGTCAGAGAGAGGGCCATAGATAAGCTGACCAATGGCCATGCCTAACAGAAAAAGGCCGAGTGTCATGCCAATCAGGCTGGATGAGGTATTCAGGTCGGCCTGCATGGCGGTGAAAGCAGGCAGATACATGTCGGTGGCCAGAAAGCCAAGCATGCTCAGTAATGCAAACCAGGCAAGCGTAACAGTAGTTGGTTTTGTCGTCATTTTATTGAAACCAGAAGTTTTTTCAGTGATCAGATTGTAAGCGTGGTGATTTGTGCTGTGAAACGCTAAAATTTCAACATTGCTTTCAAAAAATTTGATTCAACATCACGCGTTATTAAGTAGCAGGATATATGTTTTCTTTCAATGATTTGCAAGTAATTGATGTTGTTGCGAGGCGGGGCAGCTTTTCCTCAGCAGCAGAAGAGTTGCACAAAGTGCCCAGCGCAATCAGCTACACGGTCAGGATAATCGAGGATAAATTGTCTGTAACCTTGTTTGAGCGTCATCACCGGCAGGTCAGCCTGACTCCTGCAGGCCAGTACTTTGTTGAAGAAGCCAGACAGCTGCTCAAGCAAATGGAGCATATTAAGTTGCAGACACAACGTGTTGCCAATGGCTGGGCTGAAAATGTGTCGGTGGCACTGGACACTGTGGTCAGACAAAGCCGTGTCAGCACTATGGTACGAGATTTTTATCAGGCGTTCCCGGATGTTGAGCTGCATCTGACGATGGAGGTCTATAACGGGGTGTGGGACGCCCTGGCAGACGGCCGGGCAGATCTGGTGATTGGGGCGACGGCGGCCATTCCGGTCAGCGGGGATTTCGATTACACCGATATGGGAAACCTGCACTGGGTGTTTGTGATGGCGCCGGATCATCCGTTGACGGAAAGTCCGCTGCCTCTGCCAGACTCAGAACTGGCTAAGTATCCCGCTATCTGTCTTGAAGATACCTCACGTACATTACCTAAGCGCACAACCTGGCTGATGAATAATCAGCGCCGCATTATGGTGCCGGACTGGTCCAGCGCGTTTCAGTGTCTTGAAGCCGGGCTGGGCATAGGCGTTGTGCCGGAACATATGGCCGCCCCCAAGTTGAAAAGAGGCAAGCTGGTGGCCCGCACGCTCCCTCATGCCCCGCCGGTCAGTCCCTGCTGTCTGGCATGGAACAAAGCCAGCCTTAACCCCGCCCTGAGCTGGCTGCTGGAGTACCTGGGAGATAGCGAACAATTGCACCGAGAGTGGATGCGATAGCAGAAAAAAACACAGTATTCAAAGCGCTCAGTCGATGTTGTTCGTTTAAAACAACAGATTGAATACGTGAATATTGGTATGAAAAACAAGCGAGAGGATAAAAAAATCCTAAAAACAGCGCCAAGTCATAATTCTTTCATTCAGACCGCTTAGGATGCCCTTCGTCAAATCCATTACTTCCGATGAAGATGAATAAAAATACTGTGTTGACGATGAACAGAACGACAGAAAAGAATAGAGAGATGTTGGCAATCGCTATTGATTATATCTACCAGGCCTTTCCGAACCTGAGCTATCGCCCCAGACCTGATGACGTCAAGCTGCTGGCGGCTTTTCTGCAAAGTCAGAATCCTGATTCTCCGGCATGTCTGGGCGAGTTGATGAACAGCAGCTATAACGCTATTGATATCGAAATTAATAAATTTCACAGCCGGCAGGGAAAACACAATCAGAGCATACCGGCCTTCAGCTAGAGGACTGGTGACTGAAAACGGCGGCTGGGCAGGCCTGGGTCGCCGTTTTCTGTTGCTGACATGTGTTTCTGCCGGTGCTATCCGGCCGGTGTTTTCAGGGTCTGATAGCCAGCCCAGATCCGTGTTGCGGTTGTCACCCAGCACAGTGATCCGAAAATCCAAGCGATGGGCGCAAAATGTGCCGGGAACAGGCAAAAGAGAACAAAACACGCGATAGTTTCTGTGCCCTCAGTCAAACCTCCCAAGTAAAACAAAGATTTGTGTTGATAAACCGGATTATCAATATCGCGCTTACCTGCCATGATGGCAAAAGCCAGAAAGCTGGAACCTGTGCCGACAAAGGCGAAGATCAAAAACGCACCAGCAACTGCATTTTGCGTCGGGTCTGCCAGAATGAAGCCAAAGGGCACAAGAGAATAAAACAGAAAATCCAGTGTGATATCCAGAAAACCACCACAGTCTGTGATGCCCCTGCGCCGGGCCAGAGCGCCATCCAAACCGTCAAAAATGCGGTTGATAATGATAAAACACAGTGCCAGCCAATATTGCTGGTAGAGGAGTGCAGGCAATGTCAGCAGCCCAATACCAAACCCGGCTACTGTAATTTGATTGGCGGTGAAAGGCGTTTTCGCCAGCAGTAAGCCTACACAGTTAACCGGCGCTTTGATGAGTTTGATGGCGTAGCGATCAAGCATGGGGCTGTTCCTCCTTCAGCGCGGCGGGCCAGTGCAATACCTGACCGTCAGGTGGCACGTCATCCTGATCATGGGTGACCATCAGCGCTGGGATATTCAGCTGCCGGATCTCCTTAAACACCAGGTCGCGAAACTGGATACGCAGATCTTTGTCCAGTTTACTGAAAGGCTCATCCAGTAAGATGGCGTCCGGCTCTGCCAGCAGACAACGCATCAGACTGATCCTGGCGCGCTGTCCGCCAGAAATCTGGCTCGGGCAATGAGAGGCCAGTTCTATCAGGCCTAACGCAGCTAAGGTGTCATAAGCTCTGGTTTTTCGTTCAGGCTTTTTCACACTGGACGGTAAACCAAATGCCAGGTTCTGCCACACATTCAGGTGCGGGAATAGCAGGTCATCCTGAAACAGCAGGCCAATGCGCCGTTTATCCGGAGCCAGTTCATTGAGCAATCTGTTATTGAGGTTGATCTCGCCCTGATAGAGGCAGTCGGGCGGAATATGGCCGGCAATCACACCCAACAGGGTCGACTTCCCACAGCCGCTGGGTCCCATAATCGTCAGTACCTGTCCCTGCTCAACCGACAGCGTCAGCGAACTGAGCAACCGCTGATGTCCATTATTTATAGTGAGGTTTTTGACTGACAAGCACATTGGCTTTTGCATTCCTTGTGTATGTTCCGGAGGTCATTCTCGATTGATAGTAACGGCTTGCGAAAGTGGCAAGCGCGAAGAGCATGAAGGGCACCAGTCCCTGCAGCAGTCCGTAAATCGCACTGACTCTTCTGTCCTGTCCGCTGGCGAGCGCAACGGCTTCTGTGGTCAGGGTGCTGACCCGGCCTGCACCAAGACTGAGTGTCGGCAGATACTGAGCCAGGCTGACACTACAGCCTACGGCCAGTGCCAGACAAATTGCCGGCATCAGCATAGGACGCTTGACCCGCCACCAGGCCTGGAACTCCGATAAGCCAAGGCTGTTGGCTGTTTGCGTATACCGGCGATCAAAACTGCGCCATGGGCCATCCAGCGCAAGGTACAGGTAGGGAAACACAAAGAGCACATGGCTCCATATCACCCATAGCAGGTGATGCTGGCCGGGGATCATATAAGTGGTGACCTGAATACCGAACAGTAAAGAAACCTGTGGCAACACCATGGGCATGGCTATCAGCCAGCCTGGGATACCGGTTCCTGTTTTGTCCCTGTATTCCAGACAACCAATGGCCAGACAAAGCGCAATCGCTGTACTGATACCGGCCAGCATTAGGCTGGTAGACGCCAGATCGGTAAACACGGCGGTTTCCTGTTGCCAGAATTGCACACTGAACCGGCTTGGTAACAGATCAGGAAACCGCCAGCGCAGCGCCACGGACCAGAGCATGAGAACAGGAATGACAAGCAGCGGCACCGCTATTAACGGCCAGTGAAAGTAACGCCCTGGCAATCGTTGCTCGCGATGGCCGGCATATTGCCAGCCTTGAAAGCCACGCAGAATCAGCCATTCCAGCACGCGAAACACAGCAAGCAGGCAAAGGCCCAGCATGAGCAGCATTAATGCGCCGACAGCGGCTCTGGGCAGCAAAGCGACATCCGGTTCATTGAACCACTGCCAGACCAGAACGGCAAAAGTGGGAGGACGGGTCGGGCCCAGAATCATGGCCATGTCTACCACAGAGATGCCATAAGCCAGCACGGCATAGATCGGCAGTCGCATCCTGGGGAGCCATTGCGGCAGTATAATAGTGATCCATGTTGATGCCCGGTTATAGCCCAGGCCATTGCCTGCAGCCAGCAAGCGGCCGACATTCAGTTGCTGCAGGACAGAGATACTCATTAATAACAGGAATGGAGTCTCTTTGATCGCCAGAGCCAGAGTGAGCCCTATGCCGTAAGAGTCCTGCAGCAGAGAAAACTGACCGGGATCGCCGCCCAATGCTGAGACGAAACGGGTGATGATCCCCGTGGATGAAAAGGTGAAAGCAAAGCCAATCGCGAAGGCCACATGCGGAATCGCCAGCATCGGAGAGAGCCAGGATTCTATACTCTGCCAGCGGCGGGAGCCCCAATATCTCTGCAGGATCAAGAAGGTAAAAGCTAATGCCAATAAAGTACTGATGACGCCAGTGGAAAGCGTCAGCAGAACAGAAGCAGACAAACCGGGCCAGGCCAATGCCTGATAGAAAGCCTGTGGCCCGGGCTGAGTCAGGCCAGCAAAGGGTAACCAGGACAGGGCTGGCAGCAAAATGCCGAACAGGCCCGGTAATAACGGCAAACAGCAGATCAACAGCGTGGCAATAAACATCAAGTACAACATATTGCAACGTTCGCCTAATGGGTGTCAGGGATAAACTTACAGGGTGTCAGGAAACGCTCAGTGTCCATATTTTTGCTGCCAGGCGGCCTCCAGCGCAGTTTGCCAGCTAGGGTGTGGCTCAGGGATTGCACGATACAGTTCTAAACTTTGTGCTTGGTCGACTCCCATAGCCTCCGGTGTCAGCACGGCAGGATCACCCCAGATCTGAATATTTGCTTTTCGTTGTTGCGCTTCAGGGCTCATGAGAAAGTTAATCACAACCCGGGCACCTGCTTTCGCGCTGGCATTCCAGGGGATGGCCAGAAAATGAATGTTAGAGAGGGCGCCTTGCTCAAAGGCAAATGCCTTGGCTGATTCAGGCAGATCGCCGCGCTCGATTGCGGCTTTGGCTTCATTCGGATTAAACGTAATGGCGACCAGAAGCTGCCTGTCATCTAACAGTTGCATCATTTCCGTTGAACTGGCCGGAAAGCGTTTTCCCTGCTGCCAGGCAACGGCATGGAGCTGATTGAGGTACTTCCAGAGCGGCGCTGTGAGGCGAGCGAATTTCTTTTCATCCGTTGCCGGGTCAATGGGCTCATAGAGCGCCGGCGCCGCGTTGGTCAGCTCAATCAATGCGGCTTTTAAAAAACTGGTGCCATGAAATGCAGGCGGCTGCGGGTAGGTCACTTTGCCCGGAAAAGCGACGGCCAGACTTAACAGTTCAGCAAAACTATTGGGTGGGTTGCTTAATGTCTGGCTGTCATGGATGAAGACCAGTTGTCCTACCCCCCAGGGGGCTTCGAGACCTTCTGTGCTTTCGGTAAAATCTTCATAGACGGGCAGTTGTTTATCGACCAGCTCCCAGTTGGGTAACTGGGCGACAAACGGGCCATCCAATAAGTGATTGGCTTTCATGGTGCGGAAGTTTTCGCCATTGATCCAAACCATATCGACGCTGCCGCCGGTTTGTTTGCCGGCCGCTTTTTCCGCTAACAGTCGCTGTGAGGTTTCAGCGATGTCGGCCACTTTGACATGGTTGAGCGTAATGTCGTAACGACTCTTTACTTCGCGGGCAACCCATCTTAAATAGCTGTTGATGGGCTGGCTGCCTCCCCAGGCATTGAAGAAAACAGTCTGTCCGCGCGCTTCTTGTTCAATCGCATCCCAGCTCATCTCGGCGATGGGCGAGGTTTCAGTTTGTGCTTCATTTGCCAGAGCAGGCATAGCCGCTGCGATTGCCAACCCAAGTGCTATCCATGTCATTTTCATTGCTGATCCTTACTTTCCTGCAGATGAGCTTTCAGATTGTCGCTCTGTGATTTTTGTTGATGGCCGTTGTCGCCACCTCGCCGCCAGCGATGAAATCTCTCCAGCAATGCCAAAACCCGTTCCGGTTTATTGGCATTTTTCCATACACCTGCTGTGTATTTATTGGCTTCACTCATAGTGGGGTAAGGGTGAACCGTACCCAGAATTTTGTTCAATCCAAGCCCGTGTTTCATTGCCAGGGTAAACTCCGCGAGAAGTTCTCCGGCCTGGTTACCCACAATGGTGGCACCGAGGATGGTATCTTTCCCTTTTGGGGTCAATACTTTAATAAAACCATAGTCTTCACCGTCAGCAATTGCGCGATCTAAATCATTCAATTCATACTGAGTGGTTTCCGCGTCTATGCCCTGAGCTTGTGCTTCTTTCTCATTAATGCCCACACGAGCGACTTCGGGAGCCGTATAAGTCACGGCAGGCAGGACACGGTAATCCACTTTGAATGACTTAAACTGTCCGAACAGGCTGTTTACAGCCGCATACCAAGCCTGGTGTGCGGCGGCATGCGTTAACTGGAACGGGCCGGCAACATCTCCGACGGCGAAAATATTGGGATAGCGGGTTTGCAGGTATTCGTTAACGTCTATGGTTTTGCGTTCGTTCAGCGTGATGCCAAGTTCTTCCAGGCCAAAACCTGTAACATTGGCCACACGGCCTAACGCCAGGATGGCCGCATCAAATTCAACCTGATGCTGCTGTCCGTGATTATCCTCAAGGATGACATACTGAAGGGCTTCGCCGGAACCCGACGTTGCAGCGTCAAATTTTACCGCTTTGTGTTGCAGTTTAATGTCTACGCCGTCTTTCATCAGGCTGTCCTGAACCCGCTTTGCCACGTCTGCATCTTCCCGGACCAAGAGCTGATCTGTCATTTCAACCTGAGTGACCTGGCTGCCCAGGCGCTGAAAACTCTGTGCCAGTTCGCAGCCAATCGGGCCGCCACCCAGTACAAGCAGCTTTTTGGGTTGCTCTGTGATGGACCACAAGGTGTCTGAGGTCAGATAGCGTACTTTTTCAATACCCTCGATGGGCGGTACAACAGGTCGGGCACCGGTGGCTATAACTATGTTGCGTGTCGTGATGCGTGTGCCGTTGACTTCCACTTCCCAGGGAGAAAGGATACGCGCTTCGCCCTGAATGCAGTTTACCCCAAGCTCAGAGTAACGTTCGACGGAATCATGCGGTTCTATCCCTTTGATAACACGGTGAATACGTTGCATGACAGCAGGAAAATCCACCTGGGCTGGCTGGCTGCGAATCCCGAACTCCGGTGCCCGGGTGATAGTATGCAGAGTATGTGCGGCCCGGATCAGCGCCTTAGACGGGACGCAGCCGGTATTCAGGCAGTCACCGCCCATTTGGTGTTTTTCAATCAGAGTGACTTTGGCTTTGACGGCTGCGGCAATATAGGCGCTGACCAGCCCGCCGGCACCGGCACCGATCACAACCATGTTCTGATCAAAACGCTCAGGTTTTTGCCAGCCTTGATAGACCCTCCGCTGTTGGACGAAGGCCATGACTGCTTTGGCGATAAAGGGAAAAATACCCAGCAAAACCAAGGACAGCAGAACAGGCAAAGAAATCAGCCCGGACAGCGACTGAATCTCACCCAGCTGTGTCCCGGCATTTAGATAGACAGCGGTACCTGGCAGCATACCTAACTGGCTTACCCAATAAAACTGACGCGGGCGCATAGGTGTCAGGCCCATCAGCAGGTTTACCAGAAAAAAGGGAACGACGGGAATTAAACGCAGCGTAAAGAGGTAAAAAGCGCCGTCTTTTTCTATGCCACGATTAATCGCGGCCAGACGCAGGCCAAATTTGCGTTGCACCCAGTCTCGCAATAAGAACCGACTGGCCAGAAATGCCAGTGTCGCTCCGATGGAGCTGGCAAAAGAGACGATAAGCAGGCTCCACCAGAAACCGAACAGTGCAGCGCCAAGCAGCGTCATGATGGCAGCCCCAGGGAAGGACAAGGCCGTCATGACAACATAAATGAGGAAGAAAAGTCCGCTGGAGAGCAGAGGGTTTGCGGTAATGGTTGCCTGTAACGAATGCTGGTAAACCTTAGCCTGTTCCAGAGTGAAATAATCGCCGAGATCGAAAGCGAACCAGGCCACGATGGCGCTGACGATGAATGTCAGCAATAAGGGTTTTTTCATATTTTTCATCATTGATTATCTGCGTTGCTGTTGGTTTGCATTGCCATTCGACGGCTCTTGTTTTTGCTCAGTGTGTTTATGATCCTTTGTTAAAGGAATAGTGCAAAACGCCTGAGAAGGGACATCTAACGCAGTATTAAATTTCGCAGACAGGTTTTGAAAGCTGACTAATGCGGTTAACTCAACGATAGCATCTTCGTCATACCACTGTTTGAGGTCATCAATCATTGCTGATGTGACTTTCATGCCTGTTACAGTCATGGCTTCTGTATATGCAAGGACAGCTTTTTCTTGTGTATCGAACAGCGGGCTTTGCTGCCAATCAGGCAGAGATTGTACTTTTTCTACAGACTTGCACCGCTGCGCCAGTCGCATACCGTTGGCATCTATGCAGAATGCGCAGTCATTTAACTGTGAAACACGTACACAAACCAAGGAACGTATCACATCGGATACAGGGGATCGCTTTCGGTCGAGATAGCCAAAAAAACTGGCAACCAGATAAAAGAGGAAGGGGCGGCGTCCCCAAAGCAAAGCCGGGTTCAGGGGTTTGCCAAAGTGCCGTGTCTGCAGCCAGAGCAGTGGACGGATTAAGATCGAATAATGCTGTTTTGTGGTGATGCGCACCTGAAGCTCTCCGGATAAAGCGATTTAATAACACGACCGCGGATACCCGGACAAATTTCAGAAAACAGTCAAATTTGTGTGTTCTTGTTGTTAATTGACTGAAAGTTGAACACTGCGAGGGGCAAGGTGGTTCGCCGCTGTTTTAGGTTCGTGCTGTTTCAGCAACAAATAACTGCTTGTTATTACAGGTAGAAGTGCAATGAGCATGGTTTTGCCGATATGATAATTTCGGTACCAGTGTTTACGTGCTTTGACTTTCAATATGATGCCCCAGAAAAAAAGCAGCATATTGAGCGCAGAAGCAATAATGCTGGGGATCAGCACCTCGTTAACGTTAACTGCGTCAGTGTGCACAAGTGCGACAAGAAAGGCCGGAGGTAACAAACTGATGAAGACCAGGTAACGCATCAGTCTTGGCCATTTACAGAATTTGTCTCTGAAGATGTTGTCAGTCTGACCCGGAAACGGCGATGACGAACGCATGAAACCTCCCTTGGGTGGTGGCAAAACATACATTCTAAAGGTGACAGAGCTGAAGGGAAGCTAACTGATAATCTTGTAACTTGCGTTTGTGAGTTGAGTCTTCATTTTACACAGCCCTGACGGAGCGTCAGGGCTGGAAAGCAGGTTATAAACCGTCAGCGTTCATCACAGGTAATGAAACACTGACAGGGGAAACCTTAATGATGAGCACTTGAAGCTGATGTTTCCAGCTTTGACAATAGCTCATTTCGGCGTTGTGGGGTAATAACAGACCAGTGTTTACCACTGACTGCACCTTCCAATGCCCAGAGCAGATCCAGACTCAATGACTCGTGATGAGATTCCTGCAACGCTTGGAAAGCACCAATAGCACCGACCTCGAAGAGTTGATCAACAGAACTGATACCGGCTTTTTTGAGCATACGCTCATTGGCCAGACGCAGGTTAGGCAGATCTTTAATGCGATTAGGGCTAGCCTGCAGTTTTTTCTCTTTATCCGCCTGGGCAGCATTCAGAGAACGTTCTGCATGTTCCAGGATAACATCAGGGGTTTCCCACCAGTTATCCGGAATGGCATAGTGCTTCGTAACAACAGGAAAACCGCGTTTCTGGTAGACGTACGGTTTGAGGTCTGCTTGTTTGAAGGCTTCTTCATTTCTCGCATTAGCGCGCAGATGCAGCTTGTTGTTAACAACTAGAGCGAACATCGTTTCACCTGCGAAAATGCCAAACCCGCCAAACATAGAGCGAGATTTTATTTGACCAAATTTCTCAAATAAACGAATTGAATCTTTCAGTAATGGTTTGTCCATGCTTCTTTTCTCGGCAATTATTTTCAACAAAAGAAGTCACTTAACAAAGGAGCGAGGATTCAATTATGCACAAGATTATGAATGCTTTGTCATAGCTATGACAAAAACAGTCTATAATCTTCACTTCATCCATCGGCAACCCCGCTACCATGAGTAAAAGCTAATCAAGCAGTTACTTTTAGGCCGGAAGCTTTGCGTCCCATTCTTTCAAATGGTTTGCCTTGTTCGTGACTGTTTAATCATATATCAATAAGACTAATTTGATATGGATCGCACAAAAAAATTGTGAGGCTAATCGCAATAAAAATCGTATAAATTTTACAGAATGCGATGCATTGTCTCATTAATTCCCCCATGGCGTAGTAATATTCCATATGCAAATAGCCGATAGTCAAATTAATATCGGCTGCACGCTACATCACATGGAGGAAAATCGTTTATTTTTTACGTGATTCGTTTTACAGAATGGCGGACAACTAATTCCGGATTGATTTCAAATGTCTGGAAATCGTGACTTTTGCTTTTCACTCTTTCCATCAGGATTCCCACTGCCGTTTTGCCCAAACGCCGCTTCGGCTGGTGGATAGTGGTCAAGGGTGGGGAGAAGTAAGGGGCCAGATCTATATTGTCATAACCGATAATAGAAACATCTTCAGGCACTCTCACGCCGGCTTGCTCAAACGTGCTGATTAATGCCATGGCCATAATGTCATTGAAACAAAAAATGGCTGTTGGACGATCTTTCATAGCAATAAATTCATTGGCTGCAACAACTGCAGATTCACATTCGAAATCACCTTCAAGAATCCAGCTATCATTGACAGTCAGACTCGCTTCGCGCATCGCTTTATTAAAACCTTTCAGCCTTTCACGGCAGGTGGATTTATCTTTCTGGCCAGACAAGCAGCCGATTTTAGTGTGTCCATTGTCAATAAAATGGCGGGTTGCCAGGTAACCGCCCAGCTCAGCGTTATCTTGTATATTGTCCGTTTTGGGGCGGGCCGGACCCCAGTCCATGATCACCATAGGCAGATCAGGCTGTCGTTCTAATTGTTCCAGCAACTGATCATCCAGATCAGAGCACATGACCAGTAGCCCGTCGACGCGTTTTTCAGACAGCATGCGCAGATAATCTTTTTGCTTGTGGAGATTACCTTCAGTGTTACAAAGGATCAGCGTATATCCTGCCTTATAGCAGTATTCCTCGACACCATGCACCAACTCTGCAAAAAATGGATTGGTCGATTTGGTCACCAACATGCCGATTGTACTGGTCGTGTTGCATTTCAGGCTGCGTGCGACAGCACTAGGCGCATAATTCAGCTCCTCAACTGCAGTCAGGACTTTCTTCTGTGTCGCCTCCGCTACGAAGCGGGTTTTGTTGATCACGTGTGAAACTGTGGTTGTCGATACACCAGCCATACGTGCAACATCTTTAATGGTTGCCATAGTTGTTCTTCTAGTCTTCAGGCCCTTTGGGCCTCTTTGAGTCTTAATGTTGGCCAGACGTTAAAAAGCCGCTTTATGCATAAGAAAGCGGCAAGAAATGAATGACTCAGGCCTGGTCGTTAATCATGTTCTATCGGTGTTGTGCCATCTGACAATGTCTTGAAAAGATACCCACAACGCACTGTAAAAGAGAACCCGAAGGCTATCGCCCAAGGGAGCGTAAACCGGATAAAAGTTTGACCGCCATTACGCTTCGTTTCATCGGTTAATCGCTTGCGATCACATTTTACTGAGACTCACGCACAGTGCAACGTTTCTCTTGTTGAGTGGAATGATTCTTGATAGAGGTCAATAATAGGATGCAACAATTGTACGCAATTTTAGTGGTGTAAAATCAGCAGAAGGCACAGTTGAATGTGCCTCATGGTTTGTGGCGTTATGCCGACAGGACGACAGGGAAATGCCCGCGCGGGTGAGTCTCTATGATAACAGGGGCACCATACACGGATTGGATATGTTCCGCTGTTAATGTGTGCCAGGCATCGCCATCTGCTTGTATTTTACCGTGGTTGAGTAAGATCAAACGATCGGCATACTCAGCAGCGAGATTCAGGTCGTGAATAACAAGAATGACCGCGGCGCCATTGTCTGCCATTTTTTTTGCCAGACTTAAGCAGGTTTGCTGATGGGCAAGATCTAATGCAGAGGTGGGTTCATCCAGCATTAATAGACATTGATCACCGGCAGCGCTGAGTTGCGTCAGTACCCTTGCAAAGTGGACACGTTGTTTCTCTCCACCGGAAAGTGAAGGATAAAGCCGCTGGCTGAGATGACTGATACCCACATCGGCCATTTTTTGACGCGTTATGTGCTGGCTTTCTTTAAGACTGAGCTTTAAGGGCATAGTGCCCAATTCTGCAACTTCCTGAGCGGTAAAACCAAAAGACAGCGTACTGTGCTGGGGGAGCACGCCCATATGATGCGCCAGACGGTGGGCATCCCAGTTTTTACGATGCTCACCAAAGATGTAGATATTGCCTTTGGCATGCATTTCCCCCGATAACACTTTCAGCAAAGTACTCTTACCGGCACCATTAGGTCCGAGTAAAGCGGTCAGCTCACCACTGCGAAAACTAATGCTCAGATTATCGAGCAACACTTTACCGCCCAGTGCCAGCGACAGTTTCTCGGCCGATATTGCCACTGGCAGGTTTCTGGCAGCTTGCTTTTTGGGTTGACATATTATGTGGTGGATCATTGCAAACGACCTCGCTGTTTTGTAAGCAGGACGATAAAAAATGGCGCGCCCAGAAGGGCTGTGATAATACCTACCGGCAGCTCGGCGGGCGCGGCGACAACGCGGGCTAGCATGTCGGCAATCAACAGGATCAGTGCGCCCAGCAGTGCGGAAAGGGGCAACAGTGTTTTATGGTTAGGGCCAGTTAACATGCGGCCAAGGTGCGGCACAATCAGTCCAATGAAGCCAATCACACCGGAGAGCGAGACGGCCACGCCAACACCGGCTGCACACAATAGAACCAGTAAACGCTTCAATGCTTGTACATTGACACCTAAATGCTGAGCCTCAGATTCGCCCAATAAGAGGGCATTTAATGCATTTGCCTGGCGAGTGAACAGGCAGAACAGGGTGGCTAGAGTAACAAAAGACAGGGCAATACCTGGCCAGGTAGCCCCCGCCAAAGAACCCATAGTCCACAGTGAGAGATCACGCAGTGCCTGATCATCGGCATAGAAATTCAGCAGCCCGAGCGCTGCACCGGATAAAGCGCCAATCGCCACGCCAGCAAGCAACATCACTGTGACAGAGGTGCCGGTTTTATCTGTGCCGAGAAAGTACACAACCCAGGTTGTGATAGCGCCACCGGCAAAGGCAAAAACCGGTACGGTTCCAAGGGTCAGCAGCAGCGGGAATGACGCTGCCAGTGAGCCGAACAAGACTATGGCTAATGCAGCGCCTAAACTTGCTCCGCCGGCAACGCCTATAATGCCGGGATCAGCCAGCGGGTTTCGGAACAGTCCCTGCATGACCGCGCCACAAAGCGCCAGCACAGCGCCGATGGCAATACACAGCAGTGTGCGTGGTAAACGAACTTGCTGAATAATCAACTCAATATGGGGAGCCACTTTCTGCTGCCCCGGCAGAATAACCTGCCAGATGTCGGAGAACGAGATAGCCATTGGTCCGACAATGATGGAACAACATGCCGCAATGGCCAGTAACAGACATGTCGAGGGCATGATGGCTGACGTTGGCAATCGCAGTAATGACAACAGACGGATGCGTTGCATCCTTGAATTAGACATGCTTGGGTCAGACATGGTTTTACTGGCCATACAGAACCTGATTCAATCGCTCGGCTTCTTCAAGACTCTTCAGGTTCAAGCCGCCAATCAGGGCAGTACCGTCAATGGTATATAACGCATTGTTCTGACCAGCAGGTGTCGCTGCCAGTAAGGGTAAGCTTTTTAACAGACCGTTGAGTCCGCCTATCGACTGGCTGGCATGAGTACTTAGCAGGATGATATCAGGTTGCATCTCCACCATAGCTTCCGCAGATAAGGGTTTGTAAGATTCAATGGCTGTAGCCGCTGGATTCATGCCGCCTGCGAGCCTGATAACCGTATCCGCAGTGGTGTGGCGTCCCCCAACCATAGGTGCTCGCCCGGCATGAATGGTCAGAAAGAGAATACGTTTAGGTGTGTGTTTGTCTGCCAGACGCGATTCAATTCGCTTCACTTGCTGTTGAATCTGGCTGTTTAGCTGTGTTGCCTGGGCCTGTTTCCCCGTGAGTTGACCTACTTGCTCGACACGCTTGAGCAGATCATTAATGGTATCGCCCGAATTAAGGATGTCGACTGAGATACCCGCCTGGCGAAGCAGAGAGAGTGTAGTTTCAGGCCCCATTTCTTTAGAACCCACGACCCGGTCGGGCGTCAGAGCGATGATGCTTTCCGCAGAAAGCTGTCTGTGATAACCAAGGGTTGGAATGCCATTACCGGTATAAGCTTTACTGGTGATATCGACACCAACAAGCTGACTCTCTGCGCCCATTGCCACTATGAGTTCGGTAATGCCGGAACCTGCACTGATTATTCGTTCTTCTGCCCATGCAGATGTGGCAGCGAAGAAAAGAGCAACAGACAGTACGGCGCGTTTCATGAAAATCCCTCAATGTGATTGCAGATAGTCTTGATAAATCAAAGCAATATCAATTGCTTATGGAGTTCTGACAAAATATCTCAAATGAAATACAGATGAAAATCAATATCACACAAATGATATTGTTATCACAAGTGATAATTATTATTAATCGCGTCATTATCCATGAATGCTAAACAATATCAATTATCATTTGCAAAAGGACATAGAGCACCTTATCATTTTTACAAATACAATTAATTATCATTATTTTTTGTGTGTTGCTGTGCTTCTGCATGCCGATAAGGCTGACAGGCTATGAGGGCCGACTTTGCAAGCAGCATGATGAAGGAGAGCGTGAGTGTTTGAGAAATTCAGTTTGGCAACGCTGAAAACAGAAGTTGGTGCGATGCTGGAAGAAAACCCGAATTTGCACGCAGTGCTGATAGCGGAAAAGCTGGGTGTGACTGAGGGCGAAATCATCCTGGCCTTACCGGATGAACTTGTTACCCATATTGCAGGGGAGCATGCTCAGGCTATTTTAGAGGTGCTGCCGGAGTGGGGAATGATGACAACCATTGTTCACTCTATGGGATCAATCTTTGAAGTAAAGGCGCCATTTCCGAAAGGTAAAGAAGCGCGTGGATACTACAATCTGATTGGGAAAGCGGGTGAAATGCATGGCCACCTGAAGCTTGATCGCGTGTCGGATGTGGTTTTAGTCAGTAAACCTATGCAAGGAAATGAAAGTTATTTCATTGGTTTTCTGGCAGACAATGGTGAGTGTATTTTTAAAATTTACCTTGGCAGGGATGAAAAGCGACAGCTTATCCCTGAGCAAGTTGAGAAATTTAATTCGTTGAAACAGGCTTTTGTTGGAGAAGAAGTGTAATGAGCGAAGTGAAACAAGAACGTCTGCAAAACCGTCTGGAGCCACAAATTCAGGCGTTCAGAGATGCTTGTCAGACACTGCAGTTGGCAACAGTAGACTCAGAAGGAAAGCCGAATGTGAGCTATGCGCCATTTGCTTTGTTGGATGACGGATACTATGTGCTCATTTCGAAAATCGCCCGACATGCCCGAAATCTGCTGGAAAATCCGCAGGTATCTCTGATGATGATCGAAGATGAAGCAACCTCTAAAACGATTTATGCACGTACCCGTTTAACATTCGAAGCCAATGTTGTACTGGTAGAACGTGACACTGAGCGCTGGCAATTGGGTGTTACAGCGTTAAAAGCGCGTTTCGGTGAGATTGTTGACGGGCTGAGTGGCCTGGAGGATTTCAAACTATTCCGTCTAGAGCCGACTCACGGCCTGTTTGTTAAAGGTTTCGGCCAGGCATTTCAAGTGACTGGTGATGATCTGATCGATTTTGTCCACCTGACGGAAGGGCATAAGCGCATTGATGATAGCGATGATGTAAAGTCAGCCTGATAGCTATTTATACAAAAAAACGGACAGTTTACTGTCCGTTTTTTTATGGTGCGTTTTAATGACTGAGATTGGCTTGAGAAAGAATGCGCGCTGTTATTGCGTTAATCTTTGGCAAGCTTTGCTGGCTGGTTAATGCCAACTGCTTCTGCTCTTTGAGCACATCACTCAGAATGTCTGGTGTTGTCAGAGGGTTAGCCAGTACCACACGAAAGACTGTAGTGATCCGGCGATCCCATTGTTCTGGCATCAAACGTGTTCGCGAGACAAAAGACTTACCCGATTCACGCTGACGTTTCTGGATGTACTGAGTCAGATCGTTCAGGGCTTCGTGAATGGCCTGTTTGTCTTCATCGTTAGCAATAGCCAGTGCCTTTTGTGTATCTTCAGGCACGTAACGATAAGTCAGCAAGCACAGCTCTGGTGCTGATATCAGTTCAAACTCGGGGTCAGATTTGATCAGCTCAGCAAAGTAGCGGGCTTTCTCGATACTGTTGTTGATCAGTAATTCATATCCCTGGCGGCTGATAATATTCAGGCTGGCAAACACCAGCATCGCCATACCATTTCTGGATCCTTCAAGCGTATGGCTGCCAAGATCTTTGGAGCCTTTACGGAGTATGTATTCTGCATGATGTTCAATTGCAGCCATAGAGGCGGGATTTTTAAAAATCACCATACCCGCACCCATAGGGATATACAGCTGTTTATGGGCATCAATGGTTACTGAATCTGCTCGCTCGATGCCTTTCAGTAATGGACGGTATTTATTGGACATCAAGGTCGCACCACCCCAGGCCGCATCAACATGGAAATGGCAATTGTGCGCGAGAGCGATATCGGCTAATTCATCCAACGGATCGATGTTGCCTGTTTCTGTCGTTCCGGCAACGCCAACAATCGCAAAGGGTTTGATATTTCTGGCTTTGAGACTTTCGATGGTGTTCTGCAGATCTTCGGTACAGATCTTATTATTTTCGTCGGTTTTGATCGCAATCAGGCAGTCTCTGCCAATGCCGAGCACATCGGCGGCTTTTTTCAGTGAATAATGCCCGCGTTCCGACACCAGTACAGCCAGATCATCATAGCCGTAATGTTTCATCGCCCGAAAAAGGCCTTCCTGCGCGACCCCTTTAAAATCACCTTCTGGCTTTAGCAGGTTGTTACGGGCAACCCATAGTGCGGTGATATTCGCTATTGTTCCGCCCGAACAAAATGCGCCTAAAGAATGTTCAGCACTGTGCATCCAGCGTTGATAAAACGCATCTCTTTCACCGTAGATCAGATTGTGGAGAATCCCCAGTACCTGCCGCTCAAGTGGCGTGAAGGCCTTTGAGGTCTCGATTTTCACCAGGTTCTGGTTGAGGCCAATCATGATCTTTGACAGCGGCATCAAAAAGTAGGGCAGAGCCGATGTCATATGACCAATGAAAGTGGGTGCGGATGTGTGAACAGACTGAGCAACCAATTTTTCCAGTAAGAAATGTGTATGTTCAGAGACAAAACTGGGTTGCTCTGGCACAGAAGCACAAGAGAAATCTTTTTCAATTTCAGTCAGCGGCTTTTCCTGGGCGGCAATGTGAGTCTGTAAAAAGGCGTTGAGGTTTTCGGAGATCTCTTTCTCGATCCGACCAAGCGTGGAGTCGGGGGCTTCCGGCACGGTAAAGATACGGTGCAGGGTATCAAGAGATGCTTCAGCTTGTCTGTTTTCCACTGCCATAATGAGTTGTTACTTTTAGTTAACGTCGGCAAATCCGGCTAATTTACTGGAAATGAGGATAATTGTCTTGAAATTTTTATCAGAATGCACCGAACGTGTCACGTCCGGTGCCAGTCGGGTGAGCGTTATTCGCACTGAGTGGCAGCAATAGCGCTCATTTGTCGGTTGTATTCTTTGAGTGGCTTATCAATGTCATCCGGGTGGGTTAACAGGTCGGCAAAAGCGCTGCGAAGCTCATAATTTTTCGGGTGTGGCGTGCTTTGACGATCCTCAAAGACTTTCTTAGCGTAATCGCCGAGGCTACCTTGCTGGGCAGATAGTGTTTTAATGTCTTGCTGAGTCAGCTTAAGCCAGGATTCGACAGATTGTGACAGGTCTAAATGGCTTTTATCGTTTGCCAGGTACCAGTCAACGGCTTCACGTTTCAATTCAAAATGGTGGGTTCTTCCTTCCATGAACCAGTCGCCGACTTCCTGTAAATCGGGATCTTTTTGCACAGTCAGCTGGACCAGGTTCTGGTACCACTCAAGAGAAGCATCAATGTACTGATGGTATTTATTGCTTTCGCAAGTTTGTGTGGAAGCGAAAGCAGTAGTAGGTAGCAGGGCGAACGAGAGAACAAGAGCTGGAAACTTCATGGTCTTTCCTTGAACTGTTTGATAGAAGCTATTAACGCCATGTCATCATGGTGTTCAAGCTTTCGGAGTATTTTGGCAAATTGTAGCGGTAGAAGCGTCTGAAAGGAAAGAGATCTTGGTATCATTCGTTCACATCGTTCAACGAATATGAATCAAAGCGCACTTTTGAGTGTGAATCAACTGTAATATGTCTGAGGAGAATACAACAAGAGGCCCGCAGGCCTCTTGTTAGCAAAGGGTTACCCCTTGTTTTTCATCGCTACTGAGATGCAGTAAGCTGCGCCTCCCCAGGTAATACCCAGGCCGAATAGCATCATGATGATAGCACCAGCAGTCATACTTATACCTCGTTATTCTCTAGTGGTTTAGATGCAACATTGATAATCACTGCAATCACAAACATCGCAGCTACCAGGCCCCAACCCAGCATTAGCAAATCAGACGTTTCGTAACCACCGTAGCCGTTATTAAAGGTGTTGGTCAGGTTCGTACCCAGGATGATTGCCAGCATGATTGGGCTGATAAAGCGGATACAAATTTCAAACCATTTACCGATAGAGAACTCAGAAATGCTGTTCACATAGCTGCGAATGTCAGAGACTTTCAGCAGCCAGCCAATAACCAGCAATTCAATCAGGCAGCTTGCCAGCAGGGCAACGTTGTTGATGAAGTAATCAACCAGATCCAGCAGCAGCAGGCCACCATTGGTTGCAAACGCCATCGAGACGATAAAGCCAACCCCACAAACTACGGAAGCTGCTTTTTTACGCGACCATTTCAGCTTATCCATTACCGCCGAGGTCACAGCTTCAATGATTGAAATGTGTGAGCTCAAACCCGCAACAACCAGAGCCAGGAAGAACACCGGGCCAAGAATATACGGAGCCGGTAACAGGTTTATTGCCGCAGGAATGGTGACGAAGGCCAGACCCACACCGGCAGAAACGACTTCAGTAAGCGGTTTAGCTTGTTCCTGAGCCATATAGCCAAGCACAGAGAAAATCAGAATACCCGCTACCATAGAGAAGCCACAGTTGATCAATACCGTCATAAAGGCATTGTTACTGATGTCGGATTTCTCAGGCAGGTAGCTGGAGTAGGCGATCATGATGGCAAAACCGACACTCAGGGTGAAGAAGATTTGCCCATAGGCAGCAGACCACACTTTTGCATCCAGGATTTTGCTGAAATCAGGCTGGAACAGGTAGTTCAGACCGTTCAGTGCACCATCCAGGAAAATAACTCGGGCAATTAGCGCCAGCACCATCAGGAACAACAAAGGCATCATGATTTTGCTCGCGCGCTCAATACCACCTTTAACACCGGTGAAAATAGCCGCGAATGTGATACCCCAAGCGATGATCATCGGAATGGCGATGTGCAGTTGTAGTCCACCCAGATTACTTGGCGAGTTATCCCCGAGTTTCAGATATTCACTAAAGAAGAAAGCGTTAGTATCACTTCCCCAGCTTTGAGTGAATGCAAAGCCCAGGTATGAGATGGCCCAACCGATAACAGCGACGTAATAAACGGCGATGACAGAAGCAATGAATACCTGGAACCAGCCCAGCCATTCCAGTTTCACACCTAGCTTGGAAAACGCTCTTGGTGCTGCACCACGCAGCTTATGTCCCAGGCTGAATTCCATAATCATGAATGGAATACCGGCCGTTATCATGGCGAAAAGGTATGGAATAAAAAATGCGCCGCCGCCGTTTTCGTAAGCCATATAGGGGAAACGCCAGATATTCCCTAATCCTATAGCAGAACCCACGGCTGCCAGAATAAATCCGGCTCGGGTTCCCCATTGTTCGCGTTTCATAAGTATCTCCTTGTGTACTGTTTTTCTCTATGAAACAGTATCTATTAAGTTTTTTATTCTAAGTATTTACTTCCTGTATCGTGGAATTTGGTTTGAAACCCCACGCAGTTAAAACGAGATTAACCACTGATACTTACCAGCGCAATAGACAGTAAGTTTTGGACTATTGGTTATAAATAGGCATTACTATTGACTTATTCCTCCGTACTGTGGAAATAACAAGTTGTTAACGAAATGTTTAGACGATCACACCGTAATGCTGTGATTATTGAGTGAATTGTTTTATTTTAATTTTTTAGCGTCGATGACTAATAAATAGTCAAAAATTAGACTTTTGCAACATTTTGAAGACTAATTGTACTAAGTAAGTAGTTTACTATTTTCTTTCAGAACACAAAGCTGACACCAAGATTGGTTTGATACACACTCAACCAGTCACTATCGATATTCACGTCACAGGCTTGTATTCCTGCCGTACCTTGGCAATCAGCAGTGGTGTTTCTGTCAACACGGCTGGCTAACCATCTGGCTTCTAACCGAATTCTGGTGTTGTTATTGATGAAAAAGTCAGAACCAAAAAAGGCGCCGCCCGACAATAAAATATTCTGTTTTGACCAACTGACATCCATGAGTGTCCCACCCAGACTTAAGCCGATAAAGCTGGTAAGCATAGGGGCTACGCGATAATGGCTGCTGCTTTGAAAATGAAAAAACGTTGCACTGCCGTCGTCATCAAAGCCTTTGGTTTGCATTTTCATGTGCTGTGCAGTAAATCCAATCCGGCCATTGAATAATGATTGTTTTCCGTAATTACCTTCAATGGTGACACCGAAAAGACCCACGTTATCCGGGGATATTGTCATCCCGCCCTCAGACTCAATACTATCCGGAAAGGAGTAACCCCAATACGGCGTCACATAGATTGGTTTTTGCGAACTCGCTTGTGTTTCAGGTGTGATTGCCAGAGCAGAGACAATGCACATTATGAATAAATGATTGTTATTTAATGCCATTTTTCCTTCCTTGCGCCAGTATCAAATAATTGTGATAGTCGCCCTAAAACCATGTTTATTGTATGGTCAAGGTGCACGCTCAGCCCTACAATCTGCTAGTGTTAGTACCAGTGAATGGTGCTGGTAGCCCGCACTCACAGTGATAGTAAATATGGAGCGTATATGAATCATTTAACCCCTGAATTTAAAATGGCGTTAACCGTTGCCGTTATCATTATGATAGTCCTTTTCGGATTTGGGTTGACGGCAATAACGCATTAATCGTTATATATCACCCTGTTATTATTTTTCTCCTGTTGTTGAGCATTCGCCTTACAATGAAATGAGGGGAAGGTTTTTGTTTTTTAACAGAGTGAGTTAGGTGTATGAATCACTTGCCTTTTAGTCTCGGGGATCTGGATGACAGTCTTGTCGACACATTTTCTGCAAAATTGTCGGAATCAAAAAAGCAAAAAATTGCACTGGTGGTTCAAGGGGGCGGGCAGCGCGGCATTTTCACTGCCGGTGTTTTTGATGCCTTTCTGGAAGCCGGATTTGACCCGTTCGAACTCTACATCGGTACATCTGCCGGCGCGCTGAACCTTTCCTCTTTCATCAGCCGCCAACCCAAGTTTGGCCATGACTTCATCGTTAACCTGACTACCCAACAAGAGTTTTTTAATCTCTACCATTATCTGAGTCAGCAAAAGCCGATGAATCTGGACTGGGCCTTTGATCAGATTGGCCTCAATGGCAAAACGCCTTTAGATGTCTCGACGGCCCGTCGCGTATTGACGTATCGTCAGGCACTTGCCTGTGCCACGCGCAAAGATACCTTGCAGGATATCTACCTGCCTATGTACGAAGACAACTGGCGTGATGTACTGCGCGCGTCCTGTGCCATTCCACTGCTTTATAATCTACCCGTTAGTCTCAATGAACTTGAATGGGTCGATGGCGGAGTAAGTGCGGCTGTACCTGTGAAGGAAGCCTGGAAGCGAGGGGCTGAGCTGGTCATAGTGGTTCGTACCGAACCTTTGCAGATGATACAGCAAACACCGGGGGTGCTGGATGACTGGAGAGAGCGCATCGAAGTTGCCCTGCCGGAATATATTGAGCGATTCAGCCTGAATGAATCTCTCGACCGCGTGAAAGCGGTGCGTCATGAACTGACCGACCGTTTCGATAATTGGAAGCGTTTGTGGCTGGATAAAGAAACACAAGGCATGATCGCAGCCGATGAAATGAATAAAGAGCTCGAAGAAGAGAAAAAAGCGGTGAATGGTTACCGTAAATGGCTCAGTGGGTTGAATGTAGAGCGTTTTCTGTCCTTAACCGGTAAACGTTCTGAAGTGTTTGATATGCTCAACCGCTACTATCAAACCTACAAAGATGTTAATGATTTCCTTATTCATCCTCCTGAGGAACTGAAAGTGATCCAGATTGCGCCGCAAAAAGCCCTGCATAGTAAGGCTTTGTTGAGCAGCCAGCAGGATTTGAATCTGGATTACATGCAAGGTAAGGAAATCGGCCGTGAATTTTTGGTGTATTTTGCTGATATGCTGAACAACAAAACGACAGTCAGGCAATAACCTGATTTTCAGTACTCGATACACAATGACGTACCAGTAGCGTGATGGCCATAACCGGTGACAGTGACCATCCTTTGGCACATGGCACCAGGTAGAGACGGAAAGTCCTCCGTTGGTACATGGAGAAAATGATGCAATCAGGTTTTTATATTGGGGACATGTTCTGTCTGCCCCACGTTTTTCAACTGCCTTTGGATTACCACCACCCTGAAGGCCAAAAGATTCGTGTATTTGCCCGTGAAGTGGTGGCGAGAGGCAAGGAAAGCAGCGATTTACCCTGGTTGGTTTATCTGCAGGGGGGCCCGGGTTTCCCATCACCGAGACCGGAGGCCGAAAGTGGCTGGTTGAAGCGGGCACTGAAAGATTACAGAGTCCTGCTGCTCGATCAGCGGGGCACCGGACAGAGTGAGCCGGTCCATGCGCAGACTCTGGCAGGGTTAACGGCGCAGCAGCAAGCCGATTACCTGAGCCATTTTCGGGCAGATAATATAGTGCGTGACGCAGAAGCCATTCGGGAAGCATTGGGGATCAAACAATGGTCACTGCTTGGGCAAAGCTTTGGCGGGTTTTGTGCTCTGCATTATCTTTCTTTTTACCCGGACAGCCTGATGAGCGCCTGTGTAACTGGCGGAATTCCTCCAATTTCTGGCCATGCTGATGAGGTGTACCGGGCAACCTATCGCCGGGTGTTGGATAAAAATGCGGCTTTCTTTCAGCGTTTTCCTGCCGCTCAGGCATTGTGTAATCGCATTGCGGATCATGTATTGACCCAAGATGTTTTTCTGCCGAACGGGCAACGATTTACTGTTGAGCAGTTTCAGCTGATTGGCATCAATCTCGGCAGAAGTGGCGGGGATCTGGCGCTCTATTATCAGCTGGAGAGTGCATTTGTCGAGGTGAGCGGGCAACCGGAACTCAGCTATAGCTTCCTTAACGCCATGCTGGCGGAGCAGTCTTACCAGACCAATCCGATTTATGCGATTTTGCACGAATCAATTTATTGTCAGCATCAGGCGTCCCGCTGGTCTGCGCACCGGGTGCGCGATGAATACCCGCAATGTCATTATCAGCCCGGCCAAGATTTTTGTTTTACCGGAGAAATGGTTTATCCGTGGATGTTTGAGCAGCTCGACACTCTGAAACCATTGCGTGAAGCGGCAGCTATTCTGGCAGAAAAAGCAGATTGGCCAGCGTTATATGATGCCAGTCAGCTGGCCGCTAACAAGGTCCCGCTGGCTGCAGCGGTTTATGTCGAAGACATGTACGTGGAATTCGATTACAGCCGTGACACTCTGGCCGGTATCCCAAACAGTAAAGCCTGGATGACGAATGAGTTCGAGCATAACGGGCTGCGGGCGGATGGTGAGCGTATCCTTGATACCTTACTTCGCTTTAGTCAGGAGATTCACGATCAGTTTCAGGGCTAGAACAGAGGCTCTGAGGTATGCAGGGCCCTTTATCTCTGACAACAATCATTATTGCTCATGACTTAATTGTTATGTTATAACACTTTTAGTGGGTGGCACCGGAGCATAAGTCAACGGTGATGACTGTTTTAGTGTCATAATTTTAGATATCATCAGCGCCACATGCATACCAACAGCGCATTGAAGTCAGCGGTCTAATGAACTGTGTCGGTAGATAACATAGCAATCAATTGTCGTCAGACTGTGGTTGTATGAGAGGTAATAAAACAAAATGGTAAATGTAAGGGCCAGAGTCCCCTTTAAAGTCGGTACGAAAAGCCATATCCCTGCCGATATTCTCTCTTTTGATGGCCTAGCTTCAGGAAAAGAGCATGTTGCGCTTATTTTCCGTGATGCAGATAAACAACAACTCCCTCCTTTGGTTCGGATGCACTCTGAATGCCTTACCGGGGATGTTTTTCATTCGTCACGTTGCGACTGTGGTGAGCAGTTAGATGAAACCATAGAACGGATGGCTGAAGAAGGTGGCATTATCTTGTATCTGCGTCAGGAGGGCCGTGGTATTGGTTTGTATAACAAAATCGATGCCTACCTGCTGCAGAGCCAGGGCATGAATACCTACGAAGCGAATAATCATTTGGGATTTGGTGATGATCTCCGGGATTTTTCCGAAGCGGCACAAATGCTCAAAGCACTAGGTGTTGAAAGCATCAGGTTGATCACTAATAACCCGAAAAAAATTCAGGACCTGGAAGCTTTAGGCATTTCGATTGAAGAAGTAGTGGGTACAAAAGCACACTTGAAAGAGGGCAATGAAAATTACCTTCGTGCCAAAGCCAGCCGTGGTAAACACCGTTTTCATTTTGACTGAAACCGGATAAAAGCCGATTGTAAAGCGAGCTGAAATGCTCGCTTTTTTTTGCCCGTAAAACCGCAATTTTAAGATTAGTTTTTATAATTCGAATTATAATAAAGTATCGTGCTGATTAGGTTAGGATTTACTTGTTGTTTGCCTTGCCTGCCATTACTATCCCGCTCGAAAGCTCGTCATAAGGCTACTTGATGCAAATGGTCGATTCTGCAGCCATTTCTCAACGTTCACTCTCCGCATTGACTTATGATGACTTGAACTTATCTTTTTCTTTGTATTGTTGTAAGGAGTGAGGTTGTGCAAAGGCAATCTTATTCTGCCAGTGTGGCAAAAATGTTGTTCCTGATTATTATTCTGGCCGCCGTTGGGCAAATGACCCAAACCATGTACGTGCCAGCGATCCCACAAATGGCAGCGGTATTCAGCATTAAGCCCGCTTTCTTGCAGGCTGTGATGGCCGCGTATCTCATTCCGTACGGCTTGTCTCAGTTCGTCTACGGCCCTTTATCGGATCGGATTGGACGTAAGCCTGTGATGTTGGCCGGTATGTGTATTTTCATACTCGGCACAATACTGGCGCTTTTTGCCCCTTCGTTTGAAGTTTTTCTGCTTGCCAGTTTTATTCAGGGCATGGGAACCGGGTGCGGTGGCGCAATGTGCAGAACCATTACCCGGGACTGTTACGAAGGTGCAGAGCTGCACAAAGTAAACAGCCTGGTCAGCATGGGCATTATTTTCTCGCCGCTGATTGCGCCGGTACTGGGCGGATACCTGTCCGAGGCATTTGGCTGGTCGGCAAGTTATGTGTTTTTACTGGCGTTGGGTGCTGCCGTTACCTTGATCATTTTATCCCGCTTCACCGAAACCCTGCCTGCTGAGAAGCGCAGGGTAGAACGTGTGACAGTCAGCTACAAATATGTGCTGAGTAATCGTAAATTTCAGGGGTATGTCATGTGCTTAGTGGCAACCTTTTCAGGGCTGGCTGTATTTGAAGCTGCCGCTGGCGTATTACTGGGTAATGTACTGAAGCTGGATCCGACGACAGTGAGCTGGCTATTTGTTATGCCATTGCCGGGATATCTGCTGGGCTCCTGGATGTCGACTTTGTTGCTCAAGCATATGGGGCAGCAGCGGGTGCTTTATGTCGGGCTGGCAGCACTTGGCTTCGGTGCGATAACCATTTTGTTGCCTGGGATGGCAGGGTTAGTCACTGTTAGTTCACTGATTGGCGGCGCATTTCTGTATTTCATTGGCTCCGGGATTGTTTTTCCTGTTACCACAACAGCAGCGGTGGAGCCTTTTCCTTTCCATGCCGGTACGGCAGGGGCTGTGCTGGGTGGTTTGCAAAACTTAGGCGCGGGTGTTGCGACGCTGGTAGCGTCTATGCTGAGTGCAAAAGACCAGTTCAGTCTGGGCGCAATAATGACGTGCATGGTGCTGATGGCGATTGCCAGCCTGCTCTGGGTCAGACGTTGTCAGCAGGAAGAAACGCCTGTATTGGTATGATTTAAAAAAACGGTGCTGATATCAGCACCGTTTTTTGTTGTATCTGACTTAATCACCTGATTAGTCGCGTTTCCACAAGATGTGGCAGAATTTATTGTCCGGATTACGGCTTATCAGCATGCGGGCAAAGACGTCATCTAATTCATCGCTGGCTTCATTCACCAGCCCGATCCGCACTTCTGCATATTCTTCGCCATCAACAGCGAAGCCAACATGGCCTGGCCAGTCTTCTCCGGTTTCTACAACCTCTGCAGCACCACGGTCATCAAACTGAGCCGTGAACAGCAAGACATCGGCGGGTTCCAGACTGTCTTGTGCCATTTCCAGAAAAATATCGTAGGCAGCTTCAATAACGTCGTCGTATGAAATCAGGTCTAAGTTATCCATGTTTGGGTCAATATCAGTTTTATTGAATAGAACCGGGAGTATACCAAGGCCACCTGTTGATGGCTATGATACAGACGATTGTGCTGTAGCAGGCGCGGGCAGGCCTTAGTTGGTTGAGATTGCAGCGTTTAAGCCTGCCGCCAACTTTAAGGCTGCCACTTTCATGCTATGATGCTGGCAGACAGTGCGGTGCTCCAGGAAACAGATATTGCCAACTTTTCTTCCCGTCATTGATAACAACCGGCCTTTTCAACCGGTGTTTCAACCCTGTATTAATGAGACTTTGCAACACCTCGGTGTCCTGTTCAAAGACACACTTCACAGCGTATACCTTGCAGGTAGCGTTGCACGTCGTGATGCTGTGCCCGGGCAGTCCGATCTGAACCTGACTCTGGTGTTTGAGCGGCCACTGAACGATCTGGAAAAAAGCCGGCTGCACAGCCTGAGCACTCATATTGCCAGGCGTTACAGGGCAGTGAAACGTCTGGATATCAGGCTCGCCATTACGCGTGATGTCTTGTCACTGGACGGTATTTTTCAGTGGGGTTTCTGGCTCAGACATTGCTGTGTGTGCCTCAAGGGCGATGACTTGTCCGGACGCTTTGGTGCCTTCGAACCCAGCTGGGACGCGGCAAAATCATTAAATGGGCCTTTTGAACCCATCCTCATTGAATACCGGGAGAAAATCCTGAAAACACGGGTGCCTGAGCATTACCTTGACTACTGTGAATATATAGGGAAGAAAATGCTGTGGACGGCATATACGCTTGTGTTTCACCGGGAAAAAGTGCTGGCCCTGTCAGTCAGAGAGGCCACAGATCTGTTTTTGAACAATTACCCTGATAAAGCTGTCGACGTTGAGCGTGCGTATATTCTGATGAGCCGGACACAAGTGCCTAAAAAGGCCTCCTTGTTTTTGATGCAGGGTTTTGGCCAGTGGCTTGTTGATGAGTGGAATAAAATTGAACGCAAAATCGGCTAAGCATCCCCACGTTCCACCAGGGCAAAATACACATTCTTTATCTCAGCAAGCTGAGGGGTTCGTACTCACCCGTCAAAGCCGGGACAGGCAAGGGCAGACTCAGATTGTTATCTGGGTGAAAACGGACCAAGGACCTTGCCAGCTGGTTATCGACGGTGAAAGTCCCGTGTGTTTTATTCCGGCCAGCGAGCAGGAAAGGGCAGACACTGTACTTACCCAACACGGTTTTTCAGTCAACTGGCGCACGCTGGACATGAAAGACTTTCAGCACCAGACCATGTCGGCCTGCTACAGTGCTACGATCAGCTCCAGCCTTCGGATTGGCGCATTGTTGTTAGCAGAAGGCATTAAAGTGTTTGAAGATGATATCCGGCTTGCTGACCGTTATCTGATGGAGCGTTTCATCCGCGGTGGAATTGCCTTTGCAGGGAATGCTGTTATCAGAGACGGGTATACCGAATTTCGTCAGGTGAAAACCAAATCGGCGGATTATCTGCCTTCACTGTCTGTAGTCTCACTGGATATTGAATGTTCAGAGAAGGGCGTTTTGTATTCTGTCGGTCTGCACAGCGAGGCTGACAGCCGGGTGATTATGGTAGGAGAGCCACTCAACGCAGAGCAAGAGCAACTGACATGGATTGAATGGGTCCGGGATGAAAAAGCCCTGCTGGTGGCCATGCAGGAGTGGTTTATCCGCTACGATCCTGATGTCATTATCGGCTGGAACGTGGTGGATTTTGACTGGCGCTTGTTACTGCGGCGTGCAGAATGGCACAAATTGCCTTTGCGGCTTGGCCGTGGCAGGCAGACGCCGCACTGGCGCCAGTCCAGTCAGAACCCGAATGCCGGTTTCATCACCATTCCGGGCCGGGTGGTGATGGACGGTATTGATACGCTGAAAACGGCCACTTATAACTTTCGTTCCTGGTCGCTGGAATCGGTCGCACAAGAACTGCTCGGCGAAGGCAAAGCTATTCACAATGTGTACGATCGCATGGCTGAAATTAATCAGATGTTCCGCGAAGATAAAGTGTCACTGGCACGCTATAACCTGCAGGACTGTAAACTGGTTACCCGGATCTTCGAAAAAACACACTTGCTGGATTTTGCGCTGGAACGTAGCCGGCTGACGGGCGTCGAGCTGGACAGAGTCGGCGGCTCGGTTGCTGCATTCACCAACCTATATTTACCTCAGTTACATCGCGCCGGTTATGTTGCCCCTAATCTTGAAAGCGAAAACTGGATCGCCAGCCCCGGCGGTTATGTGATGGACTCGAAACCGGGTTTGTATGACTCGGTGCTGGTGCTGGATTTCAAATCGCTGTACCCGTCGATAATCCGCACATTCTGTATTGATCCCATGGGGCTGGTTGAAGGTTTACTTCTGGATGAGGGGAAATCTGAGCAGCAGGCCATTGCTGGCTTTCGGGGCGGCCGCTTTCACCGGCAGAAACATTTTTTGCCCGAAATGATCGAAGCGCTGTGGGCCGCACGCGACCAGGCGAAAAGAGACGGCGAAAAAGCGTTTTCGCAGGCGATAAAAATTATCATGAACTCTTTTTATGGCGTACTGGGTTCCTCAGGCTGCCGTTTTTTTGATCATCGTCTGGCCTCTTCGATCACCATGCGGGGTCATGAAATTATGAAGCTGACCCGTGAGCGCATTGAAGAGCAGGGTTATGAGGTGATATACGGCGACACGGATTCGACGTTTGTGTCGCTGAAAAAGGCCCACAGCGGTGAGGATGCGGATGCCATCGGTGCCCGGCTGGTGGTTGATATCAATGCCTGGTGGGCCAGGCATCTGCAAGAGCATTACAATCTTGCCTCCGCTCTTGAGCTGGAATACGAAACCCATTACCACAAATTTCTGATGCCGACGATTCGGGGACAGGAAACCGGCAGTAAAAAGCGTTATGCCGGTCTTGTGATTCGAAGCGGTGTTGAAGAGATGGTGTTTAAAGGGCTGGAGACGGTCCGCACCGACTGGACTCCCTTAGCACAGGAGTTTCAGCAGACTCTTTACAGTAAAGTGTTTCATGACGAAGACGTGGAAGAGTATGTACGTGCTTACGTGGAAATGACCGGGCAGGGAGTATTTGACGACAAACTGGTGTACCGCAAAAGGTTACGCCGTCACTTGTCTGAGTATCAGAAGAATGTACCGCCCCATGTCCGGGCCGCCCGGCGAGCCGACGAGGTTAATCAGCAGCTGGGCCGACCATTGCAGTATCAGACTGGCGGCTGGATTGAATATGTCATCACCACACATGGCCCGGAACCGGTGGAAGCCAGACAAAGCCAGATTGATTACGACCATTACATAGACAAACAGCTGAAGCCGATTGCAGATGGGATCCTGCCGTTTATCGGACGGCATTTTGACGACATTATTGCACCGCAACTGGGGCTGTTCTAAATCAGATTTTCTTTCACGGCATAAGCGGTGAGCTCAGCCGTGGAGTGCATGTTGAGTTTATGCTTGATATTCTGACGGTGGGTTTCCACTGTTCGGGTGCTGATCCCCAGTTCCATCGCAATTTTTTTACTGCTTTTGCCCAGCGCCACCTGACGCAGTACAGTTTCCTCACGCCGGCTTAATGCCGCCAGCACCATTTCAGCAGGCTCAGCCTGCACAATGGGCGCGGCGAATAAGGTATCGGCGACCAGTCGGCAAAAATACCGTCCGCCCTGATGCACGGCTTCTATGGCTTGTACCATTTCCTGTGCGGAAACTTCTTTGAGAATATAACCGCTTGCACCGGCCTGCATGACCTGAAGAATGTATTCGCGATTGTCATGCATGGTCAGGATCAGCACTTTGATCTCAGGAAAGCGGTGACGGAAATGGCGTGTGGCTTCAATACCGTTCATTTCCGGCATACTGATATCCATCAGTACCACATCGGGTTGGCACTGCTCGGCTTTTTTCAGCGCTTCATCGCCATTATTTGCTGTTGCAATCACTTCGATGTTGGCTTCGTTGTCGAGCCGTGCTTTAAATCCTTCCATGACGACCTGATGGTCATCCACTAACAGCACTTGAATTTTTGCCATAAATGTCCAGTCCTTGTTTCAGAGGGAGGTTGACCAAAATTTCCGTTCCTTGCCCCGGTTCACTGCTGATATCCAATTCGCCACCAAGAAATTCCAGCCGTTCACGCATGTTGCGAAGGCCGATTCCTTTGCCATTCATGGCGTGTTGCACATTAAATCCCGTCCCGTTATCGCGAATAATAAACTGCAAGTTTTCCTGTATCACTGAAAGTTCTGCATCGATAGCGTCAGACTGAGCATGCTTGCTGATGTTCACCAGTGATTCCTGAGCCACCCGGTATAGCGTCGTCATCATATCTGTAGAGAGGCTGGCGTTGCCAAGTGTCAGAGAACGATTGACACGTATGCCGGTCGAAGCGGAAAAATCACTGAGCAAGTTATCCAGTGCCGCAGTCAGTCCTATGTCATCCAACGAGCTGGGACGCAGACTGTGCGAGATACGCCTCAGTTCGGCAATGGCCTGCAACAGGGAGGATTCACTCAGACCTCGATGGCGTATGGCCTGTTCGATGTCTGATCTGGCTATTTTGTCCTGAAGCAATTCCAGATGGCACTTGCAGGAAACCAGCAACTGGTTCACCCCGTCGTGGAGTTCTCTGGCGACATGCTTTTTCTCTTCTTCCTGAAACATGACAGTTTTATACGCCAGCTCTTTTAAGCGGCTGTCTGCTAACCTGTGCTCATGAAGGTTGATCGCCAGCGTGGTGATCAGAATGATCAGAGTGGTGATGGCAACCAGAACAATGACAGAAATGAAGGTCGTCCGAATGTTAGCCTGTACTCCCTGTTCGACCTTGGCCATTTGGCGGGCGACATCTTCAATGTACAGGCCGGTACCTATCATCCAGCGCCATTTAGGCAACCATGCCGCATAACTGAGCTTCGTCACGATTAAATCACTCGAGGGTTTATGCCAGAGGTACTGATGGAAACCACCGCCAGACTTGGCTTTTTCTATCAGTGCCTGAATGAGGTAATTGTCATTATTATCCTGCAAATCCAATAAATTTTTTCCGACCAGTTCAGGTAAAACAGGGTGGGCCAGATTGGTGCCATCTTCATGGTAAACAAAAAAATAGCCGTCATTGCCGTATCTCAGGTCGTTCAGAACACGTTTTACTTCCGCCTTGGCTTTTTCATCATTGGCTGCGGCGTTTTGATAGATGTGATTAATGCTATCGAGGGCAAGATCGACAGTGTCTTTCAATGCCTGCTCTTTAGATGCGATCAGGCTGGCACGAAAAGTGGCGATTTCTTTTTGCCCGAGTGAGGTTGCCTGATGGATAGCAATCCAGCTGATCGCAGCGCTGATCAGCAGTAATGGGAGCAGTGTCAGTAAGATCAGCTTCACTTTCAGGGGCATAGTTGCAAACGTAGGGCTGTTGAGCGATTGCATAGTTGTCTTGAATGTTAACAATTTGTTGGGGATATCAAAGAAAAATAGCGGCACTTTATGGAAAAAGTGCCGGCTAGCTCTAGATTTGCGGGGTTTCATTGCAAGGCTACAGTCCGTAGAAGCCAGGGAATATTAAGACAGAGGCCAGGATCAGAACCTGAATGGTAATGAAGGGCATAACACCTTTATAAATATCCCGCGTGGTAATACCGTCAGGCGCAACGCCTTTAAGGTAAAACAGGCTGAAACCAAAGGGCGGAGTCAGGAAGGAGGTTTGCAGATTCATGGCAATCAGAATGGCAAACCAAAGCATATTGATCCCCATAGCATCGGCAATAGGCGCAAGGATCGGCACCACAATAAAGCAGATTTCAACGAAATCGATGAAAAATCCCAGAATCAGAATGATGAGCATGGTCAGGATCAGGAAACTCCATTCTTCACCGGGTAAAGACAGCATCCACTCTTCGACCAGATAATCACCGCCTGTGTAGGTGAATGCCATAGAGAAAGCTGTCGCACCCAGCAGGATACCAAACACCATGGCGGTTACTTTGACGGTTTCAAATGCACTGTCATACAGCATGCGCCATGAGAACTGGCGGTAAATGAGCGACAGCAAAACCGCCCCCATGCCGCCCAAAGCAGCAGACTCGGTAGGGGTGGCGATACCCGCAAAAATTGACCCTAACACCACGATAATCAGCGCCAGAGGCGGCAACACGGCTTTCAGTGCCGTGATAACTTCCTGCTGACGAGACTGGTCGGGATCCCGTTCCATCGGCTGGGTGGCTTCCGGATTCAACCAGCTGTAAATGACGATGTAAACGATATAAGCCAGTACCAGTGCGAGGCCGGGCCAGATAGCGGCCTGAAACAGATCGCCAACCGGAATTCCCAGTACGTCACCCAACAAAATCAATACGATGGATGGCGGGATGATCTGACCCAGGGTACCTGAAGCACAAATTGTGCCTGTCGCCAGGCCTTTGCTGTACTGATATTTCATCATAACAGGCAGGGATATCAGGCCCATTGCGACAACAGAAGCCCCGACCACGCCGGTTGACGCGGCCAGCAGCGATCCTACTAATACTGTTGAGATAGCCAGACCACCGCGAACACTACCGAAAAGTTTCCCCATGGACTCCAGCAGTTGTTCTGCCAGGCGGGTTTTTTGCAGCACCAGGCCCATAAAGACGAAAAGCGGTACGGCCATGAGCACAGTATTTTGCATAATGCTCATGATACGAAACGGCATGAATGCAAAGATTTCCGGCCCTTCTGCCCAGACGCCGAACAGCAGTGCGATGCCGCCGAAGGTAAATGCCACTGGAAATCCGAGTAACAGGGCAAACAGGGCAACGATAAACATGATGATACCAACCACGGAATATTCCTTATTTTTCGTGGAACAGGCTTGGGTTTACCAGCCGGTTAATGTTGTGCAGCAGCATTCCGATCCCTGAAATGGCCATAAACAGGAAAGAAAGAGGGATCAGACCTTTAATCAGCCAGCGATAAGGTAAACCGCCCGGGTCGCCGCTGGACTCACCAAGAGAGTAGGATTCTTTCATATAATCAACGCCATACCAGTACACCAGGATACAGAATGGCAGCAGGAAAAAGAGTGTCCCCAGCAGGTCGATAATGGCGCGGGTTTTGAGAGTGAAACGTTCGTAGAAAACATCTACCCGCACATGGCCGCCAGCCTTAAGTGCGTAGGGAACGCCCAGCAGGAAAACGGCAGAGAACAGATGCCACTCCATCTCCTGCATGGCAATAGAAACATGGTTAAAGGCATACCGCATAACAACATCATAAAAAACGTTGAACATCAGTATGATAAACAGAGTGCTGGCCATCCAGCCAAGCAAATCAGAAAACCGGTTGATGATTTTTTCGAAGGCTAACAAGCTTCGCATAATAACTCCGTCGCGAGGCAACATTCCAGACTGATAAATAAGTATGCACCGGACAGACCGGTGCATGACTTTAGTGTTATTTCTGTTCAGCCTGACTGTCGAGATAGGCTTTATCAGCAATCAACGTCCATTCACGGGCTTTTTTCAGATAGGCCGCTTGTGAATCCAGGATCTCTTTTGCCAGAGGATCACTCTTGGCCTGCTCTTCAAGCAATTCATCGTTGGCCTGGCGAATGGCTGCCATGACGTCATCCGGGAAGTTCATGATTTTGATGTTCGGATATTCTTCCTTCATGGTTGACCAGTTCTCAGCACTGGCGTGGGTATTTAAGATATACATGTCATAGGCAGAGAGGCGCATCGCAACGCGCAGAATTTCCTGCAGATCAGCCGGCAGGCGCTCCCAGGATTGTTTGTTAACCAGAAATTGCAGTTCAGTTGCAGGCTCATGCCAGCCGGTATAGTAATAAGGCGCGATTTTGTGGAAACCCATTCTCAGGTCCAGGCCCGGTCCCACCCATTCCAGCGCATCAATGGTACGGCGCTCAAGTGCTGTGTAGAGCTCACCCGGCGCAATATTGGTCGGACTGGCACCTAACTTAGCCAGTACCTCACCGGCAAAGCCCGGAATACGGATTTTCAGGCCTTTCAGATCATCAGTCGTTTTGATCTCTTTCTGAAACCAGCCGCCCATCTGAACGCCCGTGTTACCACCGGGGAATGACAGCAGGTTATGCGGGCCATAGACTTTTTCCATCAGTTCCATGCCGCCACCGTGATAGAACCAGGCATACTGTTCGGCCGCGACCATACCGAAGGGCATAGTGGAGAAATAAAGGGTATTCGGTACTTTGCCTTTCCAGTAGTAAGACGCCGAGTGGCCAATGTCATACTGGCCGGCTTTTACCATATCAAACACGCCTAGCGGCGCTTTGTGTTTATTGGCAGAATCGATTCGGATCTGCAAACGGCCGTTAGACATTTTCTCTGCTATCTCGGCCATGGTTTTGGTGGTGTCACCAAAAATAGGAAAGTTTGCGCCCCAGGTTTCAGCCAGCTTCAGGCGATAGACTTTTTCTGCGGAATAAGCGGCGGTACTGGAAAGTAAAACCGCAACCGCGCTGGCTGCCACCAGAGCATTGCGTACAGTGCGTTTTACCAGACTCATGTTTCACGTCCTCATTGTTATTGTGATAGCGGGATAATCCCTATGCAATCAAAGCATTGAACAAACTATAGGCCTGAACAAGCGCAATAACACTGAGTGGAGATCAAATAAGATCGTGATAAATAGCGACTAAGGTATTACGTATTAACACGTAGGTTATCTTTTTAGTTAAATTTAACTGTTTGATAAATAACTAATACTTAGTGCGTCATGTGTTTTAGTGAGTGACGTAAACTACGTAGAAAAGACATAGGTAATTATGTTAACTAATTGTGATGGGTGTGAAGTGGCTCACTGATGACAGATCGGCATTACTTCACCTGGGCGTACCCTTGGCCGACTGGCGTTATCAGCATAAAGTCGTTACTATCAGTTTGTATGCAATTTAAGCAGTTTGTGGTTGTTATGAACCTTTCACCGTATAGCACGCAGATAGCAGAGAAGGGGATATGGAGCAGTTAGAACTTTTTACCATTCCCAGCCCGTGTATTGGTGTCTGCCAGGTGAATAACAGAGGGTATTGCAAAGGTTGCCTGAGAAGCCGAGAAGAGCGATTTCACTGGCAGGTGATGAGCAACGATCAAAAACGGCATGTGATCAAATTATGCCGGCAACGTTACCTGCGTTTACTCAAGCGCAAGCGAGATCTGGAAATGCAGGCCGCGAACGGGCCAGACAATCCGCAGCAAGATCTGTTCTAGAATTTCATTTCGTTTCATGCAAAATCACCAGACACAAAAAAAGCGCCCTGAGGCGCTTTTTTCTTCAGCGTTTTCACACCAACCGCAATTAGATGCGGATAAAGTCCATGTGCTGAACTTTTGGCTTGAATGGGTGACGCTGGATGTCTTGTGGCTTAACGTTCACTTCTTTACCGTCGATTACCAGAGTGATGGCATCGTAGAAGCCTTCTTTATCCATCTGGTTGATCACGTCATCGTGGTTCAGTTCGATTGCAACTGGAGCTTCAGTGCCACCGTAGATGATCGCTGGGAATTTGTTAGTGTGACGCAGGCGGCGGCTCGCACCTTTACCCAGGTCTGAACGTACTTGTGCTTCAAATTTCATGATAACTACTCTTAAGTGAGTGAATAAAAGAAGGTATTTCAGTAATGCGACCTTACTGAGTACCGTCAAATTGAGCGCGGATACTAACACTCCCTCATGAAACTGACAAGAAAAAATCCTGACAAGCCTTTTAAACAACGAAAAAATCATCAGAACCATCCCATGCATAGCTCTTTTCTACTTGCAACAAAATACACCCAACAAGTTTCATAAATTGGACTTAGTTCCAATAAAATTGCCCAACTGTGATATAAATAACATTGAGATTGATAGTAATTATCATTTGTTTTTGTATAATCTTTACCAATAACGAATCTAATTGATAAAAAAATTGATAGCAGGGTATATGAATCACAAACAACTCTCACTGATTGCCAGCTCTGTATTGCTGGCCCTTTCTCCTTCATTGCATGCTCAGGAAAAAAAATCTTATACAGATGAAATGGTGGTTACGGCAACGCGCACCGAGCAAAGTATTATGAATGTGCCGGGGTCTGTATCGAAAGTCACTGCCGAGGACATGGAAAAAAACCTGGCGAATGATCTGCAAGATGCGCTGAAGTATGAGCCCGGTGTCCAGGTGAATGGCAATGGCCGCTTCGGGATTTCTGATTTCACTGTGCGTGGTGTTTCCGGAAATCGCGTGAAAGTCATGGTTGATAATGTTGAGCAGCCTGCCGGGTATAATCCGGGTGCCGACCAGATGCGCAAGTATTCAAATGGATTCGAGGTTGATACTTTAACCGCTGTTGAAGTAAGCAAAGGTCCGGGCTCAAGCCTCTATGGTAGTGATGCCATTGGCGGTACAGTCTTGCTGAGAACGAAAAATCCTGAAGATGTATTACAGACTGGAGAAAACAGTCATCTGGCTGTCAAAACGGGTTACGCAAGCAGCAGTGATCAATACAAAGCAACGATTGAAGCAGCGAATCGTACCGGTGCTGTTGAAAGTTTGCTGATTTATACCTATCGGGATGGCCATGAAACAAAAGCGCATGGTGATGGGGCTGATATTGAAGGTCGCAGTCGTGGGCAGGCGAACCCGCTGACTTTTGCATCGCATAACGTGCTTGGCAAAGTGTATGTCCAGGTGAACGACGCCAACCGGGTTGGTCTGGTTGCAGAATATTATACACGCGATACAGATGCCCAAATTCTGAGCCAGGAAAATTACGATGCTGGTGGCGGTTTCATGCCGGGTTTTGTTTATACCAATGTGCGAGGTCATGATGAAGATGCTCGGATCCGATTGGGGCTGAACCACGAATGGCAGGCCAATCTTGCCGTTGTGGATTCCGTGAGCTGGGCGTTGAACTGGCAGCAGAGTGAAAGTAAACACGATAACTACGATCATACTGATAGATATGGTAATCGGAATCGCTACCGTGGCGGTGAAGATTCAAGCACTCAGTTTGATGCACAGTTTAATAAAGCCATTGCGTTATCCAATACTCGTCATGAGCTGACTTATGGCTTGAGTGTTGTACAAAATGAGTTCGAGCTGGATTATAAAGACTATTTCCTGGATGCAGGGACAGAGAAACCTGGTCCTGTAGAAGTGCCAAATGCAAAATCTGTGAAATACGGTATTTTCCTGCAGGATCAACTGTATTTAATGCAGGATCAGCTGGTGGTGACAGGCGGTCTCCGCTACGACAACTATCAGGCTGAACCAGCTTCCTCTTCTGGTCTGTCAGACCATGAAAGTGATGCTGTCACGGGTCGTTTGGGGGCGGTATATCACTGGACGGAGAGTTTCAATACATACGCTCAGATCAGTCAGGGCTTCCGTTCACCAACTATTAGTGAAATGTATGAAGATAAAGATAACAGTGCGCTTGGTTACAAGATTGTTGCCAACCCGAATCTGAAATCAGAGAAAAGCCTTGCTTACGAAATTGGTGCAAGAACACAGGGGCGCATCGGTTTGATGAGCATCGCGGCTTTCTACACCGACTATAAAGATTTCATTGCTTCCCAAACTGAGGTTGTCAGCGGTATTCAAATCACCAGTAATGAAAACTTAGACTCGGCCAAAATTTATGGTGCTGAATTCGCATCTGAACTCTGGTTGGACGAAGTTCTGAATGCGCCTAGCGGTACTTACGCAAAAGTATCTCTGGCTTACCAGGAAGGCGAAGATAAAAAGACAGGTGAGGCCTTAGATTCTGTCGCTCCGTTTACATCGGTTGTGGGTCTTGGTTATGACGCACCGAGTGGTGACTGGGGCAGTGAGGTCAATGCGGTTTATGTTGCATCGAAATCTGGTTCAGACTGGTCGAGTGATACTAATGTTGATGCGCCAAGCTACACTGTGGTTGACCTGACCGCTTATTACACACCAACCGAAGATCTGGTGCTTCGTGCTGGCTTGTTTAACGCGTTTGACAAAAAATACTGGCGTTATCAGGACATTGAAGGCTTTACAGCAAGTGAACCCGGCTTGGGTCGTCACACGCAACCAGGTCGCAACTGGGGTGTGAATGTGGATTACGCATTCTGATTTTTTGATGGAATTCACTGTCTGAATTTAGCCGCACATCACTGTGCGGCTTTGTTCATTCTGAATCATCAGACTTACTGCTTGTACTGATCCAAATCGAACAACTTATCCCGAATCGCCCAGAAGCGGCCGTTTTTCCGGGCGATAATGATTTCCGGCGGCCGCAGCCTGTGTTCATTGCTGGCAACACGTGTTGGCGCTGTATCGGTGAAGGGCCGGTGGCGATCGACCAGGTGGGGATTGATGAATTTCTTCAGAAAATCATTTTTCTGCGTCTTATTGGCTAATGTCCAGACTTCGCTGATATGGCCGTCTTCCTCACTGAAGTAGGTCACTTTCAGCTGAGGCTTGCCGTACTGGTTCTTGCCCGGTTCCAGCTTCATGTCGGTACACTTCATGATCATTGCATCTTTGAGTTTCAGCGCATCACGCAGTTTTTTGTCCGGATCGACCATTACCGCATCACAGTGATGGCAGCGTCTGGCGGCGATGTCGTTGTCCGTACCGCATTCTTCGCAGAATTTGGCGCGAAAGCGATAGCCACACTCTTCACGCTCTCCGTCATCGTCTTCGAAATAGCCCTGACAGCGGCGGCCATAGTGTTCTATCAGAAAACCGGCCGGGTCGAGTTTGCCCCAGAAGCTGTTTTTAAAGCCGCAAGCCGGGCAGGGCACCATGATCACTTCACTGTTACTGTCAGGTTTGGGATCGCCGACTTCCGGCTGGTACAAGTCATAACAGTTACCGGCATATTCGAGCACCAGACAGTCCGATTTGCCTTCGGCTAACCGCAGACCACGACCGACAATTTGCTGGTAGAGACTGATAGATTCTGTCGGGCGCAGAATGGCAATTAAATCCACATGCGGCGCATCAAACCCTGTTGTCAGAACGGAAACGTTCACCAGGTATTTGATCTGCTGATTCTTGAACCCTGTGATGATGCGATCCCGCTCTTCCAGCGGAGTATCGCCAACCACAAGCGCGGCAGACTCACCGGCCAGATAACCCATGATTTCTTTGGCGTGATTGACCGTAGAGGCGAAGATCATCACTCCTTTTCTGTCTTTGGCATAATCGATCACCTGATCGATGATCATTGGGGTGGCGCGGGACGACTTGGCGATCACCGCATCCAGATCTGCCTCTTTATAGTGACCGTTGTTGGCAGGCTTAAGACTGGAAAAATCATAACCAATGACGGCCATGTCCATGATGCTGGGTTCGGTCAGGAAGCCTTCATCAAGCAGATAACGAATAGGCAGCTCGAAAATACAGTCACGGAAGAAGCGATCCTGCTCTGTCCGCACTTGCCCCCGCGTGTGGTATTTGTAAATCCAGCCCATGCCCAGCCGGTACGGCGTGGCTGTCAGGCCAAGGATTTTGATACCAGCGTTGATACGCTGGAGATGCTGGATAACCCGCTGATAGGCGCTGTTTTCATCATCAGGCACCCGGTGGCATTCATCAATGACCAGCAAGGAAAACTCATCGTTAAATTGCTCAAGGCTGTTGACCATAGATTGCACGGAGGCAAAAACGACTTGCTGATCGGTTTCTTTCCGGCCCAGCCCGGCTGAAAAAATGGACGCGTTCAGGCCGTAGCTTTCATACTTGGCATGGTTTTGTTCAACCAGCTCTTTGACATGGGTAAGCACCAGTACCCGGCCGCGGGCTATCCGGGCGAGTTCTGCGATGACCAGGCTTTTCCCTGCCCCGGTTGGCAGAGCCAGGACTGCAGGTGAGCTGTGTTTACGGAAGTAGTGAACTGTGGCTTTGACACAGTCTTGCTGATAAGGACGAAGCGTATACATCAATCACGGTCACTAGTGGAAAGCGAAGGGGAGTGTAACGGCTTTTCTTGGTGTTAGACAAGTAATCGGAGTAGGGCCCAGAGAAATGAGCCCCGGTGGTCAATCATTACGAAGCCATGTTCAGTGGCAGTTTCGTGGGCTTGATGGTTTTGGTCATCATGCAGAACTGGCGGCGCGGAATAAAATCGTGCTTCTCATAGAAGCTGCGGGCGCCTTTATTACCTATGTTCACTTCGAGAGTCAGTGCATGCACACCGGCTTCTGCGCAGTGATGTTCAATCTGAGGCATGAGCTCAGTGCCTATTCCTTGCTGGCGCCATTCGGATTTCAGGTAGAACTGATCTATCAGGGCTATTCGTCCGCCATGCTCAAGGCTGAAGCTGTAACTCAGGATAATATGTCCGGCAATCATAGTATTGCCTTCATGTTCAATTTCTATAAACCAAACCTGACCCAGTTCAGGATTGTTCAACATCTGGTGTACTGCCTGTGTGGTTTGCTCACGCTTTTGTGGCAGGACTTCATATTCAAAGAGTTCCCCAACTAGTGTAAGCAGCATGTCCACAGAAGACAGGCTAGGCGCTACAAGTGAGATGTTCATAAGTCAACCTTAGTTGTTCGGTGTTTTCATGGCACAGTGGTGAGTTGTTCAGGTGTTTATACGGATAACTCATGCCCTCTGTCTATAAGTGAAGACCGTGAAAATGGAGAAATGTTCTACTTTTTGAGCTTAGTGGCAGTTCAGGCAATGCGATGTAAAAATTTGTGATCAAGGGTTGCAATTAGTGATATCGCTTCAGCCGGCTCAGGTTTGAGATTTTTCGTGCATCACGCAGGTCAGGTTTTTATAATGGCGCTTTTGCACCACTCGGAGCCTGCAATGCGGCTTGACAAATTTTTATGTACCGCCCTGGGAATTACTCGCAAGGAAGCCGGTAAATTACTCAAAGAAAAAAGAATAGAAGTGAATGGCGACATCGTCAAAACCGGTGCGCTGAAAATCACGGATGACTGTGACGTTGAGTTTGATGGCAGCACGCTGCACATGACGGGCCCGAAATATTTTATGCTGAACAAACCTCAGGGTTACGTTTGTTCGCATGTGGATGACTTTAATCCGACCGTCTTTGTGTTGCTCGATGAAGTCAGCCCGGAAAAACTACATGTGGCGGGCAGGCTGGACGCGGATACCACAGGGTTGGTGCTGCTGACGGATGATGGCCAGTGGTCACACCGCATCACCTCGCCGCGCCACGTTTGCGAGAAAGTGTACTACGTGGAAACGGCCGATCCAATTCCGGCCTCTGCAATCAAGGAGTTCGCCGAAGGTGTACAGCTGCGCGGTGAGAAAGATCTGACCCGACCGGCAAAACTGGAGATTCTTGAGGAGTGCGCAGCACTGATCACTATCTCTGAAGGGAAATACCATCAGGTGAAGCGCATGTTCGCTGCAATCGGTAATAAAGTGGTGGCGTTACACCGTGAGCAGGTTGGCGCTGTCGTGCTGGATGAAGATCTGGAACCTGGTGAGTATCGTCCTCTAACGGAAGAAGAAATCGCCAGCTTTTAATCTGTTAGCGGCTTAGCGACTCAGTGTTATAGCGACTTAGTGGTAAAACGACTTAGCGGTAAAGCGAGAAGGCGTCGGCCCTGTAGGGTATCGACGCCTTTTTAATACCTGCTATTTGTTCTGTTCAGGTTGCAGAGAAAAACAGCGAAAATTCGCTGTCAGGCAACATAGATGCGATTTTTTGGTCAATACTTGAACGTTGTGATAACGCGCATCACAATTTTTCGCTAGTACACTATAAAAAGAAACTTATCATTTCCTGTCGGGAAAGATTTAAGTAGCGGAAATTGTCGTACAATCACTCCCTTTCCTTTTCAATATGCTAATAAGTGGTTTATGAATAAATCTGACAGTCCAGGCCTGAGCTTTTCGCTGATCCTCATCCTGGGGGCAATTGCCGCACTCACACCGCTGGCAATTGATATGTACCTGCCTGCTATGCCAACTATCGCGAAAGATCTGGGCGTGAGCCCCAGTTTGGTGCAGGTGACTCTAACAGCGTATACCGCCGGCTTTGCCGTTGGACAGCTTATTCATGGCCCGCTTTCAGACAGCTACGGCCGTCGCCCGGTACTGATAATCGGTGTGATGCTTTTCGCACTGGCGGCAATGGTGAGTGCAATGAGCCATAACATCAATGAACTGACCTGGATCCGTGCCGCGCAAGGCTTTGCCGGTGCCTCTGCCGCCGTTATCATTCAGGCGCTGGTGCGGGATATGTTTGAACGGGAAGAGTTCGCCCGTACCATGTCTTTTGTCACCTTAGTGATGACAATTGCGCCATTGGCTGCGCCAATGATAGGTGGGTATCTGTCTGTCTGGTTCGGCTGGCGTTCCATTTTCTGGTTTCTTGCACTGGTTTCGGTGCTTGTCATTCTGGCCGTGTTAAAAATGATCCCCGAAACCCTGCCAGCTGAAAAAAGACTGCCGTTTAACTTAGGCTCCACACTCAGAAATTATGCGCGCATGCTGACATCAGCCCCCGCGCTCGGTCTGGTGGTGAGCAGCGGTTTTTCGTTTTCGGGGATGTTCGTTTTCCTCACTGTCGGCTCTTTTGTATACATCGATCTTTATCATGTCAGCACCGAAAACTTTGGCTTGTTGTTTGGTCTGAACGTGATCTGTCTGATTGTCATGACCACCTTGAATGGCAAGCTGGTACGTAAAATGGGCTCGCATTATATGCTGCGTTTGGGCCTGATCATTCAATTGATCGCCGGGGCAGGGTTGATTGCAGGACAGGTGCTTGAACTCGGTCTGTGGGGCGTTGTGGTACCGGTAATGCTGTTTGTGGGCGCGATTTCTACCGTTGCCAGTAATTCAATGGCTTGTTTGTTAGCCAAGTATCCGCATATGGCGGGTACGGCTTCGTCATTGGCTGGTACAATGCGTTTCGGCACAGGTACTGTGGTGGGCGGTATTGTAGCGGCGATGCCAGATACCACAGCCTGGCCGCTGGCAGGAACGATGGCCGTTTGTGCAGTCTTAGCCTGCTTGTTTTATTGGGGACTGGCGAAAGACGCCTGATGACCTGTGATTGAATAAGAGTATTTGAAAGAAAATTATGGCTGCGTTTTATCAAGAGCTGAACAAACTGGTGGATGAAGGTCTGGCTGAGTTGGAGTCTTCTGTTACAGCAGGCAAAACTCCCAACAATCCGGTGAGTGAAACGCACTTTATGAGTGCCTGGATCACCAAAGTGATTAAACAGCAACGCTATGATCATTGTGTGGCGAAAACATTGCTGGGTTGGCAGCAGATGGCACGCAGTATGGGTAAGCAGGCACAGCTGAAGCTGAAGTTTGAACACCTCGCATGGGCGCTGTCGGGTGTGCTGACTGAAGAAGGCACCACCAGTCCGGTGAAATCTGAACAATTGGACAGGTTTTACAGTGCGCTGCTGCAGCTCGACTGGGTGGTGGCGACAGAATACGAAGTGAACCGAAAAGTGACGCACCACACCGATGGTCAGGCGTCATTGGTGGTGTGTGCGAAGCAGTCAAATGAAGCATTTGATGAGGCAGGAAGACTGGCTAAGCCATTGTCTGTTTATGTTCGCGGCAATATCCAGCAATGCATTGATTTGGCCTATCAGCAAGGATTACTGCTGTACAAGGTTACTGACTATAAGTCGCTGGTGAAATACCACGGTGAATATATTCTTTATCCTGATAATGCAGGTGACTATCTTCCCGAACTTCCCACGCGAGCAGCAGAGTAAGAGACATTAAAGTGCAGCGAAGTCGCTGCATTTTTTATATTTTTATTATGTTTATCACGGTTTGTAGCCTGTCAGATAGAGTAAATAACAGGTCGGTTCAGGTTGTCATTCACTTGTGACTTCAACTTGTGATTTGAAAGGGCCAGTATAAAATCCGGGCCTGTCGCTTTTCTTGTTCTCTCCTTATTTTTCAGGAATATGTATGTCGCCATCTGCTTCTCCTTTATTTGAAGGGGTGTTTGTCCGTCGCCTGCTGGCGATTGCTTTTCCTATTGCCTTACAGGTTATGCTGTTTTCCAGCCGTAGCCTGGTCGATATTCTGATGCTGGGTCAGTTAAATGAACTGGATGTGGCGGCAATTGGTATTGCTGGCCGGGCACTGTTTGTCGTTACTATTATGCTGTTTGGTGTGACGACGGGGGGTGCATTACTGGCGGCCCAGTATTGGGGTGCTGGCAATCAGCACGGGATGAAGCAAAGTGTTGCGCTTACGCTGACCATGACAACCCTGGTCGCCACACTGGCTGCGCTGGTATTTCTTGTGCTTCCTGAGCAGGTTATCGGATTGGCGACAAATAACCCGGAGGTGATTGCCCGGGGCGCTGAGTATCTGCAAATTACCGCCGTGAGTTTGTACGCTGTGTCGTGGGGCAGCAGTGTCTCTGTGGGTTTACGGGCTATGCATCAGCCTGCGATCAGCACGCTGTTCAGTGCCGTAGGCATTGCGCTTAACCTGTTCCTGAACTGGGTACTGATTTTCGGTAATCTGGGGATGCCGGCTTATGGTATTGCCGGTGCAGCATGGGCCACGGCGATCAGTGGTCTGGTCGAAATCGCGCTGCTATTTGGTTATCTGCATCTCAAGGATCACCCGATTGCGCTGCGCTGGTCGCTGTTTCCTGAAGTACTTAATGCTCAGATGATAAACCGCTTCCTGAAATTGTCGCTGCCTACTACTTTTAACCATCTTGCCTGGTCGGGCGGGATCTTCATGTATCACGTCATTATCGGGCAGGCCGGTGTCGATGGTTTGGTGGCCTTATCGGTGATGACGCCTATCGAGTCGATGGCGCTGGCGATGCTGATTGGTATTTCCAATGCATCAGCCGTACTGATTGGCAATCAGTTGGGCGGCAGTAACATGGTTCAGGCTTACCGGCAGGCCTGGGCCGTCACTGTGATCAATTTTGGCTTTGCTGTGGTCACGGCTGGACTGATGTTTCTGAGCCGCGATCCTGTACTGGATTTGTTTGCTGCCATGACAGCGGAAACCCGGGAGTTGACCGAACATTTCTTCATGATTTTTTGCGTCGGTATGATAGTGAAAAGCTTGCCGATGACCATGATAGTTGGCGTGTTACGGGCAGGTGGCGACATTCGTTTTTGCTTTTATCAGGATATTGCGGCGCAATGGATGATAGGGATCCCACTGACTGCATTTTGTGCCTTTGTGCTGAAACTTCCGCTGGAATGGGTTTACGCCATGCTGGTATTGGAGGAAGTGGTGAAAATCATCGGTTCCAGCATACGCATACGCTCAAAAGCCTGGATGAATAATTTGGTGGCAGGTTAAAGTTTCATCCCATAACTTCCGATCCGGATGTTATCGCATGATAATCAGTTTTTTCTTTATTCAGACAAAGGATGACTGATTGGGTAGACCACAACACCAACAGAAAATTATAAGCATCGCCATCCTGGCGGTGCTTTTTTTTGCTCTATAAAAGAGAGGCTTGGCGCAATGTGACAGGAACAAGCCTGCTGGCGCTATATACTACACTAAGTGATGAGTGTTGAAGTGAACACCTCAGTAGCAATGAGCTTTGTTTGATATGACGTAAATTAATCCGTTTTCCAATGTGAGAGCATAGTCACTATTGGCTGTCTGCCCATGATACTTAAAGGTGGTTTGGCATCATTCGATTCACGCTTGGAGAAAAAGGATGTTGAAACTGATTGATCTCTGCAAAGGGTATCAGGATGGCAATGAGTTTCATTCTGTGCTTCAGGGAGCCGAACTGACATTACAGCGGGGCGAACAGGTTGCATTGATGGGGGAAAGCGGGTCAGGAAAAAGTACATTACTCAATCTTATTGCAGGGCTGGATAAGGCAGACCAAGGTGAAATCTGGCTGGCAGATACCCCGATTCATGCCGTGACAGAACGTGAACGCACGGCTTTTCGCCGTCATCATATTGGCCTTATTTTTCAGCAGTTTAATTTGCTTCCTACTTTAACAACACAAGACAATATCCAATTCTGCCGCCAGTTGAAAGGCTGGCCGGAAAAGCCTGAATTGTGGCGAGCGATTGTCTCTGCACTGGATTTAAAACCTCTACTTAAGCGCTATCCGGAGGAAATGTCAGGTGGTCAGCAGCAACGGGCGGCCATTGCGCGGGCCTTATATATGGAGCCCGACATCCTGCTGGCTGATGAACCGACGGGCAGTCTGGATGAGCGCAATGCTCAGGCTGTCATGCGATTGCTGACCGGACTTTGTGAGCAGCTAAATTGCTCCTTGCTGCTGGTGACTCACAGCAAGCAGGTTGCCTCCTACATGAATTCCAGCATAGTGCTGAAAGGGGGCGTACTGAATGCGAAGCCCCGTCTTTAATGCTTTGTGGGGGCATTACCGGCGCCACCCTCTTCAGATAGTGCTCTTGCTGCTGGGGTTGATGATGGGCGTTGCTCTGCTCGTCGGCGTGCTGGCGGTCAATCAGCAGGCCAAATCGAGCTACAGGCAAGGCGAGCTGTTATTTGATAACCCGTTTCAGTATGCCATCCGTCATCATCAGGCAGGAATGACTGTGCCACAGGGCTTTTACATTCAGCTGAGGCGACTGGGATATAAACAATGTGTCCCCCTCGAAACCCACAGGATTCAGACGGCTGAAGCCGGTGAGCTGACGCTGGCAGGTATCGACCCGTTTGTTATGTTGCCGTTCGCGCAGTCTAATGGTCAGCTGACGGGAGCACTGTCCCTGACACAAAAGCCTTATCCGATATGGATAAATCGCGAACTGGCCGCGGTAAAAGGACTGACAGAGGGCCAGCTACTGAGGCTGGATTCTGGCGATGCAGTTGGACGTCTGGTGCTGGTGGGCAACAACCGGATTCAGGGCTCGCGCCTACTGGCTGATATGGGGCTGGTCAGGCAGTTATTTCCCCGTTCCGGCTTCACTGCCGTGCTGTGCGGTGCATTGAGCGCTCAGGAGCAACAGGATATCAATACCCTGTTGCCCGGCGGTCTGATCCTGACGGAAAACGACAGTGCACAGCTGGAACCGCTTACCCGGGCATTTCACCTTAATTTGTTTGCTATGGGGATGCTGGCTTTTGTCGTCGGGTTGTTCATCTTCTATCAGGCCATGTCATTGTCGTTAACCCAGCGTCAGTTTCTGGTTGGCTTACTCTGTCAGGCTGGCGTGACGGGCAGACAGCTGGCGGGCGCCTTATGCATTGAAGTGGTCATCTGGCTGATGATTGGCGTCTCGGGCGGCAATCTGCTGGGACTGTTTCTGGCCCGTCAGTTATTACCTTCTGTCGCCGTGACACTGAGTGATCTCTATCAGGCGAATATTGCGCTGACAACGGGATGGCACTGGCAATGGGGGGCGCTGAGTCTGGTTATCGCTGTTCTGGGTACTTTGCTGGCTTGTGGCTGGCCGTTAATGAGGTTGATTCGTACCCAACCGATCAGGCTGACTGCGCATATGACTATGGTACGAGGCAACTGGCGAGAGTTTATCTGGCAGGCTGGCATGTCCGGCGTATTTATTATTGCTGCCATCATTGTCTACTTTGTCGATCACAGCCAGTTTGCCGGCTTTGTGCTGATTGGCTGTCTGTTAGCGGCGGCGGGTTTGATCATGCCATTTATACTGTGGGCGGCCTTTAAGGCCATTGCCAGATGCCTGAAATCGCCACGGTTGCGCTGGTTTTTCAGTGATGCCGCCGCCAGCCTGAGTTACCGGGGCGTGGCGGCGATGGCGTTTATGCTGGCGCTGGCAGCCACCATAGGCATGGATACCATGGTTGGCAGCTTTCGGCAGGCAACTCAGACCTGGCTGGGCCAGAGGCTGGCTGCCGATATCTATGTGCAGCCTGCCACGGCTCAGGCTCCGGTAATAGCAAACTGGGCTGCTGAACAGCCTGAAGTGACCGAGCTTTGGTGGCGCTGGCGACAGGAAGTCCCTGCCGAGCTGAAAGAACACACCTTGCAGGTGCTCAGTGTTGGCCGTTCAGACGGTGAAAAACAGTCGCTGCCCATGAAACAACATCTAGACGGCTACTGGTCTGCGCTGCAGAACAACGGCACGGATAAAGTGTTTCTGGCCAGTGAATCTCTGGCGCTGAAAAGGGGATGGCAGCCCGGCCAGCGTGTTGATTTACCGTTAAGGCTGGGAGAGAACTGGCTGATGGCCGGGATTTATTATGATTACGGCAACCCGTACAGCCAGATCTTTGTGTCTGATGAGCAATGGCACAGGCTGTTCCAGCAGGATGGCAAAGTCAGTCTTGCCATCCACCTGGACAACAAAGATCACACCTCCGTGTTTCAGGACAGCTTGCAGGAAACATTTGGCCTGAAGTCTAATCAGGTTCGCGATAACGCACATATCATGGCACAGGCACTGGCGGTGTTTGACCGCACTTTCGTCGTCACAGCCACGCTGGGTAAACTCACGTTGTTGGTGTCAATCGGTGGCTTGTTTATTGCAACAATCGCAGGTGAGCTATCGCGCCAGAGACAGTTTGCTTTACTGCGCTGTATGGGCATGACAGGTAAAGAACTGGCCTTGCTGGGCGGGGGGCAGTTAGCTGCTATTGGCGTACTGACGGCAATGATTGCTTTACCCCTTGGATTGCTGCTGGCACAACTGCTGATCGATGTGGTGCTTAAGTATTCTTTTGGCTGGACCATGCCTGTGCAGTTTTTCCCGCTTCAGTACCTGCTGACACTCGGGACGGCGCTGACAGCATTGCTGCTGGCCGGTGCCTGGCCGGTGTGGCGTTTGGTTAAGCGCTCAGCCATGCTGTCGCTCAGGGAGGCATTTTGATGCTGCTTGCTGATGCGCGGTTCAAACCGCTTGTTTTTGTTCTGTGTCTCCTGTCAGGCGTATCGGGGTGCGAACCAACGAGTGTGCCAGAAAACCGGGCAGCAGACATACTGTCGCAGCAGAGCCAGGCTGGTTTTGAACAGGTCTTGCCCGGTTTGCCTCTGGTGTTTCCCAGGGATCACTTGAGCCATCCGGGGTTTCGCACCGAATGGTGGTATCTGACAGCCAACCTGGAAACGGCACAAGGCCAATGGATTGCGGTGCAATGGACGTTGTTTCGCATCGCCACTCAGCCGCTTTCAGGCTCTGAAGGCGCCACTGGCTGGCAAGATACGCAGCGGTTTATGGCGCATGCGGTGGTGACGACGGCGGAGAAACGCTGGCAGGCAGAGCGGTTTGCCCGCGGCGGCATTGGTCAGGCCGGTGTGGAAGGAAAACCGTATCGTCTCTGGCTGGATAACTGGCGCTGGCAGGGGCAGGAGTCATCGCCGTTTCCCGCCACCCTGACGTTTTCAGACAGTCATTCAGATGCCCACACCGATGCTCACACTAATAGTGATACGAGCATGAGCGATAGCAGCATGGCCGCAACGCTCAATATCCGGAGCTATGGCAACCTGGTCAGACAGGGTAAGGCGGGTTACAGCCAGAAAGACCCCAAGGATCCGCGGCTGGCGTCTTACTACTACAGCATGCCATTTTTGTTACTGGACGGGGTTGTGACACTGGACGGCGAGACAATAGCGGTGAAAGGTGAGGGCTGGTTTGACCGAGAATGGAGCAGCCAGGCGATGTCTGAGCATCAAACCGGCTGGGACTGGTTTTCTCTCCATCTGGATGATGGTCGCGCATTAATGCTTTATCAGCTCCGCAGTACGCAGCATGTTCCTTTTGCCTTCGGCAGCCTGAGCTGGCCGGATGGCCGTTCAATCGCCCTGTCTTCTGATCAGGCTTCATTGACACCGATAGCGACAAGCACACTCTCCGGCAGGGAAATTCCGACCCGCTGGCATCTGCAAGTGCCTGCACAACAGATCGATCTCGATGTGCAGGCGCAAAGGGAAGATCAGTTACTGCCGTTTCTTTTCCCGTATTGGGAAGGCCCGGTGACCGCTTCCGGCAGCCAAAACGGACAAGGTTTTATGGAACTGACTGGGTATTGATTAAGATAGCTTCTTAAAACCTCACGCCTCTTTCATTTCCACAACCCAAACCGGCAATTCGCAACCAACAACCTGTTATTTTCACTGACAAACCCCCTCAAAAACCGTCACACCGCAACCGCTTCCCAGTGGTAAAATCTTGCGCAAAATGTTTGATATAGCTGCTTTTTTGTTAAGGAGGCATTGTGAGTGCGGATGACGATTCAGTGAAGCGAAGATATCCCAGGGCGGCTTATGCGCCCCTTGAGGATTACTCCACCCTTGCACCTCCGCCGTCGGCAGGGGAAGACCCGGAGCCAGTGGCACAGTTTGAGTACAGTTTTGATCTGTCCTGTTCGGCAGAGTCATTGCACCAGCACAGCACTTGCGAATTTGCGTTAGGCAACACCGAAGCAGAAGACTGGCGGACAAATTGGCAAATCAAACCGATTGAACAGGGCTATCGCCACACCACAGAGGTCAGGGTTGAAGAGCCGAAACATTTGTACGTGATCCGCGCCAGCTCATCGCTGGGTGTGACTCCGGTTGAGCCGGTGACCGTTCATCCCAAAGGAGCCGGTCAGGCGCAGGACGCCTTCGTGGCTGTGATGCCTGCGGTGGAAATTGACGGTCGTCTGGGCCACCCCACACAGGGTTACTTCTACCATTTTTGTGACGATAAGCTGGTGCAGGAATACCAGATTCTTGGTAATCAGCGCTGGGCATTTCAGGCGACGTATTCCACTCATGATCAACTCAGTGATGCGCTTTATCAGGGTGCACAGAGTGCCATCCTACTGCCGTGGAAGCGAGGCGATCAGAAGGCAGACAATCAGTATCTGGTCTATCGCCGCGAGCGGATCACCCGCCTGCATCTGGATAATCTGAGTGAAGACTGGCTGGTACAAAACGGCGTCAAAATCGATCTCGGTGCGCTGCTGGATGCCATCAAAGAGCCTGTTGTTGTGCGGGAAAACAGTAGCAATGAGCAGCGTCAGACTGAGTCAACAAGCTCTCATACGGTACAGCGCGATCCGGCCACCGGACAGCGGGAATCATGGTCTGATATTGCACAGCAATACGGCCTGACCGCCCGCGAATTACTGGATTTGAATCCAGGCTATGAAGAAAACCCCTTGTTGCTGGAGGCGGGACATATTCTGACAGTACAATCACCGGATGCTGTGGCTGCCTCCGAGCCGGTCAGGGAGTGGCCGCCGGTGCCGCCAGCCGATGTTAATCAGCCGCTCAACACTTGCTATCACTACGACGGTTCGTGCATTGAAGACACCAGCATCATTCCGATGTATCCCAGCGGGCTGGCGGCAGACATTCCCGTCGTGCGTATCAAGTCGGTGGTAGCGCCGGTGTTTGCCAAATCCTGCGATATCCCGCAAGGATGCACAGACGCCGGTACATCGCCAGAGCCGATCACCCATTTCGGGCCGTTCTCGTGGTTTTTCAGCTCGGCTCATGCCAATCCAATCGCAGTTATTCAGGCACAGCAAGCCACCCAGTCAGCACTTGCGAGCAGTGCTGGCGGCGCGGTTGGCAACAAGGCACTCAGTTCGGCCAATAAGGATGCCGCTAACGCTCTCATCAGGCTGACCGGTAAACTCGGCAGTGTGCTGGACGACTATCGGCTGATGACCTCAGGCGGGATTACCTCAGTGCTGATGATGCAGCGAAAAATCTGGCACGATGACGACACCCAGCATACCGAAGAAGAACTGCACAACCTGGACAGCGTGCAAAGCCGGATCCGCATCCGCCTGACCGACCCGGCGCCGGGCGAATCTTATCCGCAGGTTCGTGCGTATCACATGGATGACACCCGCATTCCGGTGCGTTATGTCGGACTGGATAAAAAGACCAACAGCTACTCCGTTGCGCTGGAGGAAAACGGCCCGCATATTACCTGGACGCCGAATGAAGAGGGCAAGCCAGAGTGGCAGCTGACACCGGATCATGACGACGGTTTTGAGACGGGTGATATTCACACCATACCGATATCTGATATGCCAACCCCGACGGTTGAAACCTATCCTGCCGCAGAAGAAGCACACTGGAGCGATGCGATTTTGGTGTTTCCTGTCGATTCAGGGATTGCGCCGATTTATCTTGTTTACAAAGAAGACAGGCGTAATCAACCGGGTGTTGTCACAGGTAAAGGAAAAGATGTACCGTGGGAAGATGGTTACTGGCTGGGCAAGGCGGCTGATGAAGGTCAGGGGCAGTATATTCCTACTCACATCGCCACTGCCTTGCGAGGGCAAAAGTTCAACCGGTTTTCCGAACTCCAGTCTGCGTTCTGGCTGGAGGTGGCTAAAGATCCACAGCTGATGAGTCAGTTTAATCGTCGTAACCAGGCACTCATACGCAAAGGTAATGCGCCAGCTACAGAAAAAGAGTTTCACTGGGGAGCGCCTGGAAAAGAAAAAAAATTAAAGAAATTCTCGTTGCACCACGTCGAGCAAATCCAGCACGGCGGGACGGTATATGACCTGGACAATCTAAGAGTGGTGACACCTCGCCTGCATTGGGGGGAGATCCATGGCACTAAGGGGAGACTCAATGTTAACAATGAAAAATAGCTTGCAGGACTACACAGAAGCTGAGTTCTTCGAAATTCTGGAGCAGACCATTGAAGCCGAAGAGGAAGACGTCGACACACTGGCGGACTTTTTTGAAGAGCATGTTCGTCATCCAAAAGGGTGTGATTTGTTGTTCTATCCAACCAAATGTGGAATTGAAGACTCGCCTCAAGCAGTGATTAACGAATTAAAACGCTGGTACGCCGAGCAGGGCTTACCCTGCTTCAAGTCTGAGTAATCAACGTACAGCACGCCACAATTGGTGAATTCCATTGATTGTGGCGTGTATTTCTCCCCTCAACCCGATTTACTGGCAAATGTCTCCCTTCATTCAAACCGCATCCGCCTGACCGACCCGGCACCGGGCGAATCTTACCCGCAGGTCCGTGCGTATCACATGGATGACACCCGCATTCCGGTACGTTATGTCGGACTGGATCAAAAGACCAACAGCTACTCAGTTGCGCTGGAGGAAAACGGCCCGCATATTACCTGGACGCCGAATGAAGAGGGCGAGCCAGAGTGGCAACTGACACCGGATCATGACGACGGTTTTGAGACGGGTGATATTCACACCACACCGATATCAGATATTCCAACCCCGACGGTTGAAACCTATCCTGCCGCAGAAGAAGCCCACTGGAGCGATGCGATTTTGGTGTTCCCTGTCGATTCAGGGATTGCGCCGATTTATTTGGTATTTAATAAACTTAATAGGGATATACATTTTTTTCTTGCACCTGATGGAACACCGCCGTTACCTGCATTTCCTGATGCAATACGTGTAAAGTCTAAAACCAGTGTTCAAGGGGGAGGGTCAAAGAGAAGGCGATGGAAAGATAAAAAACATATTTATGAGTGGGATTCACAGCATGGCAAGGTCGAAGTTTATGATAAAAATGGCAAGCACATCGGAGAATTTGACCATATAACGGGTGAGCAAAATAAACCTCGAGATCCATCCAGAAAAATAGAGAAATAACATGTATATACTAGAATTATTTGACAAAAAAACAGAAGAGTTAGTTGTTGAACATCAATTGCTAGAACTTAAAGATGACGATGTACTAGATCTATTAGGTTTTCCTTTACAAGGAAACTGTGCTGATTTAGATGAAAATCAAATAATAAAATTAGAGAACGTATTAGGTAGAAGCTTTAATTGTGTAGGCTATGATGCAGAGCTTTGTGAGGTTGAGAGTTAGTGCTTATTCTCGCCGAAATCTTAGTAATATTTTCGATAAAATGCTGCCTCCCTTGTGGATTTCCGCCTGCGCAGAAATGACGGAGGAGAGGAAAATGACAGACCCGGCACAGGGCGAACCTTACCCGCAGGTTCGCGCCTGGCACAGAGACGATGCGTATACTTGGGTGCGTCAGCTTGGTTATTCCTACTTTCCTTCAGCGAATTTTTAATTGCCGCGGAATCACTTCGACGCCGGGGTGGTACCGTCCCGCGGTGGCATTGAGTGCCAGTTCCAGTGCGCTGTCAGCAATATCTTCAAACTGTTGTGGCAGAGAATGTATGCGCATCGGCAGAAAATCCAACAGTCTGTGATCGCCAAAGGTCGCCAGTTTGATGGTGGCCATCAGCTTGGGGTGGGACAGAAAACAGTCCAGCATGCCTTCAAACAGGGTGTAGGAGGTAATGAGTATACTGTCCGGCACCTGATCGCTGTCAATCCAGGTCTGCAGTAGGCGCTGGCCTTCTTCAGGGCTGAAGTGCGTGCCATACAGCGTATTGACGGCTATGTCTGGCCGGTGATCACGGATGGCGGCATGGAATCCCATTTCCCGCTGTTGCGAGATACCCAGATCCGGCACGGCGCCAATCAGGCCAATAGAAGCAGTGTCAGCTTGTATGAGCTGCTCGGTCAGCGCATAAGCACCATCGTGATCTTCACTGATTACACAGGCAAAAAATTCATCATCCAATCCACGGTCAATCGCGATAACCGGGACACCGGCATCCTGGATCTGGCGGTAAAAACCATTGTCAGCAGGTAAGCTGCTCGCCACAATCAGAGCGTCGATACGCCGCCCGACCAGCGTCTGCGCCACTTTCATTTCTGTCTCTGGTTCATCGTCAGAGCAGCTGATAATCACCTGGTAGCCGGCTTTGCGGGCATCACGCTCAAGAAGCTTGGCCAATTTTGCGTAACTGGAGTTTTCCAGATCCGGGATGATCAGGCCCAGCGAACGTGAGCTGCCTGCCCGCAGCGCGCTGGCCGCATGGTCAGGTTTGAAGTTGTGTTCATCAACCACGGCCATGACTTTTTGCTGGGTCTTTTCACTGATCCGGTACTGGCTGGCTTTGCCGTTAATCACATAGCTGGCCGTCGTGCGGGAAACGCCCGCCAGTCTGGCAATTTCATCTAGCTTCATCGTGTCTCATTCACTCGAAAATCTGGCAAAGTGTGTGGTGGATCATAGATTGAAAACGGATCCAATGTCCAATGTTTGCAATTCTTGCTGAATCGATCCAGCATCATAGCTGAAAGGTTTCAGCACTGTCTTATCAGGTATTCTATACTTTCTGGTACATCGCTGAAACTTTTTATTTACCTCGTTGCTGAATCGTTTCAGCTTGGCTTAAGTTGTCATTGAGCATGAATCGGTTATCAGACAAAACATTCAGTATATCCGGCCTCCAGAGCCGGTGAGAACAAACAGGGGAGTGAAACATATGTTGTCACTGACGCAGCAAGACATAGTGCTGAATCAATCAGCCAGAGATAAAACCGCGGCAATATCGGCCCTTGCCGGTGAACTGACACAACAAGGCTTGGTATCTGAAGGCTATGTCAAAGGCATGCTGGCCCGTGAGGCGCAAAATTCGACCTTTCTCGGTAGCGGGATTGCTATTCCTCACGGGACAACCGATACCCGTGATCTTGTCCAGCAAACCGGGGTGAAAATTCATCACTACCCGCAGGGTGTCAACTGGGGTGACGGTAATACTGTGTATCTGGCGATTGGCATTGCTGCGAAATCGGACGAACACCTCGGGATACTGAAACAACTGACGAAAGTGCTGTCGGCAGATGGTGTGGCAGAGCAGATCCGGCAATCTAACACTGCTGAGGCTTTAATCTCACTGCTCAATGGCGACACTCAGCTGGAAGCCGATTTTGATGAGTCACTGATTGCCCTGCATTTTCCTGCGACCGATTTACTGCAGCTGACAGCGGTAGCAGCTGGCCTGATTAAAAATAAGCAGGCAGCCGATAACGCATTTGTTGCTGATGTGATAGCTGAGGGCGCTTCGTATCTGGGGCAGGGACTGTGGCTGGCCAGAAGCAGCAAAGGGGTAAGCCGTACGACCATGTCTTTTGTGACGCCGTCACAAGACATCATCCACCAAGAACAATCCATCCACCAAGAACAACCGGTGAAAGGCTTGCTCATGCTGGCTGCCTGTAACGCGGCCTGTCATAAACCGCTGAACCTGCTGGCGCAAAAGATGTACCAGAACCAGCTGCACACCCTGTTTGAAGCCGATGCGGCACAACTGTCGGCCTTGTTTACAGACGCTCAGCCAGCGGCGAGCGATGAGGCTAACACTGCGGTGTTTAAGATTCGCAATGCGCACGGCCTGCATGCCCGCCCCGGCGCCATGCTGGTGAGTGTGGCGAAGAAATTCGAATCGGCGATTCAAGTGAAAAATCTGCAGGGCGACGGTAAATCTGTCAATGCCAAGAGCCTGATGAAAGTGATTGCGCTGGGTGTCAAGCATGGTCATGAACTGGAATTTATGGCTGACGGCTCGGATGCCCCTGAAGCCCTGTCGGCCATCGGTGATGCGATTGCTGCCGGACTGGGTGAGGGCAGATAGATGAACACTCAGGCAACCCGAAATGACACCCAACCCAAAGTGGTGGCGGTCAATCTCAATCCGGCGCTGGATTTGACCGGCAGTTTATCCGTGCTGGAGGCCGGTACGGTCAATCTGGTCGAACGAGGATCTCTGCACCCGGCAGGAAAAGGGGTCAATGTCGCCCGTGTACTGGCCGAGCTGGGCGCCGCTGTGACTGTGACCGGACTGCTGGGAACTGAAAATCAGGATCCGTTTTGTGAACTCTTCAGCCAGTACGGTATTGAAGACGCGTTTGTCCGTGTGCAGGGAGCAAGCCGGATTAATGTCAAACTGGTTGAAGCCAGTGGCCGTGTCAGTGACATCAATTTTCCCGGTGTGACAGTCAGCCAGGACGATGTTGCCGCCATGGAAAACAAATTGTTTGAGCTGGCCGAGCAGCATGAGGTGTTTGTGATTGCAGGCAGTCTGCCGGCGGGACTGAGCCCGCAAGTTTGTGCGGAATGGATCAAAAGATTAAAAGAGCAGGGCAAAAAGGTGCTGTTTGACAGCAGTAATCAGGCCCTGAAAGCCGGCCTGACGGCTTCGCCCTGGCTGGTGAAGCCCAATGATGAAGAGATGTCCGCCTGGTACGGCAAGACATTGGAAACACCCGCTGAGCTGAAAAGCGCCGCGGAAACGCTCTATCGTCAGGATATCGCGAATGTTGTGGTGTCGCTGGGCGAAAAAGGCGTGATGTGGCTGGATGAATCTGGCTGGCTGTACTCACAGCCGCCAGGCATGGAGGTCGTCAGCACCGTTGGCGCCGGGGATACCCTGGTGGCTGGCTTATGCTGGGGTTACCTCAATCAATGGAATAAACAAGAAACACTGGCGTTTGCGACGGCTTTGTCGGCACTGGCAGTGACCCAGGTAGGGGTCGGCGTACCTGATGCCGGGTTGCTTAACCAAACGTTGGAAAGTGTTCAGATCAGTAACCAGCAGCCTGTTGGCCAAAACGCGAATTGTTGAATGACAAAGGTGACGACATGAAGATAGCAATACTGACCGCTTGCCCGAGCGGAATCGCAAATACGGTCATCGCGGCCGGTTTAATGGAACAGGCGGCCAATGCACTGAACTGGCAGGCTGAGATTGAAGCCCAGTCCAGTATTATGCCGGTGACACCGCTGTCACAAACCGCCATAGAGCAGGCAGATGCTGTGGTAGTAATTGCAGACTGCCCGGTGGATCTGAGCCGTTTTGTTGGTAAAAAAGTGTATCGCGGCGGCATGGCAGGCTGCCTGGCTGATCCTGATGCCTTCCTGCAATCGGCGGTATCACAGGCAACTGTGCTGGAGCAGGCGGAGCCCGTCGCTGCAGAGTCCGCATCAACTTCTGCGGCTCAGCACATTGTTGCCATTACGGCATGCCCGACAGGGGTCGCACACACTTTTATGGCAGCAGAAGCGCTGGAAGCAGAAGCCAAACGCCAGGGGTATAGCATTAAAGTCGAAACCCGTGGCTCGGTGGGAGCCAAGAACCAGTTGACGGCTGAAGATATTTCAGCGGCTGATTTGGTGATCATTGCTGCCGATATAGAAGTGGATCTTTCTCGTTTCGAAGGAAAGCGACTGTATAAAACCAGTACTGGTGCCGCATTGAAGAAAACCCGACAGGAAATCGACAATGCTTTTGCTTCGGCTTCCGTGTTTCATGGTAAAGCCTCCGGCGCGGCCACGCCGTCAGCCAAAGAAGAGAAAACCGGTCCTTACAAGCACTTGATGACGGGCGTATCGCACATGTTGCCATTGGTGGTTGCCGGTGGTCTGGCTATCGCCCTGTCGTTTGTGTTCGGTATTGAAGCGTTCAAAGAAGAGGGCACCTTAGCTGCGGCATTAATGCAGATTGGTGGCGGCTCGGCCTTTGCACTGATGGTTCCTGTGCTGGCGGGCTATATCGCGTACTCTATCGCGGACCGTCCGGGTCTGGCACCGGGCTTAATTGGCGGTATGCTGGCCAGTTCAACCGGGGCCGGATTCCTTGGTGGTATCGTTGCCGGTTTCCTGGCGGGGTACAGTGCCAAGCTGATTGCAGAAAACGTGCGTTTACCCTCTTCGATGGAAGCACTGAAACCCATTCTTATCATTCCGCTGCTAGCCAGCCTGATCACCGGACTGGTGATGATCTACATCGTTGGCGGTCCGGTGTCTGCGGCCATGAACGGGTTGACTGAATTTTTGAACAACATGGGTTCAACCAACGCTGTGCTGCTGGGCATTCTGTTGGGCTGTATGATGTGCTTTGATTTAGGTGGCCCGGTCAATAAAGCGGCCTATACCTTTGGTGTCGGTCTGCTGGCATCACAAACCTATGGCCCGATGGCGGCCGTGATGGCCGCCGGTATGGTACCGGCGCTTGGCATGGGTCTGGCCACTTTCCTGGCTAAGCGTAAGTTTTCACAGCCTGAGCAGGAAGCGGGTAAAGCCTCTTTCGTGCTGGGACTGTGTTTTATCTCAGAAGGGGCGATTCCATTTGCCGCTCGTGATCCCATGCGAGTGATTCCAAGCTGCATGGCTGGCGGCGCGTTAACCGGTGCATTGTCTATGCTGTTTGGGGCAAAACTGATGGCACCGCATGGTGGTCTGTTTGTGTTGTTCATTCCTAACGCCATTACACCTGTGCTGATGTATCTGGTCGCGATTGCAGCAGGTACGATTCTGACGGGGGCCACCTATGCGTTTTTGAAACGCACTGAACAGGCGGAACTGGTGACGGCATAATGAAAAGAGCCCCAGACATATAAAATGTCTGGGGCGTTGCCACCGCTGCCTACTGAATCTGTGGGTGCTTATCCTCATTATGCACTCTGCTTTCCCCAAAAAGCGCATGACATAGAGTGACTGAGAACACCGACCGCTTTGTTGTATGTAGGCTCTCCTTGCGAGTAAAAACTGCCGTATTGGCGAATGCGCATTTTTCCCAATTATTATTGTTGATTGCCCAATGTCATCGTGGATGCATTGATGTTGTTATTATTGCCATCGCTTGTTGCCTGCGATTATTCTTCGACTGTGTACAGAATGGTGTCATCACTGGTAATCAGCAGGTAGGTATCCCCTGGCTCCAGGTTAGGTAAACAAAGATCCAGTTGCTGCGGATCTACCACCTCGCCGTCCTGACCTTTGGTCGCTGAAATTTCAAACTTATCACCACAACTTGCCATCAATATGGTTGACGAGACTTTACCTGCAGCAACATTGGTTGAGCCAGTGGCTGTGGCTGACTGGTAATCAATTTTGATGTCTGTGTTGGTAAAGACTCTGAACCCGTACTGATCATCCGGTACGTCATCGTCGTTATCGCGTCGGATAGAGGTCACTCTGAAGCTATTGGTGGTTTCCCCATCCAGCCAGACAATCGTCCACCAGTCCTCACCATTGTTGAGCAGGGTATTTGTCTGCGCCGGTTCTTCTTCCAGCTGGTATTTGGTGTCCCAGATACCAATGGAGACAGGCTGGGCTGAACTGCCGCCCCAACGGTGCATATACTCGCGATGTGTGCTGTCGCTGATCGGGCCTCCTTGCATATTACCTGTGGTGAACAAACTGGTAGTGCTCGCATCTGAGCCGTTTTGCACAAATACATTCACTTGCTCGCGGGCTGTATTGACGAAGGTCAGTCTGGCCTGGTGTTCAAGCTGACCGCTGCCACCTGATGCATCGCCAGAATCACTGCCTGAGCCGCCACCACAGGCAGTCAGCGTTACAATAATTCCCAGATTAAGCGTAAAACCCCAAAATGGCTTATTCATTTGCCACCTCTAGTTGGATTAATTTATTCCTTTCTCAGTAAGCATATTTCAACGATTGGAGCTTTTTTGAGTAATAAGGGGGGCGCAGAAAAGTTTTCATTAATTAGTTCAAATTGCGAGGTTTTTTCACTCTCAAAGCTGAGACACGCTGTCTGGCGGTGGGATAATGCATGCACTCAGCAAATCGGGAGGAGAAATATTCGTGACGCAGGAAAACCACTAAACCATAGATTGACACTATGGTTTAGTTAATGGCGTAGTTAATTTTATAACATTATCAATACTATTTTATTAACACATTCTGCGTTTCAGGCCGCTGATATCCAGCAACCGGGTTGAGATCTCTTCAACCGACAGAGAGGTGGTGTTGAGATAAGGGATCGCTTCGCGGCGGAACATGGCCTCTACTTTTGACAACTCACTTTCACATTGCCCTTCACTGGCATACTGGCTGTTGGCGTAGCGCTCATTGCGTATGGTGACAAGGCGCTCTGTATCTATGGTTAAACCGTATGTTTTGTAACGATAAGGTTCAATCCCTTTGGGTAGTCTGAGGCTGTTCATATCGTCAGCTATGAAGGGGTAGTTCACTGCACGAATGCCAAACTGCATGGCCAGATAGAGGCTGGTAGGGGTTTTGCCACATCTTGATACGCCAAGCAGAATAATATCGGCCTTATCCAGGTTACTCAGGGATATTCCATCGTCATGAGCCAGGGTGTACTCGATGGCTGCGATCCTGTCCTGATAGCTTGCCACATCACGGCTGATGCTGTGTGAGCGGCCCAGCATGGCATTGGGTTGCATGTTCAAATCTTTACTCAGAGGTTGCACCAGAGCGTCAAGCACATCATACAATTTGGCCTGACATTGATTAATAACGGCTTTTACTTCAGGCAGAACGATGGAGTAAAAAACCAGTGGCTCGATGCCGGATACCCGATGAGCTTCATCAATTTTTTCTTTGACTTGCTGAGCGCGTTCAACCGACTCAACAAAAGGCAGTGTGGTTTGGCGAATCTCGAGGTTAAATTGACCGAGTACGGCATGCCCAAGTGTTTCAGATGTAATCGCTGTACCGTCAGAAACGTAAAACACATCACGAAAATCAGATTTGCGGCGCATAATAAGTTGAGTCCTTTAGATGATCCTGTAACGATTGAGGCCAACATACAATTTATAACTATAACCCTACAGGGTAAGTGTTCTGCTGAGCAAGGTTTTGCCAGCAGTTTGTCTCGAACGGTTACTATTCTGAAGCAAGTTTTTTTTTGAATGCTAAAGCAATCGTTTCCGTTAAGAGTTTGCCCACACTATACAGCTGATCCAATACAAGGAGACTTCCCGTGCAACAGAATGTTGTTTGGTATGATGCTTTATCAATGAACGACGTTGATAAAGTTGGTGGTAAGAACGCATCGCTGGGCGAAATGGTCGCCAATCTTGCGAATGCTGGCGTGAAAGTACCTAACGGTTACGCAACAACATCTTATGCATTCAACCAGTTTCTGGAAGCCAATAACCTGAATGATCGTATTTACGATCTGCTGGATACGCTGGATGTCGATGATGTGAACGCGCTGAAGCAGGCGGGTGATACTATCCGTAAATGGGTGTATGAAGCACCGTTGCCAGCCGACCTTGAGCAGGACATTCGTCAGTGCTACAAGGAACTGGGTGAAGGTGACGAGATGTTGTCCGTCGCTGTGCGCTCTTCTGCAACCGCTGAAGACCTGCCAGATGCCTCATTCGCAGGCCAGCAGGAAACTTTCCTCAACGTTCGCGGTATCGATTCAGTTTTCGAAGCCGTGAAACACGTATTTGCTTCTCTGTTTAACGACCGTGCTATCTCGTACCGTGTTCACCAGGGTTTTGACCATAAAGGTGTGGCACTGTCTGCGGGTATTCAGCGCATGGTACGCTCTGATAAAGCCTCTTCCGGTGTGATGTTTACACTGGACACTGAATCTGGCTTTGATCAGGTTGTGTTCATCACTTCTTCTGTAGGTCTGGGTGAAATGGTCGTGCAAGGCGCGGTTAACCCGGACGAATTTTACGTCCATAAACCCACTCTGGTTGCCGGTAATCCTGCCGTCGTTCGTCGTACTCTGGGCTCTAAGCTTCAGAAAATGATTTACGGTGAAGGTAAAGCACTGGGCACACAAGTTGTCATCCAGGACACAACCGCCGAAGAGCAAAACAGCTTCTCCCTGACTGATGACGAAGTCGAGGCTCTGGCGAAGCAAGCCATGATCATCGAAAAACACTACGGTCGTCCAATGGACATCGAGTGGGCGAAAGACGGTATTACCGGTGAGCTGATGATTGTTCAGGCCCGTCCGGAGACTGTTCGTTCCCGTGATGATGCCAACGTGATGGAGCGTTTCCACCTGAACGGCCAGGGTACATCTCTGGTTGAAGGTCGTGCTATCGGTCAGCGTATCGGTACCGGTGTGGTCCGTGTGGTGAATCATCTCGACCAAATGGATCAGGTGCAGGCTGGCGATGTGCTGGTGGCTGACATGACTGACCCGGACTGGGAACCTGTCATGAAGAAAGCGGCTGCCATCGTGACTAACCGTGGTGGTCGTACTTGTCACGCGGCGATCATTGCCCGTGAACTGGGTATTCCTGCTGTTGTCGGTTGTGGTAACGCCACTGAGCTGCTCAAAGACGGTCAGATTGTGACGGTTTCCTGTGCACAAGGTGAAACGGGCTTTATCTACGAAGGTGAACTGGATTTCGAAATCCGCCGCTCTGAAGTGGACAACCTGCCTGAACTGCCACTGAAAGTCATGATGAACGTCGGCAACCCGGATCGTGCATTCGACTTCGCCTGCATTCCCAACGAAGGTGTGGGTCTGGCGCGTCTGGAGTTCATCATCAACAAGATGATCGGCATTCACCCGAAAGCGCTGCTGAACTATGACGCGCAATCGGACGAGCTGAAAGCTGAAATCGATCGCCGCATCGCTGGTTACTCCGACCCGGTTGAGTTCTACATTCAGAAACTGACCGAAGGGATCTCCACCCTGGCTGCCGCATTCTGGCCGAAGCGTGTGATTGTACGGATGTCAGACTTCAAATCGAACGAATACCGCAATCTGGTTGGTGGTGTGAACTTCGAACCGGTTGAAGAAAACCCGATGATTGGTTTCCGTGGCGCATCGCGTTACGTGTCGCCTAAGTTCCAGGATTGCTTTGCACTGGAATGTGAAGCGATTAAACGTGTTCGCAATACCATGGGTTTGCGTAACGTTGAAGTGATGATCCCATTCGTGCGTACCGTGAGCGAAGCGGCTTCTGTAATTGACTTGCTGGCCAAATTCGATCTGCGTCGCGGCGAGAATGGCCTGAAAGTCATCATGATGTGTGAGCTGCCATCGAACGCGATTCTGGCCGAAGAGTTCCTGAAGTACTTCGACGGCTTCTCGATTGGTTCCAACGACATGACACAGCTGACGCTGGGTCTGGACCGTGACTCAGGTGAAATCGCCCACATGTTTGATGAGCGTAATGAAGCCGTGAAAGCCATGCTGTCGATGGCCATTAAAGCAGCCCGTAAAGCCGGGAAATATGTCGGTATCTGCGGTCAGGGCCCATCTGACCATGACGATCTGGCCGACTGGCTGATGGAGCAGGGCATCGATTCTGTTTCACTGAACCCGGATACCGTGGTGGAAACCTGGCTGCATCTGGGTAAGAAATAAGTACAAGTCAGCTAAGCTGAAATGAAAAAGCCCGCGCATGTCGCGGGCTTTTTCATGCTTGTCCGTCTTGTCAGGCAAAGGGGATATCCGTGCTCAAAACACACTCGGATAGTTCCTCCCCCTTTTCAAGGGGGAGGTTAGGAGGGGGTTACTGGGCACAGACGCCAAATATGTGCTCACTTCACGAACCCCACCCTGACCCTCCCCTTGCCAAGGGGAGGGGATAATCGTGCTCACAATAGATTCGGTGCTGTTCCTCCCCCTTTTCAAGGGGGAGGCTAGGAGGGGTTACAAGGCACAAACGCTACATTTGTGATCACTTCGCGACCACCCTTAAACAACACTCACCGCCTCTTTTTCCTTCCGGCGGGTAAAGGCAATCCCGGCCACTAAAACCGCGAAGCCAATACAGACCCAAACCGGTAATTGCGGGAAAATGACAGCCGTACTGGCAAGTAAAGATGCCAGACCATAACCCAGGGTATGCGACATCGAAATCAAGCCGGCGATCTTTCCGGGTTTTTCCGGGTTGGTTTGTGTTGCCATTGACGTATATGCCGGCACTAAAAGTGCAGCGCCTACGGAAACCACGACCATGGCGATAGTGAATACCCAGAAAGCCGAGTTGAGGAAAAGCACGAAACCAGCCAGCAGGGCAAAGCCGCCCAGCCGGTACATGGTGTCGATGTCCAGTTTCTTCTTTTTGATCACCAGCACCTGGGTCAACAGGGTAAACGCGGCGCTCAGAGTCAGCAGCAAGCCAATAGCCTGACTGATGTCATCTGTGGCCCACATGGTGATCGATTCAATTAAAGGCGACAGGCTGTATTGCAGCAAAGCAACAACCGTGCAAAGCAATAAACCTGTCAGTAAGAACGGCAGCAGCGTCATTTCCGGCAGTTTACGTGACTTGCCTGGCGGCGATGTTTTTTCTGAATCCGCTTTCGGCGTAAAAGCTGGTTTGGGCAGCCAGCAGGCGCCAAGCAAGGCAATCACTGGAAATGCGACCATCAGCATCAGTGGTGCATAGGTGTGCAGTTGTAAAGCGCCCATCGCCAGCAAAGGGCCAATCAGCCGTCCTGTGCTCAGCCCGATGCTGACGGATGTTATGGCTTGCAGGCGGTTGCCTTCACCGCACAGTAATATCGCCCAGTGCTGACTGGCCGGCACCATACCTGCCACAGTACAGCCGTAAATGATACGCGCCACTATAAGCCCGGCCAGCCACAGGTAGGTTTGTTCGCTGAACTCATTGCTGAGGGCGGTGAAAATGAGTAGAAGCAGAAAACTGACCGCCATTCCGGCTAACGCCTGAAGAACGACAGTTTTTGGCCCGTTCCGGTCACTGAAGCTGCCCCAGAAAGGTGCCGAAGGCAGAAACAGGAAACTGCCAATCGCAATCACAATCGACCAGGTGGGCAAGCCAAATGCGGAGTGTTCAACAAGAAAGGGAAGTGACACTAATAAACCATTTTGTCCGATGCCCATTAAGGCAGCGATAAGCGCGATAAGGGTAAGGTGAAAGCGACGTTGTGTTCGGCTGGCATCGTGCGTCATGTTCCCGTCCTGACTGGAAATGAGTGTGAAAATCAGGTGATACAAAGCAAAGGAGAAGTGTTCTCGTTCTCACTTGAGATTAGTGATGGGTATCCTACATCTAATTAATGGTTGTGAAAACTATTATCATTAACAGTAGGCTGTGATAAAGTTCGTGCACTCTGTTGTGCAACACATTACCGCATTCATGTATCAACTCATTGACGCTGCCTTTGATGTGGACGGGAAACGGATTCTTCATCCTACGTCACTGGCCTTTGAACCCGGAAAAGTCACGACTTTGCTCGGCCATAATGGTTGTGGCAAATCCACTCTGATGAAACTGCTCAGCCGGCAAAATGTGCCTGCTGCCGGGCAAGTTTTGCTCAAAGATCAGCCTGTTCAGAAGTTTGACAGTAAGACATTTGCTCTCAATGTCGCTTATCTGCCTCAGCATCCACCGATCACAGATGGTGTGACAGTGCGCGAATTGGTGTGTTTTGGCCGGTATCCCTGGAAAGGTGCATTCGGTCGTTACAGCCAGCACGATTACCTGTTAGTCGATGAAGCGATTGAGAGAGTCGGGCTGGCCCACTTTGCTGATCGTTTTGTTGCTACCTTGTCTGGCGGTGAAAGACAACGGGCCTGGGTCGCCATGTTGCTGGCACAACAGAGCAAGTGTATTTTGCTGGATGAACCGACTTCTGCGCTGGATGTCGCCCACCAATATGAATTGCTGCATTTAATCAGGGAATTGAACCTCAGCCTTGGATTGACTGTCATCATGGTGTTGCATGATGTCAACATGGCAGCCAAGTTCAGCGACCACTTAATTGCTTTGCATTCAGGGAAAGTGATCGCACAAGGGGCGCCAGAAGAGATGATGACCCCTGATGTTCTCAAGAAGATATATGGCATGGAGCTGGCGCTGTTTTCGCATCCGCAAACCGGCCAACCGATCAGTTACATTCCATAGCAATAAAAACAGGGAAAGACCGTGAGAAAGACTATCGCATTGCTTTTTACCGTACTGACTTTTCAGAGTCAGGCGATGACGATAAAGCACGAGTTAGGCGAAACAGAATTTACTGAGCCGCCTGAGAAAGTGGTGGCACTGGACTGGGCGCTGACAGAAACCGTGCTGAGTTTGGGGGTGATACCCGCAGGTGTCGCGGATAAAGACGGTTACCGTACCTGGGTAGGCGAGCCTGCATTGCCCGATTCAGCGATGAATGTCGGCTCACGGCGAGAACCCAATCTGGAGTTGCTGGCAGAGATGCAGCCAGATGTTATCCTGGTCAGCAATCACATGAGCCCTGTCTATCAGCAGCTAAATGCCATTGCGCCGACACTGGTGTACACCATTTACAGCGATTCGAAAACACCGCTTGCCAATGCCGTTAAGGTGACTCAGCAGTTAGGAAAAGTGCTGGGCAAAGAGCAAAGGGCGCAATCTGTTATTGAAACCGTATCGGCTCACCTCAAGCAAAACGGTGATAAAGTCCTTGCTTCTGAGGCAGGGCAAAAACCTTTGATGTTTGTTCGGTTTATCAATGATAAAACCCTGCGTATTCACAGTGAAGGGTCTCTGACTCAGGACACTGTTACGGCGATGGGGCTGAAAAACGACTGGCAGGAGCCGACCAATATGTGGGGATTCACCACAGCCGGTATCGAAAAAATGGCTGAACATCAAAACACGAATGTGATGATTTTCGGCCCGTTGAAAGCGGATGAGCAAAAGAAGCTGATTCAATCACCACTCTGGCAGGTGATGGCGTTTACCCGTTCGGATTCCGTTTATGAGTTGCCTGCGATCTGGACTTTTGGTGGTTTAGTCTCAGCGCAGCGCTTTAGCGATTTCATTACACAAGCATTGACACAGAACTAATGCCGTCCCAGGTTACTTTGATGGATTCATTGCTGCGCTCGGGCCAACAAACCCGGCTGCTGTTGATTATACCGGGCCTGATAGTCGTTATTGGCTATCTGCTCAATCTTACCGTGCCTTATTCGCAAGGGTTGCCATTACTCTGGGAAGCGCTGCTCAATTACGATCCCACCAATTACCAGCACATTATTGTTAACCTGACGTATTTGCCTCGCCTGGTGGTTGCGGTGTTATGTGGTTTTTCCCTGGCAGTTGCAGGGGCTGTCATGCAATTTGTGTTACGCAACCCAATTGCATCGCCAACGACCCTGGGTGTGGCCTCTGGTGCCGAGCTGGGTATGGTACTGGGTATCTTGTTATTGCCGGCATCTTTAGCAACACCTTCATTTTTTCCTGCGTTTCTGGGGGGCTCTCTGGCTACAGCTCTGGTGTTTCTGCTGTCGGCTAAACGGGGGTTCGCGCCTGTTCATATGGTACTGGCTGGCATGGTGATCAGCCTGTTTTTTGGCTCTGTCAATACCATGCTGTTACTGCTTCATGAGCAGACTTTGTCGTCTGTTTTTGTCTGGGGTGCGGGTACGCTGAATCAAAACGGGTGGGATACAGTCACGACTTTGCTGCCTATGACGCTCTTACCGCTGGCTGCTTTAATGTTATTGCAGCGCCCGTTAGCGTCTTTGCAACTGGGCGATGGCGTTGCTAGCTCGCTGGGTATAAACGTTAAACAGATTAAAGTGTTGTGTCTGGGGCTGGCCATTTTTATGACGGCAAGCGTGGTCAGCGAAGTAGGGCTGATTGGTTTTGTCGGCATCGTTGCACCAGCCGTTGCGCGTATGCTGGGTAGCCGGAAGTTGCATCAGAATATTCTGCTCAGTGGGGTGATTGGCTCGCTGATGCTGCTGCTAGCTGATCTCATCATTCAGCCATTCTCTGGTGTCGGCGGCGAGATGCTGCCAACGGGTGCCATGACCGCCTTGTTAGGTTCACCGTTTTTATTTTGGCTGCTGAGGCGAAAAACCTTACAGTCCGAGCTTAGAGCAAGGGATGAAAGTACTGTTCACTACCATCAGCGTGATTTTAAAAAGACCGTGTTGATTTTGTCTGTGTTTGCATCTTTATGCTTGATCCTGGCGATCACCGTGGGCCAGGGGCAGCAAGGCTGGTCCGTGACTTTTACGGGCGCTGTCTGGGAATACCGTTTCCCCCGGGTGGCTGTGGCTCTGCTTGCGGGCATTGGTCTGGCACTGGCAGGTACGATTATTCAGCGTGTGACAACCAACCCCATGGCAAGCCCTGAAGTCTTGGGTATCAGTTCAGGAGCCGCTCTGGCACTGGTTATCGGTGCATTGCTTGGTATTTCCGTTGAACGTCATGAACAAGTCATGCTGGGTACGGCGGGGGCTTTGCTCGTAACTGCAGTGATCTGGCTGATGGGCAAGAAGCATCAGTTTGCACCTACGCAGACTTTGCTGACAGGCATAGCATTAAGTGCCGGCCTTGATGCTTTCCTGCGCATCGCGATGTCCTCGGGGCAGGATAATGTCCGCGCTTTGCTGACCTGGCTTTCAGGTTCCACCTATTTGGTTTCAGCTCAGGATGTCACCTTACTGGCTATCGGTGTCGGCGGGCTGCTGATAGTCACTTTGTCGCTGAGTCGCTGGATCGACCTGATTGGGTTGGGTGAAGTCAGTGCAACCAGTGTCGGCCTGGATTGCCGGCGAGTCAGGCAGTTATTGCTGTTACTGGTTGCGGGTTTGACAACGCTTTGCACTATCGTGATTGGTCCATTGAGTTTTGTCGGGTTACTTGCCCCGCATATGGCGCGCACCCTCAACCAGTACACGGCAAGCCGACAACTCATTGTTGCCTGTTTACTGGGTGGTTGCCTGATGATGGTTGCCGATTGGATAGGGCGAAACCTATGGTTCCCCTGGCAATTTCCCGCGGGCTTGCTCGCTTCAGTGATAGGCGGCGGTTATTTCCTGTATTTGATGCGAAAGTAGCGTTTACAGTCGATATTTAAGTCACAGAGTGTGTTTTGGTAAAAAGCACTGCATTTGTTTCGAAAGCCAGCAATGATTGCTGGCTTTTTTACTTTTAGCTCAGTCAGATACCAAGTCTCAATAACAGAATTTGCCATATAAAAAATTCAAATAGAATTAACATAAAAGTATTGATTATGTTTTTGATAATCATTAGCATTTGACGCAATTGTTAATGCAATGAGTTCATTATGAAAATACATAACACATCCTGCGCAAACTTAACCTCGGATCAGCATGATGTTGCCGCGGCCTGTTTCTTAAATGCGCTTGCCAGAGAATGTTCATCCATTCAGTTTGAGTCAGGAAGCGAAGGTACGAGTTATCTGATTCCGCTAGCCAATCAGCAGCAAATTCGTATTCCTCTTCGTTATTACTCTTCTTTGGGTGTTCATGAATATCATTTTCCGGCCTTGCTGGATGCCGGGACATCCAGTGAAATCAGCTTTCCAGAGCTGGTCGCTCTTATTCTGGAAGAGCCCTCGCTGGTTGGTTTGGTGACAGAAGAACAAAAACATATTTTCATCAAACGTGTTATGGAAAGTCACCACAATACCTACAGTGCTACCAGCCAAAGCCCCTATGGTGAGGTGCTGTTTAATCAGGCGTTGAATTTTCAGCAAGCGGAGCAGGGGCTGCTGATTGGCCACTCTTTTCATCCGGCACCTAAGAGTCGCGAACAGTTCAGTACAGACGATGCGAAACGGTTTTCTCCTGAGTTTGGCAGCCATTTTCCCCTTCGCTGGCTGGCTGTTGATTCATCTATCACTGTGTCTGGCAGCTCTGCTGAACAATCCGTCACAGAGCGCATGTCCGAGCTGATTCGCTCTGACGCAAGGTTTAATCAGGCACTGTTAGAATCGCTTACTGATAATCAGGTTCTGCTTCCAGTGCATCCCTGGCAGTGGCAAGTATTTGGTCAGTATCCGGATGTCATTGAATACTGCGAGAAGGGGTTGATTAAAGACTTAGGAGAATCAGGATGCGACTGGTATCCAACCTCGTCGACGCGTTCATTGTACGCGCCTTCTTTGCCGTACATGCTGAAATTCTCGCTGAGTGTGAAACTGACAAACTCAATTCGTAACCTGTCGGTCAAAGAAGTGATTCGTGGTACTCGTTTGAATCAGCTCTTTTCAGATACAGATATTCAGCATGTGCTGGGTAACGGGAAAGGGTTTCAGCTGATGCAGGAACCTGCCTATCTGGGGCTGATTGATAAAAACGGAAAAGCCATAGATGAATCTCTGGTGGCGTTTCGTGACAATCCGTTAGCAGACAAGGAAAATGAAGAAGCGGTTGTGCTGGCAACCTTGGCACAGCAAAATCCATTTGGTGGCAAAAGCCTGTTAGCAACACGGGTTGCCGATTATGCCGCCAGTCAGAAAATTAGCTCAGAGCAAGCTGCGAAAGCCTGGTTCCAGGCGTATTGTGAGCATTGCGTTATTCCTTTGTTTAACCTTCAGGCCAACTATGGCGTGGTATTTCTGGCTCACCAGCAAAACATTGTTCTGCAATTGCAAGAGGGTTTTCCGGTCGGCATGTATTACCGGGATTGTCAGGGAACCGGATATACCGATCTGGCTTTCGAGCGATTTGCAGATGCCTTGAGCGACACCAGGCAGGATGTCGAAAATTACTGGAGCCAGGAGAAAGTACGTCGCTACTTTGCTTACTACCTGATTATTAACTCTACATTTAACGTCATCGGTTCTATTTGTGCTGGCGCTGAAATTGAAGAAATGACGCTGATTGCCATTCTTCGCGAACAGCTTGAAGCGCTTAAAGATCAGGGCGTCAGCGACTCCGCCTGTCTCGACTATGTGCTCAATGACGAAGGTCTGTGCTGCAAAGGAAACTTCTTCTGTTACCTGCAGAATTTCAATGAAAACTCCATTCCAGATCCAGCCGTGATCTACTTTGATCTGCCCAATCCACTCATCAATGTAAAGGAAGCCATGAATGTTTAATGCAAAGACGTTTCAAGTGGTTGAAGGAAGCGAAAACCCACTTCGCGTGCAGTTGACGCTATCGGAAAGTGATCTTGTCAATCCTCAGGTGATAGAACAGCTGGTTGCTGATCTGGATGGCGAATTCAGTCAACAGTTTGACTGCAAATGTTTTCAACTGGAAGCCTCTGAAGTGATTCTGGCCGAGCTGGCAAAATGGCTGCCGTTATGTGAAGGGGCGGCGTTATATAAATCGCTGTTTTACCAGATGCCCGCGCAATGGCATCGCCACACGGTATCGAGCCACTTTCCGTTGATTGAAGTGCAGACAAACAACCAGTACCGCCATCATCCGCTGCGTCCTGTCATGCCAACCGGTACTGTTTACCAGCGCTTTGATCATCAGGCCGATCTTGACATCTCTTTTCGCGTCTTTGATATGGAGCGGGATCTGGATCGATTTGTTCGCTGGATGAATGATCCCCGTGTCGCGCATTTCTGGGAGCAGGCCTGGAGTAAAGACGATCTGGCGGAGTTTGCTCAGTCCCGATTGAATGACCCGCACATTATTCCGCTGATTGGTGAGTTCAACGGCGAAGCATTTGGTTATGTTGAGGCTTACTGGGTGTGCGAAGACAGACTCAGCCCTTATTATGACGTGCAGCCTTATGATCGCGGTATCCATTTATTAGTGGGTGAAGACCAGTTCCGCGGGCCGAGGTATTTTAACTGTTGGATGCGTGCAATCAGTCATTATCTGTTTATTGATGATGTGCGCACGACTCGCATTGTTCTTGAACCCCGTTCAGATAACCAGCGCCTGTTTAACCGGATTAAAGAAGTGGGTTATCAGAAGCTGTTTGAATTTAATTTTCCGCATAAACGTTCAGCGCTGCTGATGCTGGAGCGTGGTGCATTCTTTGAGGAACAATGGTGATGATTCAACAGGCGTTGCAAAAGTACTGGCCTCAGGCGAATCGTGCCATCGTGGCCAAGATGATCAGCGAGTTTGCCTATGAGCAGGCTTTTCAGTTTCAGGTGTCAGAAGACGGGTTTACCCTGAATCTGGATCATGGTGTCAGCTACCGGTTCGAAGGAAAAGCAAACATTTGGGGGCAAGTGGTGATTGACCCGCAGACTGTCACGCGCATACCGGATACCGGGTCATTGCTAGCCACTCAGTTCATGATGGATATTCAAAGCCTGCTCAACATACCGGATGAAGCATTAGCCGAGCATTTTGAAGATTTGAATGCCACCTTGCTGGGTGACTGTAAGCTGGCAGTGAAAAAACAGGCTATGACGGTGAAAGATCTGGTCAGTTTGAGCTGTGAGTTGCAGCAGACCTATTTCGACGGCCATCCGAAGTTTGCTTTTAATAAAGGCCGCAGAGGGTGGGGGACGGATGATCTTGACCTCTACGCTCCGGAATCGCAACGTGCATTTCAGTTAGGCTGGGTTGCCGTTCATCATTCGATTTTGCAAAAATCAACCAACGCACGCACCCATTGGCAGGATCTGGTTGACTCGGCGGTCTCTGAAACAGAACAGGCGAAGTTAGGGCGTGTATTAGCTCAATGTGAGGTAGAGCAGCAGGATTATACTCTGGTACCTGTGCATCCCTGGCAGTGGTCTCAAAAATTATCATTGTTATTTGTCCGAGAAATGGCCGACAAATCTTTGCTGTATCTTGGTGAGTTTGGCGACTACTTTTTGCCGCAACTGTCTATCCGTACCCTGAGTAATGTATCCCGGCCACAGGGCTATGATATCAAGTTACCACTGACAATCATGAATACTTCCTGTTATCGGGGTATTCCTGGTCGTTATATTTTGGCGGGTCCGCTGGCATCAGACTGGATCGATCAGGTTTTTAAAACCGATCCGCTCTTGCTGGGTAAAGAGGCTGAAGTGTTGCAGGAGCCGGCTTCGGCTTATGCAGCGCAAGCGGATTACAAGCTGCTGGAAAAAGCGCCATACCGATATCACGAACTGCTGGGTGTTATCTGGCGTGAATCTCTGGCCTCTAAGCTGAGAAGTAATGAATCCGCCATTTTGATGGCTGCCCTGATGGAGTCTGATTCTCAGGGCAATCCACTGATCGGCGAATACATTGCAGCGTCAGGGTTGTCTGTTGAAGCATGGCTGACCAAACTTTTCGATGCTGTCGTGATACCTTTTTATCACTTGCTGACTAAATATGGCGTGTCGCTGATTGCTCACGGCCAGAATATTACTATCGTGATGGAAAATTTCGCACCCAAACGCATTCTGCTGAAAGATTTCCAAGGCGATATGCGTCTGGTTGAACGTGATTTGCCCGAACAGGACTCGCTTGATCCTATGGTCAAAGCCGTGACGGTACGCTTACCTGAAGAGCTGATCATCCATGATTTGCAAACGGGTCATTTCGTCACAGTGCTGCGTTTTATCTCTCCATTAGTTGAAAAGCTGGGATTCACAGAGCAGCAGTTCTATCGCTTGCTTGGCGATCGAATCGGTGAGCATATTTCCCAGCATCCTGAACTGGAAGAGCGGTATGAGCGGCTGGATCTGTTTAAACCCCGAATTTTGCGTATTGGATTAAATCTGGCGAAGTTCAGACACAGCACTGATAGCAGTGCGTCCCGAATGTTGCCGGACATGGACGACATGCTTGATAACCCATTGGTTTTAGCCCGATAACAATAAGGAAATAGAAATGAAAATGAATAATCATAAACAATGTCTGGACTTGGCGGGTGTAGGTGTAGGGCCGTTCAATCTGAGTGTGGCGGCACTTATTGAAAGTAAAACTGAGCTAAATGCCTGCTTTTTTGAAGGTCGTGAATCTTTTTCCTGGCATCCGGGGCTGCTGCTGGACAACACCAATATGCAGACCATGTTTCTGAAAGACCTGGTGACGGCTGTTGATCCGCAAAACCCATACTCATTTTTGTCATACCTGGTTGATCAGAAAAAGTTTTATCGTTTTTTGTCTGCAGAGCTGAGTTGTATCAGTCGTCATGAATTTTCCGATTATCTGGCCTGGACAGCACACCAGTTATCAAACGTACAGTTCTCAAGCCGTGTGGAGAATATTGAGTACACGGGAGAAGCGTTTGAAATTGAAACGACGAATGGTGCTTACTTAGCGAAAAATCTTTGTATTGGCACAGGCAAGGTGCCGTTCATCCCTGATTGTGCCAAGCCGCACATCAGTGACAAGGTGTTTCATGCAGCTGAAATGGGGCTGCGTGATCGTGATTTTACCGGTAAGCGCGTCATGGTTGTCGGTGGTGGTCAGAGTGGTGCTGATATTTTCCTGAACGTGCTGAACGGTAAGTGGGGCAAAGTGAAAAGCCTGGACTGGTTATCCCGTCGTTCGAATTTCCAGCCACTTGACGAAGCGGCATTCACCAATGAGTTCTTCACACCTGAATATGTCGAAACATTCCTGGACTTGGAGCCGTCAGTCAAACAGTCTGAAATTGATGCACAGAAACTGACTTCAGATGGTGTGACACAGGCAGCTTTGTTAGCGATTTATCGCGAGCTTTACTATCGGTTTGATGTCCTGAAAGAAGACAAGTGGGTACGACTGCTGCCGCACAGAACGGTTAATGTCGTTGACAATCTGTCTGGTGGTTTTGCTATTCAGTCACTCAATGCACTGAGCCAGCAGGTGGAAGCGCATGAAGCCGATATCATTATCCTGGCGACCGGCTTCAGTTCACCGTATCCACAATGTCTGAAATCCATTCTGCCGTTACTGGAATTGGATGAAAAAGGCCGATATGGCATGACGGCTAATTTCGAATTGAAATGGAAAGGCAGCGCTGACAATAAAATCTTTGCGGTGAATGCCGGCATGCACAGTCATGGTATAGCCGAGCCTCAACTGAGCCTGATGGCATGGCGCAGTGCGCGGATTATCAATCAGCTTTGTCAAAAATCTGTCTTCGATATTGAAAGTGATAAGGGCATGATCGAATGGGTAACAGAGCGCTTGGTCACTGAGTATGCCAAGGCTTCTTAAGTGCCAATCTGGCCTTATAGATATCCTTATGAAATATAAGGCCTTAAAAAAATACATAAAAATTGAACTTTTTTTACCTTGGATATGGAAATAAAGTGGCAAATGAGTATGATTATCAAACTCTGTATTGGTAGTTAACTTAAAACAAGAAGTGGTAATCATGTCCGTGAAAAAAGGGATGTTTCAATTGACGACAGTGGCAGCTGCAGTGGCCGCCACTACTTTCGTATCAAGCGCAGCTTTCGCTCAAGAATATAAGACAACGGAAGAAAAAATGGTGGTGGTGTCCAGCCGCACGCCAAAAGCAATCAGTGATATTCCAGGTACTGTCTGGTACATCGATAATGCTCAAATCGAGCAAGAATACCGTGGTGGTAAAACATTAGGTGAGATTCTGGCAGACTCAATCCCGTCTCTGGATGTGAGTAGCGGTGCCCGTACAAACTATGGTCAAAACCTGCGTGGCCGCGCCATGCTGGTGATGATTGACGGTGTATCACTTCAGTCTTCTCGCCCAATCAGCCGTCACCTTGATTCCATCGACCCGTTTAACATAGAACGTATTGAAGTGCTGTCAGGTGCCACTTCTATCTACGGTGCAGGGGCAACCGGTGGTGTGATTAACATCATCACTAAAAAAGCGGAAAGTGAAGAGCTTCAGTTTGAAAGCTATGCTAGTACAACATCTGGTTTCAACAGCAGCGATGATTTTGATTATAAGCTGGCGCAATCTATTTCAGGTGGTACTGAGCGTGTGAAAACGCGTGCAGCCGCTGTATATACCAAGACACAAGGTTTCTATGATGCAAACGGTGACATTGTCACGCCAGACATTTCACAAGGCTCTTTGCAGTATAACGAAACGATTGATACTCAGATTCACTCAACCATTACTTTGACTGATACACAGTCACTGGACTTACTGGCGCAGTACTATGACAGCCAGCAAGATTCACCGTATGGACTGTACATAGTGAACAGTCAATTTGTTGATGTTCGTAAAGGGTTTGAATCGGATCGCCAACATGGTACTGAGCGTATTTTGCTGAATGCGGCATACAGCAACAGTGACTTCCTTAGTCATCAGTTGATTGCTGAGCTGTCATACCGAACGGAAGACCAGACATATACGCCGTACTATCAAGCATCCTCCCAGCAAAAAACAGATGTATTGTCTTTACAATTGGCGCTGGCAAAGCAGTTCGGGAATCTGAACCTGGTTTATGGTCTGGACGGTTATATTGATTCATTTGACAGCAATCAGGCACTGTTTGATCCGGCTGTTGCAAATAATTCAGGTAACCTTGTTAACGAGACCTATGCGAAAGTGGGTCGATACCCTGGTGTAGATGTCAGCTCTATTGCTGCTTTTATTCAGGCAGGTTACGACATTACAGAGCAGTGGTCTGTTCAGGGGGGTTATCGTTTCCAATATATCGATAACGAAATTGATGATTTTGTCGCTTACAGTGTCCAAAAAAACATTGCTGCCGGAAAAGGTGTATCTGCTGACGCTGTACCAGGTGGCTCGACGGACTACAACATCGGTCTGTTTAACTTAGGTACTATCTACAAGTTCTCACCGGAAACTCAGGTATGGGCAAACTTCTCACAAGGTTTCGATTTAGCGGATCCTGCGAAATTTTACGGCCAGGGGACATATTCAGCAGTTGATGCAAATGGTCATTATGCATTGAGCGACAGCATCAATGTCAATGATTCTAAAATGTCAGGGATAAAAACCAACAGTTATGAACTTGGTTTCCGTACTGAGTTAGCTGATGTCAGTGTTCAGTCTGCCGCTTATTATTCCCAATCTGATAAATCAGTAAGCTACAATAAAAACACGCTGCTGATTGAAAGTGTTGATGACAAGAAGCGTGTTTACGGTGCTGAAGCGCTGTTGACTTATTGGGCAACCGATAATATTCAAGTTGGCACTTCAGGTCATTACGTTGTCTCAGAGCTGGAAGATGACGGTCAATGGAAAGATGTTTCTGCCGGTGAAGCAAGTATTTCTAAAGCCGACGCATGGATTGGCTGGTATGGCGCTGATTTAGCTGTGAAACTTCATTCTCAAACTCTGTTTGATTATGAAGATGAAACGAAGAATGCGAAACAGCCAGAGAATAAAAAGATTGATGGCTATACGCTGTTTGATCTGATTGGTACTTATCAGTTACCAGTAGGCAGCTTAGGCTTTGGTATCAATAACTTGTTTGATGAAGACTATACGACGCTTTGGGGACAACGCGCGCAAATTCTGTATTCTGCGCACTACGACTCGGCTGCATATGACTACAAAGGCCGTGGCCGTACTTACACCCTGAACTACCAAGTGAAGTTCTGATCCGTTAAAAATATATGTATCCTGCCTTTAAACCGCCCGACACCTCGGGCGGTTTTTTTATTTTTTAGAAAGAGCATCATTCATCCATTAGCTATTTCTGATGTTTGTTGTTTATTGAGCTGTGAGTTTTACTGATGTGATCTTCATCAACTCTTAATTAAATGCATTGAATACATCTCAAGAATTTGTCGCTTCAAAAAAGTGCTTGTATTTATCACTCTTTTCAAGAAAAAACGGGTGAAAGCAACAATTAATTAAAGGAAAAGTAATGAGAAAATCATCAGTATCTTATTTGTTGTTAGCTGCAATGGGGTTAACGGGTTGTGGTAGCGACTCATCCAGTTCCAGTCAGACGACTAAAGAAAGCCAGCAAGGCTCAATAGTGACAACAGACGTCAATGATTCGTTTTTTACACCGGAACCTATGAGTATTCAAGTTGATCTGGCCAATCAGCTATCAGCGACCATACCCGATGATCAGCTATTTGACGTGGCGGTTAATTTTGATTTAAACAATTCTGGCGATATTGATGAAGGCGATATTCAGGTCCGAATGAAACGTATTGGGACTGGTTGGACAAATACAACCTCAAACCTGTATTACATATTTGTCCAGGGCGGCGGTAACACTGTTGTGTTCGATGAATCTCCGAACTTTAAGTCTGAAAGCGGAAGAATTACAAGCCTGGGTGTTAAATCTGTTGGCACGATAGAGCAGACGGGTAATGCGGGTAAAACTGCACTTCGTTTTGACTTAATTAAAAATCCCCAGCGTAGCCTGAGCGGTGATCTCAATGGTTCAGACGCCGTCTACAGCGCATTTGAATTGGCATTGTCGCAAATCAGTGCGTCGACACCTGTGAACGCGAGTGTAGGCTTAGCCGACCAAAGTACGACACCCGCAACATCTGTGAGTTTTGACCAAGTGCCAGATGGCGGGACTTACTTCCAGGGCAGTAATGCAAGTATCGAAGATAATCTGTCTGATTATACAGGCGTGAGCGGCGAAGCGGATATTGAAAAAGTAGCTGTTGGTTTTGCGGATTAATTGTTACTGGCTTTTCTGATTCCTGTTCCACGGAAATAAAAATGCCGCCTGTGTGAGTTATTACCAGGCGGCTAAAGTTCAGCAAGAGAATATTGTTATTATTGTGTAGGGCTTATTTCAGTGCAGGGAAGGTCTGATAACGAACGCCCATCATTTGTTCCATACAGTGAACGACCTGGCAGCTGTAGCCAAATTCGTTGTCATACCAGATATACAGCACGCAGCGCTTATCTTGTGCGATAGTTGCCGCACCATCGACAACACCCGCATGGCGAGAGCCTACTATGTCGCTGGATACAATCTCAGTCGATTGGGTGTAATCTATCTGACCAGACAAAGCCGAATTCAAGGCGACGTTTCTCAGGTAGATGTTCAGTTCTTCTGCAGACACATCAGTATCCAGGTTCAGGTTAGCCACGGCCATGGACACATTCGGGGTAGGGACACGAATTGCGTTACCTGTCAGTTTACCGGCCAGTGCAGGCAGTGCTTTCGCCACCGCTTTGGCTGCGCCTGTAGAAGTCAGTACCATATTCAGTGATGCTGAGCGTCCACGACGTTCGCCGGAATGGAAGTTGTCGATCAGGTTCTGATCGTTGGTGTAAGAGTGAACAGTTTCAATGTGCCCGTTCAGTACACCGTACTTATCATGAACGGCTTTCAGTACCGGTGTAATGGCGTTGGTGGTGCAGCTCGCGGCTGAGATAATGGTATCTTCACTCAGAATGTCTTTTTCATTCACACCGAATACGATGTTCTTGATCTCACCTTTACCCGGCGCAGTCAGCAGCACTTTCGCTGCACCCGGGCACTTCAGGTGCTGGCTCAGGCCGTCAGCATCACGCCAGATACCTGTGTTATCGACCACAAGCGCATTGTTGATGCCGTAGGTGGTGTAATCTACATCCGCCGGGCTGTTTGCATAAATAACCTGAATGTAGTTACCGTTAACAATGATGGCTTTACGCTCTTCATCAACAGTAATGCTGCCGTTAAACTGGCCGTGTACAGAGTCACGACGCAGCAAGCTGGCGCGCTTTTCCAGATCGCCATGTTTACCACCGCGGACCACAATCGCTTTCAGGCGCAATGGGTAGCCTGGGCCACTTTTCTCAATCAGCAGACGAGCCAGCAGGCGGCCAATCCGTCCGAAGCCATAAAGCACGACATCACGTGATTGCAGCGTTTGTGTACTGCTCAGGGATTCAGCCAGTGCCGTTGTCAGGAAATCGTCCAGATGGCTTTCGTCATTGTGATCTTTCCAGTACGCATGTGCCAGCTGACCAATATCGATACGGCAAGGCGACAGGTCCATGTCGTTCAGCTTTTCGACCAATGGCAGGGTCAGGGAAGGGGAAATATCAGAGCCGGTATAACGGCGACCAACACGGTGGGCTTTAATCAGGTCGATAACAGAGGCATTGACTACCTGACGACCGAACAACAGCACTTCGACGCCTTTTTGTCGATATAGCTGGCCAAGAATTGGTGAGATGGATTCAGCATTAGTTTGACTTGTTTGCCAGTCTAGGAGGTAATTTTCCGGACTCATCTTTACTTAGGACCTTTCACATATTGGGAAGAAAAACAGGCATTTATCCTGTGAGCTGTTATCGTTTTTATGGGCAGGGATTGTAACGGTGCATGGGTTATTATCCTAGTAAAATTAATCACTTGTATTTGTGATCTAGATCTTTTGTAACTTGTGATCTTGGTCGTTTGCTCAGAGTGATATGCTGGAATAAGTGTGAGGTAAGAAATAACTTATTTTTTAAGAAATATTAGGATGATTGTAATAAAACAAGAAAAAATGGCTGCCAGGGAACAACTCTTCAATAAAGTTGGTATTTTTACAAAAAAAATCAGGTGATGCCGCCAAAACGGTGTCAAGCCCTGCAGAAATCGCTGTCACCAGCTTGCTGGTAAGTTTTTTCTCAGTATTCGGTGATATTTTAGTCAGTAAAGTGTTTTGCCATTGGTAGCGCTCAGGCAGAATGCCGCTTTTGTCGTCTCTGTGTACTGTCGGACGCTTTCTTCAGTGAACAGACAAAGCGTGATAAAACTCACGTCATCTGTTAATATGCTCGCCAATTTCCGATGAAAAGCTGCCAATGCTATCAGGCAGCTTTTTTCATGTCTGATTATTGTTGTAGGAACCTATTTTGATCACAACAGCGAACATCACCATGCAGTTTGGCGATAAGCCTCTGTTTGAAAACATCTCCGTTAAATTCGGCGAAGGAAACCGTTACGGCCTGATCGGTGCTAACGGTTGCGGTAAGTCGACGTTCATGAAAATCCTGAGTGGGGAACTGGAGCCTTCTGCTGGTGTGGTCAGTAAAGATCCTAACGAGCGTATGGCGAAGTTAGGTCAGGATCAGTTTGCTTTTGAAGAGTTCACTGTAGTTGACACCGTGATTATGGGTCACAAAGAATTGTGGGAAATCAAAGCGGAACGTGATCGTATCTACTCGCTGCCGGAAATGTCTGAAGAAGACGGTATGCGTGTTGCCGATCTGGAAACCGACTTTGCTGAAATGGACGGTTATTCTGCTGAAGCCCGCGCGGGTGAATTGCTGCTTGGTCTGGGTATTCCTGAGCACCTGCACTTTGGCCTGATGAGCGAAGTGGCACCTGGTCTGAAAGTACGGGTACTGCTGGCTCAGGTGCTGTTTGCTGATCCTGAAATCATGCTGCTGGACGAACCAACGAACAACCTGGATATTAATACTATCCGCTGGTTAGAGCAGGTTCTGATGCAGCGCAACTGCACTATGATCATTATTTCGCACGACCGTCACTTCCTGAACACTGTTTGTACTCATATGGCGGATCTGGACTACGGTGCATTGCGCCTGTTCCCGGGTAATTATGATGAATACATGGTGGCAGCGACTCAAGCCCGTGAACGTCTATTGGCCGACAATGCGAAGAAGAAAGCGCAAATTGCTGAGCTGAATACGTTTGTCAGCCGTTTCTCTGCTAACGCTTCGAAAGCGAAACAGGCTACCTCTCGCCAGAAGCAGATTGATAAAATTCAGCTTGATGAAGTGAAAGCCTCCAGCCGTCAAAACCCGTTCATCCGCTTCGAACAGGAAAAAGAACTGTTCCGTAACGCACTGGAAGTGGAAGGGCTGAAGCAGGGTTATGGTGAGAACATCCTGATCAATGGCGTTAACCTGATGGTAGAAGTCGGTGAGCGTATTGCAATCATTGGTGAAAATGGTATCGGTAAGTCAACTTTCCTCAATACCCTGGCAGGCGTTATGACGCCGATGAGCGGTATGATTAAGTGGTCTGAGAATGCCAATATCGGCTTCTACGCGCAGGATCACTCCGCAGATTTCGACACCGACATGAATCTGCTGGACTGGATGGGCCAGTGGAAAAATGAAGGCGATGACGAGCAGGTTGTTCGCGGTATTCTGGGTCGTATGCTGTTCTCGCAGAATGACATCAAGAAATCAGTTCGTGTGATTTCCGGTGGCGAACAAGGCCGTATGCTGTTCGGTAAACTGATCATGCAAAAGCCAAACATCCTGTTAATGGATGAGCCAACTAACCACATGGATATGGAGTCTATTGAGTCTCTGAACCTGGCGCTGGAAAACTACAAAGGAACATTGATGTTTGTCTCTCACGACCGTCAGTTTGTATCCTCGGTTGCTACCCGCATTATTGAAATCACCAAAGACGGTGTAAATGACTTCCACGGTACTTATGATGAGTACCTGCACAAGCAAGGCATTGAGTGCTAATACCGTACTTTTAAAGACAGCCGCCTTTCCGGGCGGCTTTTTTTATGCAAAATAGGAAGCCGAACGGCCAATGTGCCCTGAACCAGAGTTAAGGAAACCATCATGAATATCTGGGTTGATGCTGATGCTTGCCCGAATGTGATCAAAGAAATCATTTTTCGTGCCGCTCATCGGGTAGGCGTCTGCACGACATTGGTTGCGAACCATGCCATCCGTGTCCCGCCGTCACCGCATATCCGAGCGGTGCAGGTGATGGCTGGCTTTGATGTCGCTGATAATCATATCGTTCAGCAGCTTGAACCTGGTGATTTGGTGATTACTGCCGATATCCCGCTTGCGGATGAGGTCATTACTAAAGGTGGTCACGCGCTTAATCCACGTGGCGAAATGTACAGTAAAGATACGATTAAACAGCGCCTGCAAATGCGGGATTTTATGGAAACTATGCGCAGCAGCGGTATCCAAACCGGTGGGCCGGCACCTATCAGTCAGGCTGACAGACAGCAATTTGCCAATAAACTGGATGTCTTCCTCGCAAAAGCTCGCCGATAAGCACTGTAATACAGGCTCCTGTTATGCTGATTGGGGCCTGCCATTCTTCTTTCTTCCATTGCATTATTTCGATTTTGCACTTCATGCCAGGCTTGCTCTCCATACGTGCTCTTCATGCGTGCTCTTTATGCCTGATATGCCCTTTACCGGGCGGGACAATAATAAATACCATGCGCTCAGACTCTTATTTTTAATAAACAACTTGTTTCATCTGCATTTTGATGAATAAAATTCATGCTGATGAGTTGATTATGAAAAATAAGGAACAGCCGTGCTTGAACTGACCACCCAAAGATGCGTACTACGCCCACTGACCCTGAGTGATGCCGGGGCCTTGTTTGATATTTTCTCTGATCCGGATGTGATGAGATATTGGGATAGCAGCCCATGGCAATCCATTGAAGAGGCGAATGATTATATACAGGCATCAAAACCGTCATTGGATGAGCCGGAAAAGCTGGTATTGGGTATTTATGAACAGCCTGAGCAACGGCTGTTAGGCAAGTGCATGCTCTTTAATATTGACCAAGATTCGCGCAGGGCAGAGCTGGGTTTTGGTATTTCCAAAGCCCACTGGGGCAGAGGCCTTGTTCAGGAAGTTGCTTCTGCTCTGATTCAGTTTGCTTTTCAGGAAATGCAACTCAACAGGTTGGAGGTAGAAATTGACCCGGATAACACAGGATCGGCAAAAGTATTAACGAAACTGGGTTTCTCACAGGAAGGGTATTTAGCAGAAAGGTGGATTGTCGACGGTAAAATGTCAGATTCAGCGATTTATGGTTTACTTGCCAGAAAATGGCGTGCTTGAGCGGGTTTGACTATTGCAAATACACAGAAGCAAGTTCGTTGTTACTTTTTTGCCATGATAACGGCCAGTAAGATGACTTATTACTGACTGACGCCACAGTTTCTTCATGTAAGGTTTTTTTGAGCAATACTTACAGGTAAATGCTGCATAATGACACGTTGGAGGCAATATGTTTACTGTTGAAAAAGTGGGTAATGACAGGCTCGACATTGAAATGAGCGGTAAGCTGGATTCTGAAGAGATGAGATCGGCGTTAGATGAACTGCTTAATAAGTCATCAGATATTCAGAATGGCAAAATGCTGTTTGATATAGTGGAATATCAGCTGCCTTCCATGGGGGCGATTGGTGTTGAATTGTCACGCTTTCCATCAATGATGAGGTTTATCCGTAAATTTGACCGTGCAGCGGTGTTATCTGATACAAACTGGGTCAAAAAAGTCAGCGAAGCCGAAGGTTTCTTGATTCCTGGTCTGACGATTAAATCCTTTAATCGCGATCAGCGTGACCAGGCCGAGGCATGGCTGGAAGGGTTCGGCACGGACTCGTGAGAGTCTGTGGAGCCGGATACCAACGGAAGGAACAAATTAATTATATGTATCATGTAATGTTTGATGTGGACGATACATTAATTCAGTCCAGCCAGTTTGATGAAAGTTGTTTTGTTAAGGCGGTGAAGTCGGTAACTGGTCTGGATCTATATCAAAGCTGGAGTGATTATCCGCATGCTACCGACAGGGGGATCCTTCGCACTTTTATTGAAATTCAGGCGCCAGATGAAGAGCTTGTTGATCTTGAGAGGCGAGTAAAAGCGGTTTTCATTCAGAATATCAGGGAGCGTTTGAGCCATCGCCCTGCACTAGAGGTGAGTGGAGCCAAAGCATTTTTTCATCGTTTGCTGGGCGATGATCGCTTTATTGTGTCTCTGGCAACAGGTGGCTGGCGGGAAACGGCAAGAATGAAGCTGATATCTGCAGGCTTTAACATTAATGATGTCAGTATGGCGTCATCAGACGATCATTATTCCCGCGCTCGTATCATGGAACTCGCCCGGGAGAGAGCGGGCGATACGGATTTACAACTGACCTATTTCGGTGATGCCGAATGGGACGTTCGAACGTGCCAGGAGCTGGGTGTTAATCTGGTTATCGTTGGGAATAAAGTCAGTCACTGTCAGACCATTCATGACTATCACAGTGACGATCAGGCGCTGTACTACATTACTAACCAGTAGGGCGATACACTAATAACAAGCCGTCTGCATTCGGCCATCACATCAAGGAAGCTAAATGGATAAAAAGGAAATTATGGCTTTATACAATCAGTTTGAACGTATAGGGCAATCCGTGCCCGGCTATGAAAAGCAAGTGAATGGGTCGGTTGTCCGATGCGTCTCACCCGAGCCACAGGGCAGCTACATTACGTATTTCCACTTTGATGAAGAGCAGGCAATGCCGGCGATCAAAAAAGAAATTCACTTCTTTTCAGAACAGAAGAAATCCTTTGAATGGAAAACCTATTCCACAGACTCACCCGCTAATATAGGCAAACACCTTATAGAACAAGGTTTTACTCAGGAGGATTCTGAGTCCTTTATGGTGCTGGAATTGGACAGCATACAAAATATTTTGCCTGTGACTGCGGACATAACCGAAGTTTATGATCTTGATGGTATTCGTGAAGCCATGTCTGTGCAGGAAAAAGTGTGGGGTACAGATCATACAAGTCATGCCTTTCATTTACACCAGATTAAGCAGGCTTGCCCAGAAGATGTCGCTGTTTATGTTATCTATGATAATCATATTCCCGTTTCGTCGGCCTGGGTTTTATACAGCGCCGACAGCCCGTTTGCCGGCATTTGGGGGGGAAGCACATTGTCCGAATACAGGAGCAAAGGTTATTACACAGCGTTACTGCACCGGAGGATTAATGATGCCAAACAACGTGGAATTCGCTACCTCACTATCGATGCATCCGCTATGAGCCGGCCTATTGTAGAAAAGCACGGCTTTAGGTTCATAGCAGAAACGACGCCATACTTTCTTGACGTTAATCACTGACAGGCAAATACCTGCCTGTCACCATTTTTCGGCCTATTTTCCACGATTGATTGCAAGATGGCGGAGATAAAAACGCGAAAATTATCCATCGATCACCCATGTCTTTATCTATTCTGATCTTGACGGATAGCATCTGGTAATTCGTGCTATCCAGCCTGAATTGCATGAGGTCGGAGGGCGCATGGACCGGAAATACGTTATTACCAGCTTTATCTACGCTATCCTCGGGCTGTTGTTAGGCATCTACATGGCTGCTTCTCATAACCATGGTCAAATGGTGACACATGCTCATATCATGCTGGCCGCTTTTGTTGTGTCCTTCATCTATGGTTTGTGCCATCGATTATGGCTGACAAACGGCTCAAGTGCTTTATCCCAGATTCAGTTTTATGTCCATCAGGCAGGCATTTTGGTGTTGGTTGTAGGGCTATTTCTACTGTATGGCAATGTCGCTGAAGCGGATGTGCTGGATCCGATTCTGGCATTGGCGTCGGTGGCGGTATTGGTGGGAATGATTCTGATGACAGTTTTGTTTATGACATCAGGCAAAAGTCAGTAATCAGGGCGAGGTGAGTTTCGCCCTGATTGCATAATACTGCCTTTAGTTCTCAGTTTTCTCGGCGCTTGCAGGTGCAACCTCTTTTTTGGCGCTTTCTTTTTTCGCTTTTTGCTCTTCAAGAATGCGTTTTGGTGTGGATTCTTCTTTTTCACGCTGGCGATAGGCTAATGCGTAGCTCCAGCTTGAGGTCGGCCGGGTGAGTAATGAATCCAGTGCTTTGGTATTGACTTCATCAAACTGACCCAATTCTTTCGCAGTTTTGCCTGATGAGGCAATGTTTTCATCATCTGCCGCCGCCACAATAAGGCTTGCCGCTTCTTTAAGTGCAGCAGTGTATTCATCGGGGTCGTTAAGGTCGTAACTCGACACCTTCATTTTTTTACGCAGATACTGGGCCCAGTGATATTGCATATAGGGAATAGACATAGGCCGGATCAGAGGGTTCACCGTTTTGCCTTTATCGGGATCGCTGTAAGCGATATTGCGCAGGAAAAAGACCAGTGACAAATATTTATCATGCTTTAACTGCTTCATACCCAGATACTCAGGTAACTCAGAAGGTTTGATTTTTTCGCCACGGGTATCAAACAGCCAGAATTGCCCAGCTTCTTTCATCGCATTCCAGACTTCATCAATATCATCGCCGGCCAGGCTTTGTGTGACTTTCACTTTTACAGGAACACTGGTTCCACCGTTAGGCATATCCCAGAATGTCGTCAGAATATGATGACCAGAGAGCAGGTAAAGGGTTTTACCGTCCGGCGCAAGCAGCACGGTAGGCAGGGCATCCTGATTGCTGCCTGGCGGTTCTTGGCAAGTATAGCTTTCCAGAACGGTCGGTTTAGACTGGTGATCCCATGTTTTCACACCTTTGCCTCCGCTAGTCAGGCAAAGGTCATCAAACATTTGGGCCGGGCGTGCTTCGTAACGGCCCAGGCTGGCAAACACCCTGTCAAAAGCAAGAACAGGTTGTGTTGGTAACAGTGCATCCAGTTTAACCGTCAGCACGTCGCCCACTTGAATAGAATTATCCTCGTTGTTTTTGTTGCTGTCATCGCTTTCGGCCTGACTGGGTGCTTTTGCGGCTGCTTTTTCTTCCTGAGCTGCAAGTGCAGAACCTGTGACAGCAGCACCTAACATGGAAGCAAAAACTAAGCAGGCAGTACGATGTAATCGCATGAGAGCTCCTCACTGATAAGGGTAGCAAATTGAGTTTAGCAAATAGCTAAGGTCGCGTTGTATAAGAAATAATACTGAAATCGGGCGGGGGAAGTATCAGATGGCTGTCAAAAAACTGTCGTCACTTAGAAACCCGATCAGAGTCGGGCTTCTAGTTATACGGGAAGATTAGGCAAATCGTTTTTCAAGATATTGAATAATGTCAGAAGATTCATACATCCATTCCACATGTCCATCTTCTTTTTCAATTCGCAGACAAGGTACCTTACGTTTTCCGCCGCCATTAATCAGTTCCTGTTCGAAGGCAGGTTTCTTCGCATCAAGGGTTTTGAGAGGAAGAGCCAGTCGTTTGGCACTGCGGCGGACTTTGACACAGAAAGGGCAGGCATCAAATTGGTAAAGCTTCAGCTTTTCAGCCGCCACATTGATTTCGCTTTGCTCAAGGGCAGAGCGTTTCATGGATTTTGGCGTAAATACAACATTGAGCAGCAGGATAATCCGGCCAAGGAACCATCGAACAAATTTCATTGGAATGTCTATCTCTATAGTTCAGATTTTAGTGACAGGATTGTAACGTAAAAGCCCTCCTAACGTCACCAGTGTTCCAACTGCAGCATGGTATCAGCAAAGACCGAAAATCCGCGTTGTTAACTGCTCGGAGGCTGGTGCTGGCAAAAGTCACCTGGCGGATGGCTAAATTAGCTGTTTCTTATTGATAAATAAAATAGTTAACTTGAGCACACTTGGTGTCACAGAGCTTGAAAAACAAATTGGACACTCTATCATTTGCTGTAGTGTTGGGTGGAATAAGCAAAAGATATGGTTGTTGAATCTGATGGTTATCACGCGCTGATTGAGTATTTTACGGAGCACCTGAGTGTGTTTGCTGTAAGCGGTACTGATGCAAGTGAGGAAACCGTAGAAAATGTTGTCACGGATCTGATCGCTACAAACCTGATGGCGGTGTTTGGTCAGAACCCGGATCTTGAACCGGAGTTTCGATTCAAGCTAATGCAGGAAGCCGATGCTGTATTGGATGATATGGCGGAAATGCTAGGCGGCTTATGGCAGAAAAACCCGGGAATTGAACAAATTACCTTCCTGGAAGATTATATCAGCCTGGTCAAAAACCTGTTTGACAGTGTGATAAGTCAACAAACTTCACACGCCTGAACACAATGCTCGGAGAGCGACATCCGGCAAGCAACACAGAAGCAGCTGAGGCTGCTTTTTTTGTCGCTGACATTTAGCTAACTGCAGGCTTTCGTTACATATTTTTTACCTTTGACATTTTATTGTCATATTTGAGCCGTATGTTAACGGCGAATTTAATGAGAATAGGATCACAATTATTGTCCTGTAACGTGTTGGAACTGGTTTTGCTGGGGCAGAAATTGTGGCATTGACAAAGGTTCATTATGACAAAAAAACGCACTCAACGGACAAGGCTGTCAGTTGTGGTTCTGATACAGTCAGTCTTTCTGCTTCTTGTGGTTATCGGTGGATTGCTGTCATTCTTTGGTAATCAAGGGCTTAACCGTGTTTCTACGCAGTTCGCCTCGCTGAGCCAGCAGGCATTACCCGTCGCAACCCTGAATGCCGAAATGGTAGAGGGATCACTGGCTTCCGCCCAGAGTCTGACAGAGGTGATAAATAGCCGGACAATAGAAACCCTGAAGACGGCACTGAACACACTGAAAAGTAATGAACAGCATGTAGAAGATGCCGTAGCAGAATTGCAGCAGCTGGCGACTGAACATAGCATTAGCTGGCTTGAAAATGATGTCAGTGCTTTTGAAAGCGATCTCACCACATTTAATCAACTCGTCTCGTCCATTCAACAAACACAGCAGCACATTCTGACCAATCAAGCCAAGCTGGAATCTGACAAAGCTACGATGAACTATGCTGTTTCATCTGTTCGCTCTGAAATGAGCAGGATCAGCATCGGGTTGTACGCTGGCGATACTGCGGCTATGGGTCATGTGACTAACTTCATTAATCATTCCCAGGAAATGGGAAACAACATGGTGGCTTTGTTGTTTGAAAGCGATCTGAAAAAAGCCGAAGCGTACGCTAAAGATCTGAATCGGACTAATTTGTCAGGCATGTTATACGCGTGGAAAGAGCTGAATCGACTAAATCCTGAATTGGCGGAATACTCCAGTTTATCTGTACCGTTTGATATGGTGAAAGAGCTGTTTAGCGAGCAGGGGATGGTCGCGCTCAAGCTCGATACGCTTCGCCTGATACAGACGCAGGCTGAAAAAGCCGATCAGGCAAAAGTGCAGGTGGAAAAAATCATGCTCAAGCTGGGAGATATGGAGACAGGTTCACAGCGCATGATCTATGAAAGCGAACAGGGTGTTCTGGCCGCCAGCGACAATGCCAAAATGATTTTTATTGCACTGAGTGTCGCCGGTTTGCTGTTGGCGCTACTAGCCGGCGCCTGGGTCAGCAAGACGGTTCGCCTTTCTTTGCAGCGTCTGGATGATGTGATCAAGGCAAACAGCGTGGGTGATCTGACAGTCATCGCAGACGAAAACGCACCGAAAGAATTTGCCGAACTGGCCAGTTTGCTGAATCAGTCAAATCGGACCAACAGCCATGCCATGGCGCAACTCAGTGAGAATGGCCATACCTTAACTCAGGCGGCTGAGCGCAGTCAGGCCGCTTCGGCGCAGTCTCGCCGCGCACTCAGTCAGCAGAGTGATCAGTTGAGCACTATTGCTGCTGCCATCACTGAGCTGGAAGCCTCTATCAAAGAAATCGCGCAAAGTACCACTGAGTCGGAAACCGAAGCCGAAGCGGCCAATACGCTGGCGCAAGAAGGGGCCGGGATTATTGCGCGCAGCACCGAAAGACTGCAGTCTCTGGATGTTCAGTTTGCGCGAAACGAGGCCTGTATGATCTCGCTTGATGAACACGTCGGCAAAATTACAGAAGTCGTGGAGCTTATCAGCACGATTGCCAACAATACCAACCTTCTGGCGCTGAACGCGGCAATCGAAGCGGCACGGGCGGGTGAGCAGGGACGCGGTTTTGCCGTGGTGGCCGACGAAGTCAGAAAACTGGCCAGTGAGACCAACCAGCAAACCGAGTCGATCCGCCGGACTATCGCCGAGCTGCACCAGGCGGCAGAGGAGGCGAACACGGCAATGCAGGAAAGCCGTAGCGAAATGACAGCCTCCATTAATCTGAGTGGCGAGGTTGAATCGGCTATTCAGAGTATACAAGGCGCCATTGCCCGGATTACCGATAAAGTGATCACGATTTCTGCTGCCACACAACAACAGGAAAATGCTTCCATGGAAGTGGGCCGAAGTGTTGAGGAAGTCGCCAGTCAGGCCAGCCTCAACAATCAGCAATTATCGACGCTGGTAGAAGAAGCCAGAACTGTGTCTGATATTGCGCGGGAGCAGAGCCAGATGCTGACGCGCTATAAAATTCTGGACCCTGCCGTTTAGAAACCGCAGGCATAGACTTGTCACCGGGTCACTAACGCCAGTAGAATGCTGGCGTTTTTTCTTTCCCTGGTAGTCTAGCTATGCGTATCCACGCTGTTCATAACCTGTATGAAATGCGTCTTGCCCGTTCAACACGGCCATTTCTGGCACGGGGTGGAAAAGTTGAGCGTTGTCAGTTCTGCATGCTCAGAGCCCACCTTTGTATCTGCAGCCATAAACCACAGATTGAGTCTGACGCCGCTTTCATGCTGATTATGTATGATGATGAAGTGCTGAAGCCCAGTAACACCGGCAGGCTGATTGCCGATCTTTTTATCGATACCTTTGCATTTATCTGGTCTCGAACTGAGCCTGATCCCGCCATGCTTGCGGTGCTGACTGATCCCCAATGGCAACCTTATGTGATTTTTCCTGCGGAATACGGTACCCCAGAGCGTGTCGCAAGCGAGGTTGTGCCTGCGGCCGGCAAACGGCCATTGTTTATTTTGCTTGACGGAAGCTGGTCTGAAGCGAAAAAAATGTTCCGTAAAAGCCCGTATCTGAACGAATTTCCTATGCTGTCAATTACGCCTGAGTCACGTTCACGTTATCAGGTAAGGGAAGCGGCCAAGGACAATCAGCTGGGTACGGCAGAAGTCGCGGCCCGGATCGTGGCCGGTTTCGGTGAACAGGAAAATGCCCGAATGCTGGATCTCTGGTTTGATGTATTCAGAGAAAATTATATGGTCGGAAAACTAAACCGGTCTTTGCCTGAAGACTCGGCTTTGGCGCGCCTAAAGCAGGCGGTGCTCTCCGAAGCTTGTGTGTAACCGTGCTTTTCAGCTTTGCATTGCTTACTTAATATAATTGTGCGCTTGCGCTGATTGATACACTGCTAAATATGGTTTGTGTCACAGTCTGTATATGCTGATAAATGGATAATTTTTGCAGCGCAAAATAATGGAGACAACGATGTATTACGGCTTCGATGTAGGAGGCACTAAAATTGAATTTGGTGCTTTCAACGAACAACTTGAGCGTGTGGCCACTGAACGTGTACCTACGCCGGGTGATGATTATGAGGCGTTAATTGAGACGCTGGTGGAATTGATCGGTAGAGCGGATGAACGTTTTCACTGTAAAGGGAAAATTGGTATCGGTATCCCCGGTATGGAAGACGCCGAAAATGGCACAGTGCTGACGTCCAATATCCCTGCTGCAAAAGGCCGCCACCTGCGTCGAGACCTTGAAAGCCGTCTTGGCCGTACTGTCAGTATTGATAACGATGCAAACTGTTTTGCTTTGTCTGAAGCATGGGATGAAGCATTGCGTGATGAACCGTCTGTGCTGGGGCTGATTCTGGGCACGGGTTTTGGCGGTGGTTTAGTGTTTAACGGAAAAGTGTTTTCCGGTAAAAACCATGTCGCCGGTGAACTGGGCCATACGCGTCTACCTATTGATGCCTGGTTTCACCTGGGTGAGAAAGCCCCTCTATTCCAATGCGGCTGTGACAACAAAGGCTGTATTGACAACTATCTGTCCGGCCGCGGTTTTGAACAGCTTTATGCGCATTATTTTGGAGAGAAAGTCCCGGCGGTTGAGATAATTAAGCACTACAACCAAGGTGAAGCGAAAGCCGTTGAGCATGTTGAACGTTTTGTTGAGCTGCTGGCCATTTGTCTGGGTAATCTGCTGACAGGCTTGGATCCACATGTGGTTGTTCTGGGCGGCGGTTTGTCCAATTTCGAACTCTTGTATGATGAGTTGCCAAAGCGTTTGCCTAAGCACCTGCTGTCGGTGGCCCGCGCACCTAAAATCATCAAAGCCAAACATGGCGATGCGGGCGGTGTCCGTGGCGCGGCTTTCCTGAATATCGAAACGGTCTGAACCATACCCTTATTATGCTGAAGGCACCCGCAAGGGTGCTTTTTTATTGGTAACTCACCGCAACAGGGGATAGAATCCCTGCTTTTTCGTGATCAAGGCAGCGGTATGGCGTTTTCCAAGTTAGGGCTACAGGCTGAAATTCTTTCAGCGATCAATACGCAAGGCTTTACAGAACCGACTCCGGTACAGCAACTGGCGATCCCTGCTGTGTTGGCGGGAAAGGATGTGCTGGCTGCAGCACAGACAGGAACAGGAAAAACCGCTGCTTACGGATTGCCGATGCTGGATCGGATGCTCAGCCAAACCGCTAAGAATCAGGGGCTGGGTAAGGGCGCGCCAGTCAGAGCCTTGATTCTGACGCCGACCAGAGAGCTGGCGCAGCAGGTACAGGACAACATGGACGCCTTCTGTGCTGTTTTACCTCTCACATCTGTGGCTGTGTATGGCGGTACCAGCATGAATATGCAGACCAAAGCTCTCAGAGATCATCCCGAGATAGTCGTTGCCACCCCGGGACGTTTATTGGATCACGCGCATGTCGGTAATATCGATCTCAGTCAGGTGGAATATCTGGTGCTTGATGAAGCGGACCGTATGCTGGATATGGGCTTTCAGGATGAAATTCAGCGTATTTTAAGGCGAATGAAAGCGCCGCGGCAAACTTTGCTGTTTTCTGCCACCTTCTCGAAAGCAGTAAAGAACCTGGCTTATAAGATGATGCAGGATCCTTCTGTCATCGAAGTCACCCCTGCCAATACCACTGCAGAAACCGTGCAGCAGATTGTCTACCCGGTTGATAAACACCGTAAAGCCGAATTACTGGCTTATCTGATTGGCTCACGTAACTGGCAACAGGTGCTGGTGTTTACCAAAACCAAACAGGGATCGGATGCCTTGGTGAAGGAATTACAGCTGGATGGTATTAAAGCTGCGTCCATTAATGGTGATAAAAGCCAGGGGGCAAGACAGCGCGCTTTAGATGATTTTAAATCAGGAAAAGTGCGGGCCTTGATTGCAACCGACGTGGCAGCCAGAGGGCTGGATATAGAACAGCTCTCGTATGTCGTGAACTTTGATATGCCCTTTAAAGCGGAAGACTATGTTCACCGCATCGGACGCACCGGTCGTGCCGGCAGTGAAGGTCTGGCTGTATCGCTGATGAGCCTGGACGAAGAATGGGCGTTAAAGGCGATAGAAGATCTGCTGGATACGCGCTTACCACAAGAATGGCTGGCAGGTTATGAACCTAATCCGACTATTTCGCCTCCGGAACACGCGCCTAAAGGCCGTTCAGCCGATAAACGCCGCATGAAAAAGCAGCTAAAAGTGCATCACGGCAGAGGTAAGCGTCAGTCATCCAAACGTTAGAATTCCAAGCGTTAGAATTTGCCCATTGAGGCGAAAAAGCCACTTAGTGACTAAGTGGCTTTTTAATTGTCGCCCCTAAACCACCGCTTATGGCGGTGGTCATTGTTTAAAGCTGCTTTCTCAGAAGGCGGATATTTACTGCGGCTGACAGAATGTAATTATTTCACACCAGTACAGTGGTCAATCGCGTTTTGCATAATCTCGCGCGCTGTTTTCTCACAAGGCGGCAGTTCGGCATCTGATTGCGCGACAGGCGTTACCCGCTGCCCCCATTTAATCAGGCAGGCCCCCCAGGTCAGGCCGGCACCAAATGCTGCCGACAATATGGTGTTACCGGGCTTGATGAATCCTTCTTCAACCGCTTCACACAATGCAATTGGCACAGTCGCGGCAGAGGTATTGCCGTAGCGATGAATGTTGACGAAAGCTTTTTCCAGCGGAATGCCTGTGTGATCGCACAGGGCTTCAATAATACGCTTGTTAGCCTGATGGGGAATGACTACATCAATCTCATCTTTGTTTAACTGAGCACGTTCCAGCACTGTACTGGCTGCAGAACCCATGCCCCGTACCGCGCGGCGGAAAATTTCACGGCCAACGAAGTTAAAGGTAAAGTGACCCGGATCCGGATTGAAGCGATCCATAGACGTGCCGAAGTCAGGAATGGCCAGCACATCACGGCCTTCAGCATCACAACCAAGCTGCGCTTCCTGAAGGCCAAGTTTTTCTTCAGTACGGCTGATGATCACTGCGCCTGCACCATCGCCGAACAGAACGGCGGTGTCGCGTTTGCTCCAGTCGATCAGCCAGGATAAACGTTCTGCACCAATAACCAGCGCATGACGGTAATTACCGGCCTGAATCAGGCGTGTGGCGGTTTCCAGGCTGTAAATGAAACCGGTACAAGCGGCGTTCAGATCGAACGCTGCGGCACGTTTGGCACCCAGATCCAGCGCGACTTTGGACGCAATATTCGGCATCAGTGTGTCAGGTGAGCAGGAAGCGATGATGATTAAATCCAGATCACTGGCTGTTAATCCAGCGGCTGCCAGTGCACGGGCTCCGGCTACCTCTGCCAGCTTCGAGGTATCAACGTGGCTGATGCGGCGCTCCTGAATCCCGGTACGGGACTGGATCCATTCATCATCGGTTTCGACAAACTGGCTGAGTTCATCATTAGTCAGAATAGCTGGCGGCAGGCACTTGCCCCAACCAGTGATTTCGGCGTGGTACATAGCGATTCTCTGTTCTGGTTATACTTTTAGGCAAATAAAAATTGCAAAAATATGAATTCGGTTGCTTTCTCTACGGGAAAATGCAGGAACATCGGTGAAAACCCATTGAGTCAGCCTGTTATCTTACTTCAAGCTCTAACGGACTCCAAGCTATCAAAGCATGGATTTGTGCTCATCATCAAACCCTTGTCGTTTACCCGAATTTTCCTGTGTGCATAATGAAATAAACAAAGTGGCAGAGAGGAACCTGGGCAAATGTTAAGAGTGGCAACGGTCGGTACAAATTGGATCACTGACAGTTTTATAGAGGCAGCCCAGCAAACAGGGAAGATCAATCCTGTCGCTGTCTATTCCAGAACAATGGAAAGTGCTGAAAATTTTGCGCGAAAGCACCAGATTAAACGTTGTTTTGATGACCTTGAAGCAATGGCAAACAGTGATGACATAGATGCTGTGTATATTGCCAGCCCCAATGCTTTTCACACCTCTCAGGCTGAAATCTTTATCCGTGCCGGAAAACATGTGATGGTTGAGAAACCTATGGCATCCAACATTCAGGAAGCTGAGGCTTTAATTGAACTGGCTCAGGCGAAGAATGTGGTGGTGTTTGAGGCGCTGAAAACGACATACAACCCTAACTTTGCCGTGGTGCGAAACAGCCTGAGTAAAATCGGACGGCTGCGTAAAGCGTATTTCAGTTTTTGTCAGTATTCATCCCGTTATGATAAGTATCTCAACGGTGACAACCCGAATACTTTTAATCCTGAATTCGCTAATGGCTCACTGATGGATATCGGTATCTATCCATTGAGTGTCGCTATCGCATTGTTCGGTGAGCCTCAGAGCTTCACGGCTCAAGGTACGTTGCTGGACTCTGGGGTGGATGCTCATGGTACTCTGGTTTTGCATTACGGTGATTTCGATACCGTCATTACTCACTCTAAAGTGAGTGACAGTAAGATACCTTGCGAGTTGCAAGGAGAGCTGGGGACATTAGTGATTGATACCATAGCAGAATGCCGCAATATTGTTATTCATCGCAGAGATGAATCTGATGTGACGCTGTCACGATTTCAGGCAAAAAATACCATGCAGTATGAAGCTGCAGAGTTTGCACGTTTGATCGAAGGTAAAGATTATTATCACTCGGGTCTGGAGCGTAGCCGTATCGTACACACCATAATAACGGTTGCCAGAGAGATTATCGGTATACGGCTGACTCCTAGGTTAATAACACAGCTTGATAACATAAGGTTAATAAAAAGGTTAATAAAAAGGTTAATAAAAAGGTTAATAAAAAAAAGGTGGCCAATTGGCCACCGGGAAAAAGAGATTGGCTTTGCTATTGTTATTATTATCAGGGTTGTCAGCGCAATCGTTTACCAGAACAGGTAAGCCACCATAGTAAGGAAAGCAATGGCAACAATGTTCAGATAAACGCCGGCGCGCATCATTTCACTTTGTTTGATATGACCAGAACCAAATACAATCGCATTAGGTGGCGTCGCAACAGGGAGCATGAAAGCGCAAGAGGCGGCAACACCAATTAACACGGAAAGAATCACTGGCGATATACCCATAGCATCTGCCACAGAAGCGAAAACAGGGACAAGCAAAGCCGCACTGGCGGTGTTGCTGGCAAATTCGGTCAGGAATACCACGAAAGCGGCCACAACCAGGATGGTGAGCAGCAGGCCAGCCTGATCCAGGAAGCCGCTCAGGCTGTTAGCCAGGAAGATACTGGTACCGGTTTCTTTCAGTACGTTACTCAAACAGATACCACCACCGAACAGCAGCAACACACCCCAGTCGGTTGTTTTTTCAATCTGCTTCCATTTTACGACGCGTGATGCACCCAGCAGAGCGACAGCAAACAGCGCGACCAGAGTGTCAAACTTGCTCAGTCCGCCTAACATACCATTGATGGGTTTACTGAAAATCCACAGCACAACGGTTATTGCAAAGATAGCAAGGGTGATTTTCTTTCCGTTGTTCCATTCGACTGGCTTGTGATTCAGCTCGAAAGTGTGGTTCAGGTTTGGTTTGAGCAGGAAGTACAGTACGCCAATCGCCAAAGGTAACAATACTAGTGCGGTAGGCAAGCCGAAGGCCATCCAATCGGTAAAGCTCAGTCCGGCTTCGGCGGCAGCAATGGCATTTGGCGGGCTACCAATAACAGTGGCAATCCCACCGATGCTGGCACAGTAAGCAAGGCCTAATAGTACGAAGACATAGGTGTTACGCTGGTTTTTGGCATCCACTTTAGCCAGTACACCCAACACCAGAGGCAACATCATAGCAACTGTTGCTGTATTGCTGATCCACATAGACAGGCCAGCGGTCACACCGAACAACAGGAAAACGGCGACAGACATCTTTCCTTTCGCCATCGCCAGCACTTTATCTGCGATGGCTTGATCCAATTCTTGACTGCGCAAAGCAGCTGCAAGAGCAAAACCACCCAAAAACAGGAAAATGATGGGATCGGAGAAGTTACCCAGCGCTTGGTTGGTTTTGAAAACGCCAAAACCGACCGCCAGCAAGGGGACGAGTAGTGCTGTGATGCTGACATGAACCGCTTCTGTCAGCCAGAGTACGGCGACGAAAGCAAGAATACTCAGACCCGTTGCTACTTCTTTTTCAACAGGTAATGTATTTAGCAGGACGAAAAATAGGGCGATATCTGCAAGCAGTATCAGGCTGTTCCGGTCAAACAGCCACTGTTTAAGTGTCAGTGCTAAGGCTGTCATATTGGGTTCCTTTCAGATTGACTGTAATTATGGTGTAGGTTTGGCACGAGGCGTTTTTCGCTTCTGTTGTGCTGCCGAACTGAAATGTTGCATTTTTTTTATACTTTGTTAACGCGAATGTGACGTGTGGGCTGAGTTGTCATGGCTTTTGTGAGGTCATGATTTTTGAATGTGTGGGAATCTACCCATTATGTTTCTGCTCGCCTGAGTAGAGACGATGACAAAACAGGCGATGTTGTCTTTACTAGAGTTCGATGTATTGATAACAAGGCATGAGCAAACACAGGTAAAAAATTGCTTATGTCTGGCTTGCGATAGCTGGTCGGGTCAATTATCTTCTGGTGCTTGGTCTTGGTGCTTGAATAAGCCCATCGATCTTAGGCTTTCGGCCGGCGGTTTATAGAACAAAAAACAAGCTAGGTTAACAAATAATGACATCGACAAAAAAAGCATTTAAGAAGCGTATTCAGGAAGAAGCACAGCAGCATTTGAGCCGCGTACGTATGAAAATGCTGAGACAGTATTCACTGCCTGACAAGGGGCAGCGCAAGGAATAAAAAGTCGGTTTTATCATTGAGATAACAGTATTGTTTCATCGTAGCGAAATGCACAACAACCCAGTCAGTTTGGCTGGGTTGTTTTTTTACTGTTATCCCCATCACCACCGCCTATGACGGTGGTGATGGTTCGCTGCAGCAATCTTGGCCTTAGTTGTCTTCTCGATACTTAATTTTACAATATCATCCAATTAGAGTAATTACTTGACACTTTGTTAACAACGTATGCACAATGTGTATATAAAAATTGTTGCTTAATGGTTTGTTGAGGGTGCTGAGTTGTCTGTAAATAATGTTGGTGTTATTGGTGTGGGCCCTAGAGGGCTGGGTGTTGTTGAGAGGATTGTTGCTTCAGCAATGAATAATATCGACGCAGAAATTAATTTGTTGATATTTGACCCGTATTTACCTGGATCCGGATGCCATACCACAGATCAGCCTAATCACTTGTTAGTTAATACTGTTGCAGAACAAATCACAATGTTTGCAGATGACTCTGTCGTTGAGGCTGGCAATATTCTCTCAGGACCAACGTTTTATCAGTGGTTATGCGAGCAGCGACCTTCTAAAGATATCCCTGATGAGGTACATCCTGACGGCTACTACTCTCGAAAACTGTTCGGGCAATACCTTAACTGGGTCTTTAACTACATTCTTGAATTTGCTTCATTTCGATTGAATATATCTTATATTCCTCTTGAGGTTGTGGAGATTGAAGAATCTGACGGTGGCTGGTCAGTAAAAACAGAAGATGAGACTAGGCATAAACTGGATTATGTGTTTATTACAACTGGGCACACTAAGCCCGAGTTGGCAGAAGAACAAAGTGGTTTAGAAATTTGTGACCCGTACCCGATTCAAGAAAAGCTATCAGAAATTCGATGTGGCGACACCGTTGCTGTGAAAGGCATGGGGTTGACAATGTGCGACGTTGTGGCAGAGCTTACGGTAGGTCGAGGAGGCGAGTTTATCCGCTCTGATAACGGCCGATTAGCGTATGCCCCATCCGGGCATGAACCACAGATCATTGCTTATTCACGAACAGGCTTACCTTTGTCAGGTCGAGCGACTAACCAAAAGGGCGCTTCTGCTCAATACAAGGCAAAGTTTTTGACTGCTGATGTGGTGAGAAAGCTTCGTGTTAAAGGCTCTATAGACTTCATCCAAGACGTACTCCCACTCTTAATTAACGACATGGAATATGCGTATTATGAAGCTTACGTACGTGATAAATATGGAGCGATTGAATCACAAAAATTCTGCAACAGTTATTTCTTTTCATTGCCGCCGAAACGGGTTGAGCTGATAAACAGAACAATTAAACCGGAAGATAGATTTTCGTGGCAAAGACTAATTTCCCCAATACCAATGAAAGTACTTTCTTCTAAAGAAGCGTATGGGAAATGGCTGCTGACTTTTATTGAAAATGATTTGTTAGAAGCACAGCGGGGAAATGTGAACAGTCCAATAAAATCTGCCAGCGATGTTTTACGTGATCTTAGGGATTTAATCCGTGACACTATTGATTTCAAAGGATTGACGGAAGACTCTCACCGTTGGATAGATGCAGTGTTTATTCCAATTATGAACCGGATAGCTGTAGGCCCGCCCAAAGAGCGCCTGGAAGAGATGTTGGCACTGGTAGAGTGTGGGATTTTACATCTCGATTTGGGACCTGCGCCCAATGTTGTAGTGGATACTGAGGGTAAACAGATAGTGCTTCAGTCTTCTGTATGGCCTGAATATGAACGACGGGCTGATATTTTAGTCCATGCAAAAATTTCGATGCACAGCCCTAAAGACGATGGAACGGCACTGTGGAAACAATTGCTCTCTAAAGGTTTTACGCGTTTGTATTACAACGGTAAGTATCATCCAGGCGGGATTGATGTGAATAAGACAATGCAAGTGATTAGCCAGGATGGCAGTGTTCACGACAATATGTGGGCACTTGGTATTCCAACGGAAGGCAATAAATTTTATACGTTTATTGTTCCAAGACCGGGCGTGAACTCTACGGCTATTGTGGATGCCGGAAAGGCTGTAAACCAGCTCTTTGCGTTGATGGCTGAAAATCGAAGAGCACTTTCCTATGCAGAGTAATCCGATATTTAACCGATACAGTTTCGCAGGCCTTGGGGCAACACTGATTGGTAATGGCATTGGGCGTTTTGCTTATATCGCTCTGATGCCAGCCCTGATACAAGCCGGTTGGTTTAGGGTGGAAGACGCCACTTATCTGGGAGCGGCAACGTTAATCGGCTACATCTTTGGCGCGCCGGCAGCCAATTTTCTGATCAGGTATTTTACTGTCGGCCAGGTTATCCGAGTCTCCATGCTGGTAAGCAGTATCAGCTATCTGGGTTGTGCGTTTCAGGACGCACCTCTCGCGTGGTTTTACGTGTTGCGCACTCTGGCAGGCGTCGCAGGTGCCATGCTGATGGTGCTCGCACCGCCGGTCATTGTGAGAATGCACAGCGCTAAGGTCAAAACTCGTGTCAGCGGCGTGGTGTTTTCCGGTATTGGCCTGGGTGCCATGTTATCCGGGACACTGATTCCGCTTCTTATCTATCATAGTGTTGTTTCTGCATGGATAGGAATGGGGGTTGTGGCTTTTGTGACTACTGTGCTGACGTGGAATGCCTGGGGAGCAACAGAGCCGTTATCCGGAAGTCGTTCCGCTCCGGCAACCTTCCGGAACATGTCCAGACCGCAGGGGATGACAGTACTACTCATCTTGCTGGCCTATACCTTTAATGCCATCGGCTACTTGCCTCATACTCTCTTTTGGGTGGATTATATAGTGCGTGAGCTTGGCATGTCGTTTGTCAGTGGCGGGCTCTATTGGGCAACGTTCGGGATTGGAGCCGCAATCGGCCCTGTTTTAACGGGTTTTCTTGGTGATCATGCAGGAGTAAGGCGCTCGTTGTTAATTGCTTTTTCTTTGAAGGCACTGGGTGTTTCGCTTCCCTTAATCAGTACTCACCCATTAGCGCTGTTTTTCTCCTCTCTGCTGGTGGGTATTTTCACACCGGGCACTGTCACTTTGGTTTCGACCTATACACTGGAATCTGTCGGCTATGAACTGCATACCAAAGCCTGGAGCGCAATGACCTTGTCCTTTGCTATTTCTCAAGGGGTGGTGGGTTTTATCATGGCATATTATGCCGCTCATCTTTCCTCGTACTATATTCTGTTTGCCGTTAGTGCTTGCGCGCTAGTTGTATCAATTGCATGTATCTTTTTCACGCCTCCTCAACAGGGAAGCGAACCTGTCTCGCAATCTGTATCCTGAACAAGGGAATGACTATGAAACTTTACTTGAATGAAACCTCACCGTTTTCGAGGGTTGTTACAGCAACGGCATTGCTGTCCCGGTGCGATGCTTTGCAACTAATGTGGGTTGATCCCTGGCAATCTCCCGAAGAGTTAGAGCAGGTCAATCCTTTTTGTATTATTCCTGCGCTGGCGCTGAATGACGGTGTCTCGCTCAGTGAAAGCTTATGTATCTGCCAGTATTTGATTGCAACATATCAACCCGAAGCCTTACTCGCCGTGGATAGCCAGAGTGCCCTTGAGATTTCTGTAATGGGATTGGCAAAAACCATGATGGAGTCAGCATTCAGAACTGTGGCGCTAGGGCGCTTTGTTGAGGGAGACAATGCACTCAGCCAGCGGGGGAAAACCGGACTGGTTAAAGCATTGCAAAAACTGGAAGCAGAGGCAGGAAGCGCCGGAAAAGATGTGTTGTTTCAACCTAATCTGGCCACACTTTATCTCCATGTGGCTGTTGAGTACGTGCAATTTCGCCATAGTGAGATTTTTCATGATGCAGCGGGCGATAATATTGCCTTTTTCCTTGAAAACTCTCCCTTCAAACAAGTGCTGCAGACAGTGAGTCTAGAGCGATTAGCGGCAAAACCGGACTTTAAAACACTCATTTCAGCAGGTGTTTAGCTGAAGGCAACTGCGGTATACACAGAAACAGACACACTGCTCAGGCAGTGTGTCTGAACTCAGATCGTGTTGATAAGAAGAGGAGATAATGGTGCTGAGTAAGTCGGCTGCTCAGGCTGTACTTGCTGCAGAGGCGGTTTGGTAAATATGGGCTCTTTGGGGCCGGGAAAGCGGGGCTGCTCGTTCAGAATGTACAGATCCAGTATGGCTTTTACTCTCGCAAACACTTCCCTTAACCGAATTTTGAATCCGGCGAATCCGCGAGGTTCCGGAACGGCCAGACAGATGGCATTCAGATTTTTGTGACTGGCAATAAATAGCGCTCGTTCACAATGGAATTGCTGGGTAATAATGACCAGACTATTAGCTTCAAACACATTCTTAGCCCGGATAACCGAATCCAGCGTCCGGAAACCCGCATAGTCGAGCACAATGACTTCGTCAGGGATCTCGGCTTTGAGCAAATCACGTTTCATAGTCCATGGCTCGTTGTATGAACGGTGCGCGTTATCACCACTTAACAGAAAGATCTGGACCTTTTTCTCCCGGTACAACTTAACCGCGGCATCCATCCGGTAGTTGTAATAAGGATTGAGATTATGGGCTATGTATTTACTCGTTCCCAGCACAAGACCAACGGTGCGGGCAGGGATGAGATCTATCTGGGTATAGATACGATCAGCCGTCGTCGCTGCTACCCATCTGTCGAGTATCAGAAAGAATCCGAACAGTACAATCATCAGCATGACGGTATACCGCAGAAATGTAGGTAGCTTCATAGAGGCCCAAAACGCAAAAATAACGGTTGCTTAACGCCTTAAGTGTACCTTAATCCGTTGATAATGTTGTGTAAAAATCAGGTCATACTTGTCGTGAAAATCATCAGTATGGCAGGCTGAAAAATAAAAAACCCGCCAGTAGCGGGTTTGTTCATCAAAAAAGCGAATAATTAGAACGATGTCCGCTTGTATCGGCGGTAGCCCGGTTCCCAGAAGTTCGCATCAATTTTCTCTTTAATGCGCTCTTCGGTGTTTTTCGGTGCTTTGCGTTGCTCAACTGCTTTCTTCGCCACTGCCATAGCGATGTAGCGAGACACATTCTGGATATCTTCCAGCGGTGGCAGCAAAGCGCCACGGCCGTTAATGGCTAAGGGGGAACATTCCGCCAGTGCCCGGCTGCTTTCCATCAGCATTTCATCGGTTACGCGGCGGGCACCAACAGCCAGCACGCCCAAACCAATGCCAGGGAAGATATAACTGTTGTTACACTGGGCAATCGGGTAGGTTTTACCGTTATAAACAACAGGTTCAAACGGCGAGCCGGTGGCAACCAAAGCCTGACCGTCCGTCCAACGGATGATATCAGCAGGCATGGCTTCTACACGGCTGGTCGGGTTGGATAGCGGGAAGATGATCGGACGTTCACAATGCTTGTGCATTTCACGGATCACTTCTTCACTGAACAGGCCCGGTACACCGGATACCCCGATCAGTATGTTCGGTTTACCGTTACGCATTACGTCCAGTAGGGAAATATTGCTGTCATCAGTTTCCCACTCACTGATGCTCTTACGTGTTTGCACCAGTTTTTTCTGGAAGTTAACCAGATTAGGCATATCGTCAAGCAGCAGACCCCAACGGTCTACCATGTAAACCTGGCTGCGTGCCTGTGCATCGGAAATACCTTCAGAGACCATTTGCGCAATAATCGCTTCAGCAATACCGCACCCGGCAGAGCCTGCACCCAGGAAAGCGACACGTTGTTCAGACAGTTTACTGCCGGCCGCTTTACAGGCTGCCAGAAGGGAACCCACAGTTACAGCAGCAGTACCCTGGATATCATCGTTGAAACAGCAGACTTTATCTTTGTAGCGATCCAGCAAAGGCATGGCGTTTTTCTGTGCAAAGTCCTCAAATTGGATTAATGCATCTGGCCAGCGTTGCTTAACTGCCTGAATGAAGTTATCTACGAAGTCTTCGTATTCTTTACCGGTAATACGGGTATGGCGCCAGCCCATGTACATAGGGTCAGACAGACGCTGCGGGTTATTGGTACCCACGTCCAGCACAACCGGCAAGGTATAAGCCGGACTGATACCACCACAGGCGGTATAGAGCGACAGCTTACCAATTGGGATACCCATGCCGCCGATGCCCTGATCACCCAGACCAAGAATACGCTCGCCGTCAGTCACGACTATGACTTTGACATTATGGCGGGAAGCATTGTTGAGCATATCTTCAATGCGGTCACGGTTCGGATAAGAAATGAACAGCCCACGACCACGGCGGTAAATATTAGAGAAGTTCTCACATGCCGCACCGACAGTCGGGGTGTAGATGATTGGCATCATCTCAGTGATATGGCTTTCAACCAGTCGGTAAAACAGTGTCTCGTTGGTATCCTGAATGTTGCGAAGATAGATATGCTTATCCATATCATTGTCAAATTTCAGGTACTGCTGATAAGCACGTTCTGCCTGTTCTTCAATGGTTTCAATCGCTTCTGGTAACAAACCTTCGAGGTTGAAGAACATTCGCTCTTCGACAGAAAATGCACTTCCTTTGTTAAGTAGAGGAGTTTCTAGCAGGGCCGGTCCGGCGTAGGGGATATATAGGGGTCTTTTATCGTCTTTCATGCAATAGACTCTGTTTTTGGCTGAAATTTTGGCATTTCTTCTTATTGATGGCACATCGTAGACCTATCACTCGTTATATTCAAAGAGAAAGTTCAAAAATTTTGTTAAAATGATCAACATTTTCAACTTTTGTTGAATGTCTTATTGATGAAGGAAAATGCGAGATAAAGTAAGGTATTATCAGGTGATAATGGCTGTTTGTGGCTTATATTCGCTGAGTTGTTGTGTTTTATTGGCGCATTTAACTGGAATGGCGGGTGATTATCAGAAATTTACCCCAAAATCACCCGATTTACATTATCCGTCTTCTGTATTAGGCATTCCATAAAGGAATCACTCGGAAGCGCCTGCCTGAGCGGACAGTTTAGCCTTAATGAAAGTGGCATGGTCAACATAGATCAGCTCTGCAACCTGGCGGATAACGGCTTCTTCCACCGGGTCTAAAATGCCGTCAGCAAAAGCGACCTGCCACATGGCTTCGATTAAGCGGTAACGCTCTTCCGCAGACAGTGAGCGCAGCTTATTGGTGAATTCAAAAACCGACACAGACTGCTCACTGCGGGTTTGAGCTTCGTGCAGCAGAGCTCTGGCTTGTGTGTCATCCACTTCAAGCAATTTGACTAACAGGTGGACCTTTGCACTTTCCTCGCTGGGGTCTCTGCTGTGATCGGCATCTGCGACTTCACAGAGCAGTGAAGCCATCGCCAGGTGAAGGGATGGGGTATCAACCGCCGCGCCATCATCACTACCTTCATTCATTACCTGACGAAAGAGTACGCGTAATTGCTGGAACATAATCATTTCCTTTCAACAGCCTCAGTCATACTTTTATCTTTGCAGTGCTCGCAGAAAAAATGCAAGGGATAGTTTTAGCCTGCCTGATGAAAGATAAACTATGTGTTAGAATCGCGGCAGTTTTATGATGCGTTTGTTCAGGCCTTTTGATGACTTGCATTCAGCCTGAACGACCAACTGATACAAGCAGGAAATCACTTGACTCAGTCTACAAAGTCTCAATCTGAGCGGACCGAGGTTCGCAATAATGAAAAAACATTAAAAGCCGCACTGAAAGATTGCCTGATCCGCGATCGTTTCCGTCTGCACAAAAGAGTGCAGGGTGCCGCTAAGATAAAGAATGAACAGGCTCGCCATACGGTATTCGATGAAATCGCTATGGATATCGCACGCTCAATGCAAGCGGTAGACATCCGGCGCCGCAGCTGTCCTCAGATTACCTATCCTGAACAGTTGCCTGTTAGTCAGAAGAAAGAGGACATTGCGAAGGCGATCAGCGAGCACCAGGTCGTGATTGTTGCGGGTGAAACCGGCTCAGGTAAAACCACTCAGCTACCTAAAATCTGTCTCGAACTTGGGTTGGGCACCACGGGAACCATAGGTCACACTCAGCCCCGTAGGCTGGCGGCGCGGTCAGTGGCGAACCGTATCGCTGAAGAGCTGGGCTGCGAGATGGGCTCAACCGTAGGTTACAAAGTCCGTTTTAACGATCAGGTATCAGATAAAACGCAAGTGAAGCTGATGACCGATGGTATTTTGCTGGCTGAAATTCAGAACGATAAATACCTGAGCCAGTATGACACCATCATTATCGATGAAGCCCATGAGCGAAGCCTGAATATCGACTTTATTCTGGGCTATCTGAAAAACCTGTTGCCGAAACGTCCGGATCTCAAGGTGATCATCACCTCAGCGACTATCGATCCGGAACGCTTTTCAAAACATTTTAACCATGCGCCGATTATCGAAGTGTCTGGCCGTACCTATCCGGTTGAAGTACGTTACCGGCCGATCATGGATGACAGTGACGATAACGATCGTGATCAGCTACAGGCCATTTTCGATGCGGTCGATGAGCTGTGCGATGAAGGCATGGGCGATATCCTGATCTTCATGAATGGTGAACGGGAGATCCGCGATACGGCAGATGCCCTGAATAAGCGCAATATCAAACACACTGAAGTCGTGCCTTTGTACGCACGCCTGTCAGCCAGTGAGCAGAACCGGGTGTTCCAGTCGCATAGCGGCCGGCGCATTGTGCTATCGACCAACGTGGCTGAAACCTCACTGACTGTTCCTGGTATCAAGTATGTGATCGACCCGGGTACAGCCCGTATAAGCCGCTACAGTTATCGCACCAAGGTGCAGCGCTTACCGATAGAACCGGTATCGCAGGCCAGTGCCAATCAGCGTAAAGGCCGTTGTGGCCGGGTGGCGGCAGGTATCTGTGTTCGTCTGTATTCTGAGGAAGATTTTCTGTCGCGCCCGGAATTTACCGATCCGGAGATTCTGCGTACTAATCTGGCATCGGTTATTTTGCAGATGACGGCGATTGGCCTTGGTGATATCCAGGCCTTCCCGTTTGTTGAGCCGCCTGACAGCCGTAATATTCAGGACGGTGTGCGCCTGCTTGAAGAGCTGGGTGCGATGAACGCTAACGCGACCGACCCGCGAAAGCGTTTGACTGAGGTTGGCCGTCAGCTGGCGAAGTTGCCGATTGATCCGCGTTTGGCACGTATGGTGCTGGAAGCACCGAAACACGGTGCGCTGCAAGAGGTCATGATTATTGCTTCTGCTTTGTCGATACAGGATCCACGGGAGCGCCCGACAGAAAAACAACAGGCCTCGGATGAGAAACACCGTCGTTTCTATGACAAAGAATCGGATTTCCAGACCTTCGTGAACCTCTGGGAGTACGTGAAAGAGCAGCAAAAAACGCTGTCTGCAAATCAATTTCGTAAGCAGTGTAAAGCGGATTACCTGAATTACCTGCGCGTGCGGGAGTGGCAGGATATTTATTTTCAGGTGCATCAGGTTGTGCGTGAGCTGAAGCTGCGTCATAACGAGGAACCTGCCGATTATCAGGCGGTGCACACCTCGCTACTGGCGGGCTTACTGTCGCATATTGGCCAGAAGGATCAGGAGAAGAACGACTATCAGGGCGCGCGCAACGCCAGATTTAACATCTTCCCCGGTTCCGGTATTTTCAAGAAGCAACCGAAGTGGGTTATGGTGGCCGAGCTGGTGGAAACCTCCAAGCTGTGGGGGCGTATTGCCGCTAAGATTCAGCCTGAATGGATCGAACCGTTGGCCCCCCATCTGATCAAGCGCAGCTACAGTGAACCGCACTGGGAGAAAAAGCAGGCTTCTGTGCAGGCCTTTGAGAAAGTCACCCTGTACGGCATTCCGATTGTGCCTAAACGTAAAGTGAATTACGGCAAGATTGATCCTGTACTCAGCCGCGAAATTTTTATTCGCTCGGCACTGGTCGAGGGGGACTGGGAAACAAAGCATAAATTCTTCCATCAAAACCGGCAGTTATTGCGGGAAGTGGAAGAGCTTGAGCATAAGTCCCGTCGGCGTGACATTCTGATCGATGACGATGCGCTGTATGAGTTTTACGATCAGCGGGTTGAGCATACTGTGGTTTCCGGGCGGCATTTTGACGCCTGGTGGAAGGAAGCTTCCCGGAAAGACAAAGATCTGCTGAACTTTGAACGTGAGATGCTGTTACGGGGTGATGCGAGCCATGTGACTGAGCTTGATTATCCCAACTTCTGGCATCAGGGCGGCTTAAAACTCAAGCTGAGCTATCAGTTTGAACCGGGTGAAGACACCGATGGTGTCACAGTTCATCTTCCGTTACCTGTATTGAATCAGGTGGAACCGGACGGTTTTGACTGGCAGATACCGGGTTTGCGCCATGAGCTGGTGGTAGCTTTGATCAAGTCGTTGCCCAAATCGTTACGTCGTAACTTTGTGCCGGCACCTAACTATGCAGATGCTTTTCTGGCCCGGGTACAGGCATTGTCGATGCCTTTGCTGGATGCGCTGGAAAAAGAACTCAAGCGTATGACAGGTGTGACTGTACTGCGCGATGACTGGAATTTGGATCAAATTCCTGAACACCTGAAGATCACATTCCGTGCTGTGGATCACCGTAACCGGAAACTTCGGGAAAATAAGGACTTGTACGCACTGAAAGACAGCCTGAAAGAGAAAGTTCAGGAAACGCTGTCTAAGGTTGCCGATGATGATATTGAGCAGGACGGCCTGAAGACCTGGAGCTTTGGCGCGTTGCCAGAGCGTTATCAGCAGAAACGTGGCGGGTTTGAAGTTAAAGCCTATCCGGCTATCATTGATAACAAAGATTCGGTCGGTATCAAGCTGTTTGAAACAGAAGAAGAGCAACGTACGGCCATGCAGCAAGGCCAGCGTCGTCTGATATTGCTTAACGTGCCGTCGCCGATCAAATATTTGCATGCTAATTTGCCGAACAAATCAAAGCTGGGTCTGTACTTCAATCCGTATGGGCGGGTTATGGATCTGATTGATGACTGTATTGCCTGTGGCGTAGATAAACTGATTGAAGAAAAGGGCGGTCTGGTTTGGGATGCCGATACATTTGAAGCATTGAAAGAGCATGTGCGGGCCGAGCTGGGAGATACGGTTGTCGATATCGCCAAACAGGTAGAAGCCATTTTGACTACGGCCTTCAATATCAACAAAAAATTGAAAGGGAAAGTCGACCTGAGTATGGCCTTTGCGTTGTCTGATATCAAAGCTCAGATTGAAGGTTTAATCTTTAAAGGGTTTGCCACTGAGTGTGGTTGGCAACGTCTGCCGGATATCTTGCGTTACATGAAAGCGATTGAGCGCAGAATGGAAAAACTGCCGATTGACCCGAATAAAGACAGAGTACATATACTGAAAGTTGAGTCAGTAACCAATGACTACAAAGAATTACTCAATAAGATTCCTAAAGGTCAGCCGATACCTGAACAGGTTAAGGAGATCCGTTGGATGATAGAGGAACTGCGTGTGAGTTATTTCGCTCAACAATTAGGTACACCGTATCCTGTCTCTGATAAACGAGTCAGAAATGCCATCGCTTCCTGTTAATGAAGTGATTCATTTAAACGTCATTAAAAAAACATTATAATTAAAAATTGACGAGTTAATAACTCGTCAATATTTTTTCTTGTGTTATATGTGTTCTGTTTTCATGGTGATATATATAATAAAGCACTGGAAGAATAATTGAGCTGGTTCGTTATAAGCCCGCTCCAGATTCATGTTTTATTCATAATGCATTTTTATCTCATTATTTTTTGTGAGAGATAAAAGTGTCTTATTTTTTATTAATTGCCTATCTTGTCAGTTACAGAAAATTACATCGATTTCACTTATAACACGCAAAAATACCTCCTGCTGATGAATGCAGTTTAGACAAGTTAAATTCTCTTTCCTACACTTGTTTACGCTGTGAATAGTCCGGCAAATACCTGAATGTAATAGCTGATAACACTCATTAGTCATGTTGGGGCAAATCTGTTCCCTCACTTTTTATTACCACTCGTTCTGTCGGTTGGTGCATTTTTTATGTTGGCTGTACGGTGAGTTTCATTGCGTATTGACAATAAGATAGGGAATATTATGAATAAACAGGCTCAGTTAAACGATAATAGCCTTCAATCTTTTTATTTTGTCGGTGAAGAGCAACATACTTTGCATGGGATTACCACGGCCCAGCATGAACTCTGGCTTAGCGAAACCATGTCTCAAACGCAGCCCTTTAATTTCTGGGGTTATGGCGTGATAGATGGGCCATTGAATGTTGAGTTGCTGCGCCAGGCCGTTGAGATAACAATTAACGATATACCCGCTCTTCAGGCGCGATTTGTTGAAAAGGAGGGGGAACTTTATCAATATCATGCCAAGCAGACGGCTGAGCCGCTGTATTTTTATGATTTCTCCTCCAGCCATAATCCATTGGACACTGCTATAGCATGGATGCGTGATGACGCTGACCGGGCCGTTTCTGTCCTTGAGCACGATTTGTATCATTTTGCTGTACTGAATCTGGCACCAGAGAAGTGCATTTTTTACCGCCGCTTACATCACATGCTGATTGATGGCAGAGGCGGGGAAGAGTTCAGCCGCCGGATTGTGCTGACTTACAATGCGCTGGCGAGCCAACAACCTATTCCTGAGTTTGAAAGCTGTGGCTTTACCCAACTCTATGAGAACGATAAAAAATATCGGGGTTCGGCGAGGCTAGGCAAGGATAGTCAGTTTTGGAAGCAGTATGCCGCGTCTTCCGTTCACACTCTGACCCGCAAAGAAAAACACGTCCCTTATTCAGAAATGAACATCAGTAAATATGTGCTCGACAAGGCAGATTTGGATCAGATTGATCAATGTGCTGCACAAATTGGTGTTCACCGCGCACACCTGCTGACAACGGCAGTGGCGGCTTGTTTTTATAGTGTTACAGGTCATACCGAGTTGAATTTCAGTCTGCCGGTAGCTGGGACCCGGGAGCGCAGTGGCATAGGTATGACCGCGAATGTGGTTCCGCTGATTCTGCGCTTAACCCCTGATGACACGCTTGAGCATCTGGCCCGGCAGGTGACAGCCGAAATGGGGAAAACGGTTCGGCGTCAACTCTACCGGGGCGAGGATATCCGGCGGGACAGGAACGCTGCTGATGTATCCTGGTTTGGCCCTGCGATTAATATTGTCGCTTTTGATAACGGTGATAGCTTTTGGCAATGTAAAACACGCTGGCATTATGGCGGAAATATCTCGGTCAGCGATATGCAGATTCTGTTTTTTGAAGACAGACAGGCACAGGAACTGGATGTCATGTTTGTCGATGCGCCGCATATCCATTCACTGGCGCAGCTTGATAACCTGCAGCGCCGCTTTCAGTTCATTCTCCAGTCGCTTTGTCATAAACCAGACAGCCAGCTTGAAGATGTTGTACGTCTTGCTGCCAAAGCGGATGAGGCGGATTTGCAGGATAATTTTTATGTATCCCGTCTTCAGCCTGCTGCGGGTGGGGTGCTGTGCTGGGACCAATCCGCTCAGGTATTGGAACGGCTGTCTTATGCCATAGGTCATCCTTCGCAAGCTTGTCCGGTTAAACTGGCACTGAAGGATGGTGTGCTCGGTATCGACACTGTGGATGTGTGCGAAGGCCAAACCACGGCCTTACCAGGCACGATACTGCATATTGACGATCAGGGGTGGGACATTGCGACAGCTCAGGGAATTGTACGCATTGGTGGCTGGTTTAACGCATCCGGAAAAGTGCAATCAGGGAAACAGCTTGCACGTCAGTATAAGCTGGAGCCGGGGCAGCGTCTGCCTGTACTCAGCGAAGAGCAGGCTTCCCGCCTGACTGCGCTGTTTGATGAAGGGAAAGGCTTTGCTTCTTTTTGGCAAGCCCGTCTGGAGCAACCCATACCTTCGGCATTTCCGGCCCGACAAATCGCCCCGTCAGAGACAAACTGGCAAGCTACAGCCTGGCAGTTTGTGGGCAAGACCGATCTGCCGACTTTTCTGAGCGCTGTCGCTGTTTATCTTGCCCGAATGGGAGATCAAACCGATTTCCAGATTGGCTGGTTACAGAGGCAAGTAGACAGTCTGTTAGCCGATGCTGTGTTGCCGGTGCATGTTTCTCTGGATATGACGCAGCATTTTTCAGCTACCCAGCAATTATTGAAAACGGAATGTGACCGTGTGCTGGCGCATCTGCCTTTCCATCCTGAGCTCCATGCTTTACTGTCGCCAACCGTCTGGTGGCCACTGACGATTGAATTGATTTCTGATATCTCTGCCGCTACTGACTGCCCGATAGATGCCGGCGCACTGCTGCAAATCGATAAAGCAGGGAACAGATTCCGCTGGCTGTATGATGAGGCAGTACTTGGAACTGAGCAGGTTGACAGGCTCAGTACACACCTGCTTTTTGTCCTTGAACAAGCGCGTAATGAACCTGATACCCCGGTAAGTGAGCTGTGTTTGCTGAATGCGAACGAACGTCATTATTTACTGGAGGAGATGAATGTAACAGCGGCTGACTTCCCGCCGGTGAGTTACGTTCATGCCATGTTTGAGGAGCAGGCGGACAAAACGCCTGATGCCATTGCTCTGCGTTACGGAGACGCCGAATTCAGTTATGCCGAGATCAATACGCGGGCAAACCGCCTCGCGCATGAACTGCTGGTTTATGGCGTGGGGGCGGAAACCCGGGTAGCAATCTGTGCCACGCGCAGCCCGGAACTGATTGTGGCAATGCTGGCGGTACTCAAAGCCGGAGGGGCGTATGTTCCATTAGATCCCAGTTACCCTGGTGAGCGGCTCGAGTATATTCTTAATGATTGCCGTCCTGTGTTGTTGCTCGCCGATGCCGTTGGCCGTTCGGCGTTAAGTGTGCATCCTGTTCCTGTGCTGGATCTGGAAGCAACGTTACCTGCGACGATTTCATCTGAAAACCTGGCGATACAGGTCCAACCCAATCAATTGGTCTACGTGGTATACACCTCAGGGTCAACGGGTAAGCCCAAAGGGGTGATGGTCGAACACGGCCAGTTGCTCAATCTGATTTACTGGCATGCCGAGGCAACAGAACTGAAAGCCGGAGAGCGCACTACCTGTATGGCAGGTCTGGGTTTTGATGCCTGTGTATGGGAAATATGGCCGTCTTTGTCATTGGGCGCCACAGTGCTGATACCGCCAAGAGAAGTATCCGGTGATAGTGATGCGCTGTTGCGTTGGTGGGGTAACAGCGACGCACAGATATCTTTCATGGTGACGCCTTTGGCTGAAGTCGCCCTTGCTGCCGGTCATCTTCCTGTGGCACTGAGAACTTTGCTGATTGGTGGCGACAGTATTCGCCGTTGGCCGCTGAACATCCCGCATGGCCTGACATTATTGAATAATTACGGCCCGACAGAAACCACAGTTGTTGCCACATCGGGGAATCCGCACACTGGTGCTGTAGTGCCATCGATTGGCCGCCCGATCGCTAATACGCGTGCCTATTTACTGGATGAGTCGGGGCAGCCGGTACCCTTGGGGGCGATAGGCGAATTGTATATTGGTGGTGAGCAGGTTGCCCGCGGTTACCTGAATCAGCCTGAACTTACTGCTGAGCGATTTCTTGACGATCCATTTAAGCCGGGAGGGCGAATGTACCGAACCGGTGATCGAGCCCGATATTTGCCTGATGGCAGCCTCGAATACCTGGGCCGGAATGACCATCAGGTGAAAATACGGGGTTTCCGGATCGAGCCCGGCGAAATCGAAGCGCAGCTGGTGTCCCATCCATTTGTCTGTGATGCGGTTGTCGATGCACTGTCAGACAGTACAGGAGAGAAACGGCTGGTTGCCTGGCTGGTACCAGCAGAAGAGTCCGGATGGGGAGAGTTGAATACCGAGCTGTCAGCGTTTATCGCGGGACGCCTGCCAGACTATATGATTCCCACTGTGTTTGTCAGCCTGAAAGCCTTGCCTTTGTCGCCGAACGGCAAGCTGGACCGCCGTGCACTGCCAGCGCCTGATTTGACCGAAACCGGACGAATGATTTACGTCGCTCCCGAGGGTGAAACAGAATTGTTACTGGCGCGTATATGGCAGGATCTGTTGGGTGTTGAGCGTGTAGGCCGCGATGATAACTTTTTTGAATTAGGTGGCCATTCATTGCTTGTGGTCAAATTGCTGGCTCAACTGCGTAAGTTCGGTCTGGCGACAGATTTGCAGGCATTGTTTTCTGCTCCGACGCTGTCGGTATTGGCTCAGACGCTGGTCCCCCAGGCCGATGTGACCGTACCTGGAAACAGAATTCGGGTTGGCAGTGAAACAATCACGCCAGACATGTTGCCTCTGGCCGATCTCGCTCAGGAAGAGATTGCTGCGATCACTGACAGTGTGCAGGGCGGTGTCGTTAATGTGCAGGATATCTATGCACTTTCTCCGTTACAGGAGGGGATCTATTTTCACCATCAGTTAGCAGAAAAAGGCGATCCCTACCTGCTGTCCGCTACCTTACAGTTTGACAGCCGGTCCCGTCTGGATAATTGGTTGGCTGCAATGCAGCAGGTTATCACTCGGCATGACATTCTGCGCACTGCTTTTGTGGCAACTGGTACAGCGTCTCCGGTACAAGTTGTGTGGCGGCAGGCTAATTTCAATGCAACAGAGCTGGTGCTGGACCCGGCGGAGGGGCAGATCAGCCAGCAACTGGCATCGCGTTATGATCCCCGTCATACCCGACTGGATCTGACTCAGGCACCGTTACTGCATGTTGTAATTGCGCAAGAGCAAGATGGCAGCTGGTGCGCGTTACAACAATGGCACCACCTTATTGGTGATCATACGACGCTGGCCTTGATGGTTGAAGAAGTCTGCGAAATCATGGCAGGTAACGAAGCGGCACTGAAACCCGCACAACCATTTCGCAATGCGGTGGCACAAGCCCGGCTGGGCGTCAGTGACAGCGAGCATGAAACATTTTTCCGTCGCATGCTGGCTGATATGTCTGAACCTGTGCTGCCCTTTGGTCTGAGCAATGTTCACGGTGATGGTTTGCAAACCAATGAAGCAAGCCTGACGCTGCCCGCTGATTTGAATCGGGCGTTGCGGGTACATGCAAAACAACTGGGGGTCAGCCTTGCCAGCCTTTGTCACCTTGCGTGGGGGCAGGTACTGGCGAGAACCAGCGGTCAGGACAGTGTTGTTTTCGGCACTGTGTTGCTGGGTCGCATGCAATCCGGCGAAGGGGCTGAAAGTGCGTTGGGACTCTTTATCAACACCTTGCCTTTGCGGTTGGAAATGGATAGCCGCAGTACAGAAAACGCTGTTCGTCAGACCCATCAAAACCTGAGTGCTCTGCTGGCTCATGAACATGCCCCACTGGCGCTGGCGCAGCGTTGCAGTGGTTTACCGGCAGGAACGCCATTATTCAGTGCATTGCTCAATTATCGCCACAACGAAGGTGATAACCTGCCTATGCCTGAAGGGGTGAGTCTGATTTCCGCAGAGGAAAGAACCAACTACCCCTTTGTACTGTCGGTGGATGACGGTCTGGACATGCTATCTATCACGGCTCAGGTCATTGCGCCGATAGAGGCAGAACGGGTATGCGGTTATATGCAGCAGGCGCTGAGTGCGTTGACCAATGCGCTGGCTTATACGCCGGATCTTCCGGTTTGTGAACTGCCGATTGTGCCGGACAATGAGTATGCCATGCTCGTCAATGGCTGGAACAGCACTGCCAGGGGTTATCCTCAGTCCGAGTGCCTGCAGACCTTGTTCGAAGCGCAGGTGGCACGCACACCAGATGCCGTTGCCTTGGTTTTTGACGATCAGGTCTGTGAAGATCAAGCTTGTGACGATCAGACATTGAGCTATACCCAGCTCAATGAGAAAGCAAACCAACTAGCGCACACACTGATAGCACTTGGTGTTGGCCCAGACAGCAGGATAGCTGTTTGTGCTGAGCGAAGTCTGGCAATGGTGATCGGCCTGCTTGGTATTCTGAAAGCCGGTGGCGCTTATGTTCCCCTGGATCCGGCTTATCCCGGCGAGCGGTTACAGTACATTCTGCAAGATGCTGATCCCGTCTTGCTACTGACTGATGAAGCCGGGCGCAATGCGCTCGGCAAGCACGCTATTCCTGAAATGTCGTTAAACGGCAACCAGCCATCTGGTGTGAGCTGCGAGAATCCAGTACCACAGTCCCAGCCGGACAATCTGGCTTATGTCATTTATACATCGGGTTCAACAGGTAAACCGAAAGGCACGATGAATGAGCACAGGGGCATAGTTAACCGCTTGATCTGGATGCAGGAAGCTTATGGGCTGACCGCAGAGGATACGGTCCTTCAAAAAACACCGTTTGGCTTTGATGTGTCGGTCTGGGAGTTTTTCTGGCCGTTGATGTATGGGGCCAGACTGGTGATGGCACGTCCTGAAGGGCATAAAGATCCGGATTATCTCAGCCGTACTATTGCCCGTTATGGAGTAACAACCCTGCATTTCGTGCCTTCTATGCTGCAAAGTTTTCTGGCCTACAGCGGCGCGGCAGAACGCTGTCAGCCTGTCGCGCGGGTTATCTGCAGTGGCGAGGCGCTGCCTGCCTCTTTAGTGAAGGCATGTTACCGTCAGTTACCACATGCACAATTGCACAACCTTTACGGGCCGACCGAGGCCGCAGTTGATGTTACCGCCTGGCATTGTTCTCGCGAGACAAATCTGGTGACCGTTCCTATTGGTCGCCCGGTGGCGAATACCCGTATTTATCTGTTAGACAAATATGGTCAGCCAGTGCCTTTAGGCGCAGTGGGTGAAATGTATATCGGGGGGATACAGGTTGCACGCGGGTATCTGAATCGTCCTGAGCTGACCGCTGAACGGTTTCTCAGTGATCCGTTCAATGCCGAACATGGCGGACGTATGTACCGGACCGGTGATCTGGCACGCTACCTGCCGGATGGCAACATTGAATACCTGGGCCGTAATGATCAGCAGGTAAAAATCCGCGGTTTCCGTATTGAATGTGGTGAGATTGAGGCCGTATTGCAGACGCACCCGCAGGTGCTCGATGCCGTTGTGGACGCCCGCAGTGACAGACATGGTCACAAGCACCTGATCGCCTGGTTTGTGTCAGGTGAGGGTTGTGAACCGGACGGAGCCGGATTGCGGGACTATCTGACAGGTCTGCTACCGGACTACATGGTACCTGTGGCCTTTATGCCGATTGACACAATACCGTTATCACCCAATGGCAAGTTGGATCGCCGTGCATTACCGGATCCTCAGGCGCAGAGCCAGTCACGTGCTGACTATATGCCACCCGAAAATGAAACTGAGCAGCGGCTGGCAACTTTGTGGGAAGCTTTGCTTGAAGTGGAGCGGGTAGGTCGGGATGATAATTTCTTCGCGCTGGGAGGCCATTCGTTGCTGGCCGTACGTCTGGCTAATCGGATGCAGCAGTTAGGGCAGCCGTTGGCTCTGTCGGCGTTGTTCGCCAATCCTGTGCTGCATCAACTGGCCCGTCAGCTGACGACAGACAATACAGAAGGATTACCGTCCATTGAGCCCGTTGTGCGCGGTGAACGGCTGCCATTGTCATTTGCCCAGCAACGATTATGGTTCCTGACACAGCTGGATGGCATGAGTGAAATTTATCACATGCCACTGGCGGTGCGTTTACGGGGTTCGCTGGATATCCCGTCCTGGCAACGTAGCCTGGATACCATTTATGCGCGCCATGAAGCGTTGCGCACTGTGTTTAGCAGTCAGGACGGCCTGCCCTGTGCCCAGATCCTGCCTGCGGCGGAACTGCCGCTGACTGTGCATGATTTGCGCCAATTATCCAATTCAGACAATTCAGACAAGGCAGAAGCGCTCCAGATCGCCGCGAGTGAAGCGAGCAAACCGTTTGACTTAATGAATGGTCCCTTGCTGCGTGTCAGCCTTATCCGGCTCAGTGATGACGAGCAGATCTTTACCTTTACCTGTCATCACCTGGTATCCGATGGCTGGTCTAACGGCATCTTGTTGCGTGAACTGGCAGCTTTGTATCAGGCATTTACACAAGGCGAACAGAATCCGCTACGCCCGTTATCAGTGCAGTACGCGGATTATGCCAGCTGGCAACGTCAGTGGCTGACGCCCGAGCGACTGTCGAGCCAGGCAGATTACTGGCAGCAACAGCTGAGTGATGCACCCGTATTACTGACGTTGCCGACAGACCGTCCTCGTCCTGTCGTGCAGTCGTTTGCTGGTGATCAGGTTGTGATACGGCTAGAGGCCGAACTGGCCCAGGCATTACGCCAGTTCAGCCAGCGTAATGGTGCCACCTTGTTTATGACTGTACTGGCTGCCTGGGGCATAGTGCTGTCCCGACTATCGGGGCAGCAGGATGTTGTTATTGGTACGCCGGATGCCAATCGCAGGCAGTTAGATACCGAGCCCATGATGGGTTTCTTTGTCAGCACACTAGCGTTGCGACTGGATTTGTCCGGCGACATTGAGTGGCCGGCACTGTTACAACAAGTTCGCGAGACATTGCTTCTGGGGCAGGAAAATGGCGACTTGCCGTTTGAACAAGTGGTTGAGCAGGTTAATCCGCCACGACAACGTGCTTATACGCCACTTTTTCAGGTGATGCTGACCTGGCAGGAGAATACAGCCCATAACATTCGCTTACCGGGACTGGATGCGGAACCTCTTGCGCCGGGCTACGCGGCCGCTAAGTATGATTTGACGCTGGATCTCACCGATCACGGGCAGGAAGTCGCAGGGGCATTGTATTTCGCAACCGCTTTGTTCGATCGGGCTACGGCTGAACGTTATGTTGCGTATCTGCATCAGGTATTGATCGCGATAGCAAAAGATGTGTCAGAGCCGGTTAACCGCATTAACCTTCTCCCGGAAGCTGAACGTCAGTGGTTATTAGATGGTAGTAATCAGTCTGAAAATCAGATTACAGAGCAGCGTTGTCTCCACCATAGATTTGAAGCCATGGCAGCGAAAACACCGGATGCCATCGCTCTGGTGTCCGGCGACCAGCAACTGAGTTATCAGTCTCTGAACCAGCAGGCCAATCAGCTCGCTCATGAACTGATTGCACGTGGAGTCGGGCCTGATACTCTGGTTGCGCTGTGTACAGAGCGGGGAATCGGCACTGTTGTTGCTATTCTCGCCATTCTCAAGGCAGGTGGAGCCTATGTGCCGTTAGATCCGGCTTATTCCGGCGAACGTCTGCAATACATTGTTCAGGATGCTGCGCCTGTGTTGTTACTGGCTGATGAAGCGGGTCGTTCTGCTCTCGGAGAACAGGCGATCCCTTTGTTGTCGCTGGATAAGCCCTTGGCAGGGGATAGCCGTGATCCGCAGGTTGCGGGTTTATCACCGGCCAATCTGGCCTATGTTATCTACACCTCCGGCTCAACAGGCCAGCCCAAGGGAGTGATGGTTGAGCACCGTCAGGTTGACCGTCTGTTCACTGCCACAGATGCCGATTTCGGTTTCAATGCTGAGGATGTCTGGTGTCTGTTCCACTCCTTTGCGTTTGATTTCTCCGTATGGGAGATCTGGGGGGCGCTGAGACACGGTGGCCGGTTAGTGGTGGTGCCACAGACAACAGCCCGTTCTGCAAAGGATTTTTACCGCCTTGTCTGCCAGAGCGGTGTCACCGTGCTGAACCAGACCCCGAGCGCGTTCAAAGCCTTTATTCAAGCGCAGGATGATACACCGCACCAGCTCAGATACATCGTCTTTGGCGGTGAAATGCTCAACCCGGTCGATCTCACGCCCTGGTACGACCGCCACAGTGCTGATGCGCCGTTGTTGGTGAATATGTACGGGATTACTGAAACAACGGTACATGTGACTTATCGGGCCATGTCACCGTCAGATATTCATGCCAGCGGCAGCCCGATCGGGCATCGTCTCTCTGATCTTCGTTTGTATCTGCTGGATCCGCACGGTCAGCCGGTGCCGTATGGGGCGGTTGGTGAATTGTATGTGGGCGGTGACGGTGTCGCACGCGGCTATCTGAACCGGCCAGCGTTGAATGCAGAGCGTTTCCTTGACGATCCGTTTCATGACGGTGGGCGTTTATACCGGTCGGGCGATTTGGCTCGTTATCTGCCGAACGGTGAGCTGGAGTATTTAGGACGTAATGATCAGCAGGTCAAAATTCGTGGTTTCCGCATTGAATGCGGTGAAGTGGAAGCAGCACTGCTGGCCCATCCGAAGGTGACCAATGTGGCCGTCGATGCCTGGCAGGCAGCTGATGGCGATAAACGGCTGGTGGCCTGGGTTGTCCCTAAGGGTCAGACTGACAGGGAAACACTGGCCGTTCAATGGCGTCAGTTCCTGTCAAACCGTCTGCCGGACTATATGGTACCCGCATCATTCGTCTGTCTGGACGAAATGCCACTGACAACCAATGGCAAGCTGGATAAACGTGCTCTGCCGGCACCGGAAAAGCAGACAGGGATCCGCGAAGTTTATGAGCCGCCGAAGGGCGAAAAAGAGGGCTTGCTGGCTGCCTTGTGGGCCTCTTTGCTGGGTGTGGAATCTGTGGGTCGCAATGATAATTTCTTCGACCTGGGCGGGCATTCTCTGCTGGCGGTACAACTGGCTAACCGGATTGAACAGGCTGGCTGGACACTGTCGCTGCCATCTCTGTTCTCTACGCCTGTACTGCATGCGTTGGCTGAAGAGTTGCAGGGTGAGGGAGATATCCGGCAGCGTCCTGTTACGCCTGTTTCAAGGCAAGAGCCAGTGCCTTTATCGTTTGCCCAGCAAAGGCTGTGGTTTCTGAGTCAGATCGAAGGCACCAGTGAGACCTATCATATCCCGGTAGCACTGACATTGACGGGGCTGATAGATAAAGCCGCTTTCAGCCAAAGTCTGGATGCATTGTATTCACGTCATGAAAGCCTGCGCAGTACTGTAGCAACGCAGGGAGATCAGCCTCAGGTTCGTTTCCTGCCTGAGCAGGCTATGCCTCTGTCATGGCATGATTTGCGAGCCGAACCGGAAGCGGACGCCCGGCGTCAGGCGCTGGTTCAAGCTCGTCGCGAGATGACTGCACCGTTTGATTTGTCTGAGGGACCACTGGTCCGCGCCCATGTCTGGCAGATTACAGATAATCACACTCTGTTTGTATTGGTTTGCCATCACATAGTCTCAGATGGCTGGTCAACCAAAATCCTGCTGAAAGAGCTGGGTGAGCTATACCAGGCGTTTAGTCACAACCGGGAAAATCCTCTGTCGCCGCTCAGGCTGCAGTATGCTGACTATGCTCATTGGCAGCGAGAGCACCTCAGTCAGGATAAGCTGGACAGGCAGGCACAGTTCTGGCGTAACTCGCTGGCCGATGCACCGACGCAACTGACATTGCCGACGGACAAACCACGCCCTCCGGTTCAGTCTTTTGCCGGCGCAGAGGTGCCGCTTGAGATTGATGAGGCGCTGACGCAGTCATTACGCCATCTCAGCAAACAGCACGGAACCTCACTGTTTATGACGGTACTGGCTGCCTGGGGGATCGTGCTGTCGCGGCTGTCGGGGCAGCAGCAGGTTGTGATAGGTATGCCTGATGCAAACCGCGGGCGGCTGGAGGTAGAGCCTATTGTCGGTTTCTTTGTCAGTACACTGGCCCTGCATATCGACCTGCGTGAGGATCCCTCTCTGGATACCTTGCTGACAAGGGTCAGACAGGCCGTGCTTGCGGCACGTGAAAACAGTGACTTACCTTTTGAGCAGGTGGTGGAGGCGCTCAATCCGCCTCGGCAGCTTGACAGAACACCGCTGTTTCAGGTGATGCTGTCCTGGCAGGATAACACTGTGCGTGATATCTCGCTGCCAGGGCTGGAGGTGGCCGAGGCCGGTCTCGGTTACGATATTGCCAAATTCGATTTAACCCTGGCACTGGAAGAGAGCGGTGAGCAGATCACAGGTATGCTGAATTTTGCCACTGCATTGTTTGAGGCCGAGACAGTACATCGCTTTAGTGATTATTTGCTGGCGGTGCTGACAGCGATGGCGGCCGATGTCAGCCAGCCGGTGTCGCAGGTTGATATATTGCCTGACAGCGAACGTAAGCTGTTGCTTCATAACCTGAATCAGACTGAACGTGTGTATCCCGGCTCTGCCAGTGTGCATCAATTGATTGAAGAGCAGGCCAGCCGCTCTCCTCAGGCCGTTGCCCTAGTATGCGGTGATGAAGTTCTGAGCTACGGCCAGCTGGACAACCGGGCAAACCGATTAGCCCATGGACTGATTGCCCGTGGTGTCGGCATCGAAACAAGAGTGGCAGTGTGCGCTGTCCGCAAGCCAGATATGATCGTTGCACTGCTGGCCGTGTTAAAGGCGGGAGGATCATATGTGCCGCTGGATCCGGATTATCCGGCTGAACGGCTTCACTATATTCTGAAAGACAGCGCCCCGGTGCTTTTGCTGGCCGACTCGGCTGGCCGTAAGTCACTGGGTGATGTGCAGGTGCCTGTTCTGGCTTTGGATGAGCCGCTGGCAACACCTTTGTCTGTTGGTGCGCCAGAGACGATGGTTCGTCCTGAGCATCTGGCCTATGTGGTGTATACCTCAGGTTCTACCGGTCATCCTAAAGGGGTGATGGTTGAACATGCTCAGCTGATGAATCTGATTGGCTGGCATGCTGAAGCAACCGGGTTGCAGGCTCGGGAGAAGAGCACTTGTATGGCGGGACTGGGTTTTGATGCCTGTGTCTGGGAGATCTGGCCTGCTTTGTCGCTGGGCGGAACGCTGCTGCTGCCGCCGTTACAAGTAAAAGGTGACAGTGATGCCTTGTTGCGTTGGTGGCAAAACAGTGGCGCGCAGGTGTCTTTTATGGTGACACCGCTTGCTGAAGTCGCACTGGCAAACGAAATGGTACCTCAGTCGTTACGTAAGTTGCTGATTGGTGGAGACAGTGTCCGCCGCTGGCCGCTGAATGTTCCGCCGGGACTCACAGTCGTCAATAACTACGGTCCTACCGAAACGACTGTGGTGGCAACTTCGATGCCGCTGGATCTCAACGCCCCGGCTCCCTCGATTGGCCGTCCGGTGAGTAATACCCGCGTCTATCTGCTGGATGACTACGGGAATCCTGTACCCAAGGGAGCTGTTGGCGAGTTGTATATCGGCGGGGTTCAGGTGGCTCGTGGTTATCTGAATCAGCCAGCGTTAACGGCTGAGCGTTTCCTTGACGATCCTTTCCATCCGCCTGGACGTATGTATCGCACCGGCGATCTGGCGCGTTATCTTGCTGACGGCAGTCTGGAATTTCTCGGACGTAATGATCATCAGGTGAAAATCCGTGGTTTCCGTATTGAACTGGGCGAAATCGAAACTCAGCTTGGTGCTCATCCCGCGTTAAAGGATGTGGTTATTGATGCGCCGGCAGGAACCAGCGGTGATAAACGTTTGATAGCTTGGGTGGTTCCTGAGGATTCGGTGGAGGCGAACAGTGAATGGTCTGTTTTCACTGATCAATTACGCCTGTTCCTGAGCACGCGTATGCCGGAATATATGATCCCGTCAGATTTTGTCCGCATGAAAGCGCTGCCTATGTCCCCTAACGGCAAACTGGATCGCCGAGCGCTGCCTTTGCCGGAAGCTGAGGCTGGCCGTGCTTATACGGCGCCACAGGGTGAAACGGAAATCTTGCTTGCTAAGATCTGGGCAACAATACTGGAACGCGAATACATTGGCCGGAATGACAATTTCTTCGAGTTGGGTGGCCACTCTTTGCTTGTGGTGAAACTGATGGCTGAACTCCGTCGCTATGGGCTTGCCGCAGATGTCAAAACGCTGTTTTCTGCCCCCACGCTGGCCTCACTGGCTTCAGCATTGGGTTCACAGCAGGAAGTCCGGATTCCGGAGAACCGGATCACTGTCGACACCAAAAGTATTATCCCTGAGTTAGTACCACTGGCAGATCTGAATCAGCTGGACATTGATCAGGTAGTGGCGACGGTTCCGGGCGGTGTGGGCAATGTGCAGGATATCTATGGCTTGTCGCCATTGCAGGAAGGGATTTACTTCCACCATTTACTGAATGAACAGGGTGATACCTACCTGCTGTCCGCTTTACTGCGCTTTGACAATCGCCAGCGGCTCGACAATTGGTTGTCGGCTATGCAGCAAGTAGTTGATCGTCATGATATTTTGCGCTCTGCTTTTATCAGCCATGGTCTGTCTGAATCTGTACAGGTGGTCTGGCGCCATGCCACCTTACCTGTTAGTGAGGTAGCGTTGAATCCGGCCGACGGGCCAGTGGCCGAGCAGTTACTGGCTCGCTTTGACTCCCGGTGTTCCCGTCTGGATCTGACGAAGGCGCCACTGCTGAATATGGTGGTAAGTCAGGACGAAGACGGTCGCTGGTTAATGCTGCAGCAATGGCACCATCTGATTGGCGATCATTCAACGTCTGCCCTGATAGAAAGTGAGATTGCCACTATTCTGGCTGGCAGAGCCAGCGAACTGGCGGTCGCGCCACCATACCGAAACGTGATTGCACAAAGTCGGTTGGGTAAGAGCCAGGCACAACATGAGGTGTTTTTCCGCCAGCTGCTGGCTGATATCGAGGAGCCTGTGCTGCCATTCGGGCTGAGCGATGTTCGGGGGGACGGCGCACGTGTTGTGACTTCTCACTTGTCTGTTCCCGGCGATCTCAATCGTGCTTTGCGAGAGCAGGCACGCAAGCTGGGGGTCAGCCTGGCCAGCCTCTGTCATCTGGCCTGGGCACAGGTGCTCTCTCGCGTTACGGGCCGGGATACTGTGGTATTCGGCACTGTATTGCTTGGCCGGATGCAGGCCGGTGAAGGTGCAGAGCAGGCGATGGGACTGTTCATTAACACTCTGCCGCTTCGCCTGGATATTAATGATAAGGATGTAGTGAGTGCGGTGCAGCAGGCACACCAGAATGTTAGTGGTTTGCTTGAGCATGAACATGCGCCTCTGGCGCTGGCTCAGCGCTGCAGTGGTCTGCCGGCAGGAACGCCATTGTTCAGTGCATTACTGAACTACCGCCATAACAAGGGTGACGAGTTAATATTACCGGCAGGCATTGAACTGCTCAGTGCTGAGGAACGGACCAATTATCCCTTCGTTATGTCAGTTGAAGATGGCGGCGATTCACTTGGTCTGACGGCGCAAATCAGTCAGCCGGTTGAGGCAGCCAGGGTTTGCGAATATATGTTGCAGGCGCTGACTTCACTGTCTCATGCTCTGGACACAACGCCTGACATGCCTGTTAATACGCTGGACATTGTCACCGATGCTGAGTATCGCTTGCAGCTGGAAACCTGGAACCAGACGACCATGGCTTACCCGGCAGACTGCTGTGTGCACACTGTGTTTGAACAGCAGGTACGCGCTAATCCTGATGCGATTGCCGTTACCGATGGTCTGCGATCTGTCAGTTATGCTGAGTTGAATATTCAGGCTAACCAACTGTCCCATGTCCTGATTGAACGGGGTCTCCAAGCCGGTGATCCTGTGGCGGTCAGGCTGGGGCGCAGTCTGGATTTGGTTGTGGCACAGTTGGCTGTACTCAAGGCCGGCGCGGTTTATGTGCCTATTGATCCCAAACTACCGGAATCCCGGCAGGCATGGATCATCAGTGATTGCGGTGCATGTATCGTCATTACAGAACAGCCGGGTGATGATGCATTGTCTTATGTCTTAGCCGATGAGCGCAGTCAGCGCACTGACAATCCTGAACGGCTGCGGTCAAGTACAGCAACGGCATATATCATGTATACCTCAGGGTCGACCGGACAGCCTAAAGGTGTGATGACACCGCATCAGGGTATCAGCCGGCTTGTGATCAACAACGGTTATGCGGGCTTCGACGAGACAGACATTGTCGCGTTTGCAGCGAATCCGGCCTTTGATGCGTCAACGATGGAAGTGTGGTCAGCCTTGCTCAATGGCGGTCAGCTGGTGGTCATCTCCCCGCAAACTGTCCTGGATGCCAAAGCCTTTGCTGAGGTATTGCAAAGGCAGCAGATCACGGCCTTATTCCTGACAACCGCTTTGTTTAATCAATATGTTCATACCCTTGGCAGCACTTTGTCTCAACTCAGGTATTTGATTTGCGGCGGCGAGAAGGAAGATCCGGCCGCTTTCGCGAAGCTGCTGCAATACCAGGGGCCGGTGAAACTGATCCACGCCTACGGGCCAACCGAAACAACGACCTTTGCTACCACGGCGCATATAGAGCATTTTGATGGCCACGATCGTTTACCTATAGGTAAGCCGATAGGTAACACGCGTGCTTATGTACTGGATGCGCGGGGGCGGGTTGTTCCTCGTGGCGCTGTGGGTGAGCTTTACATAGGTGGTGTCGGTGTGGCTCTGGGGTATCTGAATCGTCCGGAAATGAGTGCCGAGCGGTTCCTGCCCGATCCGTTCAATGCGGGAGCAAACATGTACCGGACCGGTGATCTGGTGCGTTATCTGCCGGATGGTAGTCTGGAATATCAGGGACGCAACGACCGGCAGGTGAAAATTCGCGGCTTCCGGATCGAGATGGGCGAAATCGAGCAGTATCTGCGTGCACATGATGCGGTTCGTGATGTGGTGGTCGATGTAAATTATCTTGGGGATGGTCAGCAACTGGTTGCCTGGCTGACACTCGATGACGGTGCATCAGCCCCGGAAACACCGGCAATGCGCAAGTATCTGGCGGAGTCTTTACCGGCTTATATGCTGCCCTCGGCTTACATATGGCTCGAATGTCTGCCGCTGACACCGAATGGTAAGGTGGACAGACGTGCTTTACCTGCACCGCAGGGTCAGGCTTTTACAGATGCAGGCTATGTGCCGCCTCAGGGAGACACTGAAGTCATGCTGGCTCAACTGTGGCGAGATTTGCTGGGAATGGAGCAGGTGGGTCGTTACGATCATTTCTTTGAATTGGGAGGTCACTCCCTGCTGGCGGTGCGTCAGGTGAGTATGGCACAGTCGCTTGGCCTGAGTTTTCCGGTACAGGCCATATTCGATCATCCGGTACTGGCCGACTTGGCTGAGCAGCTCGATAACCAGTTCGGTGAGCGACGTCCGTTAAGCGCGTTACCGGCTCGACGCAGTGGCATACGTCCACCCTTGTTCTTTCTGCCGACAGGCTTTGGCGATCATTCTTACGTGTATGAGATAGCGAAAGTCATTAACCCGGATCACCCTGTCTATGCCGTACCCTGGCCGGATATGGCTCAGCCGTTGCCTGAAACCATGGACGGCATGGCAGCAGCCAGCATAGCGCTGATTCGTAAAATACAGCCGTGCGGGCCGTACCACCTGTTCGGGTATTCGTCTGGCGGTATTCTTGCTTACCAGATTGCACTGCAATTGCTAAGGGAAGGGGAAGAAGTGGCCCTGCTGGGACTGTTTGATACCATGCGGCCTCAACAGGCGATGAGCAGCATAACAGCCCTTTTCCTGAGCTGGCTCGAAGTGGAACATGCAGAGCTTGATCTGGCCTTGCTGGCACAGTTGCGTGATATGCCGCTACAGGCTGTGCTCAGGACGTTGAAAGATAGGGGGATCAGTACACAGATGGATGATCATCAGGCAGAGCTGTTGTTGTGGAACCAGCGTTATCACTATGCGACTTTGGTTGGCGCAACAACTCTCTCGCCATCGGAACTGGCAGTGCATTTATTCAAAGCAAAAGAAGACATGCCTCCCATGCGCAGTGATGATCTGATTCGGTATTGGGAAGCTATCAAACCTCAGGACTTTAACCGCACGGATAACTCGGCACTTGGATGGGAACACCATTTACCGGCACATTCGCTGATTGTGAAAAAAGTGGATGGCGATCATGTCACTATGATGGCGGATGCTGAGAATCGGCGCCGGTTAGGGGAATGTATTGATGCGGTGTTGCAGGAAATATCGGCTGATACTTTAGTTAACCGCTCGATGGATACAGAGAATACGCGGTAACTGAATCACTCTGGAAAGACTCAAAATCCGGTGCTTTGACAGGCACCGGATTTTTTGACTATTTTGTTGTTTAATTATGCTGTTTTTTTAATGATTTTGTACGCTGTGCAGTTACTGCTCCAGCAGCTTGGTTGCTTCTTTGCGTGTTCCGCCGACCGGTCGGTTAACCGAAATAGAGCGGCCTTTTTTCATGCCTTTCTCGTAATCATCTGTCATCGCCTTCATGGCTTCCTGTAATTGTTTTTTGAAGGTTTCACGATCCAGGTTTTCAAATTCACGGTCGATGAAATTACTCATGCGTTTGTCATGGTCATCATCAGTGTTCAGCATCGGCAGCTTTTCCAGCGCGCCTTCTATCCAGCCTGCAAGGAAAGAGGAAACACGGCGTGTGACTTCGGTTGTACTGGCTCCTGTGCCGGCAAAGCTGTTACGGAACTGGCCGGTTTGCTGGTTCATTTCGCGGTACACGACATCGAAGGCAAAAGCGGCGAAAATTGCACGTTCGGCCACGCCAATAAACTCAGCCTGTTTGAGTCCTTTGTAATTGGTCAGCACACATTCGACACCAAAGCGGCGGTTGATCCCACGAATGATTTTCAAAATGTGTGAACTGATGTCTGACGGTAACAGGGTGGCTGATTTTGTTTTGCCCATTTGGATGAATTCAATGTCATCTTGCTCCAGGCCGTACTTGAGCATGAGGCGATGAGCCATTTTGATGGCTTGCGCTGCTTCATTGACGTTGGCCGAGTTACCTAACTCAAGGCATTTGGCTATTTTTTTCAGTGCCTTTCGCTTTTGTTCAGACATCCACACCACTCACATTAAAAAACGGTCACGTATTTTAGCGTGTTCGCTATCAGGAAGGCAAAGTTCTCTGTTGGTATTCTTTTGCGATGAATGGGAAATGAAGGGCTTGCCTTGTACTGATTGTGGTTGAACCGCATAATGAGCCGCACTTTTTGCAAATCAAACCGAGCTAAGTAATGACGATTGTCCAGTCTATCGATGTGCCATTTGAATTTCGCCATACCTGCTGGTTTTGCGGTGAGCCTTACTATGAATGCCATGTGTTCCGTCCTGAGCCTAACTATGATAATGATCCGCCGGTCAAAGTACCTTGCTGCGAAGAATGCTATGGCTTTTGTTCCCGCACCAAAGCAAGTGGGCTGGATATACTGCGTGACAGAGTGAAAGGGCGCTTGCATCAGCAGTATCAGAAGCATTTACAGATAGGTGCACAATGGAGCAGAGAAGAGCTGGAAGACTCTGAACTGGAAGGCAAGGCATTTGAAGGCTTTAAACACAGCGCCTGGATGATGTTTGAAATTGCACGGGACAGAGTTAATTATCCGGGTTGGCCGCTGGCGATTGATGGTCAGCCGGTGGGGCAGCTAAGCAATGCTTTTCAGGTTGAATATAATGGTATTATTTATCCCAATATTTCACAGGCCGTTGAGCAATTGGCCAAAAGTTACGTGATTCCGCAGGAATACCTTGAACAAACTTTAGAGCTGGTTGGACGTCACCAGTTAGGGTTTGCTATCCGCTTTTGTAAAACCACCCATGGTTATTCAGAAACTCAGCGTGCTGTCAGTCTGGCCAGTTTGCGAGAAAGACTGCAGGAAGAGGCAGAATCTGAACAGACAGTCTCGCTCAGTCAGGGCATTGAGGTTGGCATCAAGTATATTGAACCCCAGATACTTTTTCGCACCGAAGTTTCTCCGTATGCGGTGCAATGGGCTTTGCAAAACGGTGTGACAACGTTGATGCAGTTGGCCGAACTGGAAGATGTTTTTCTGGCGCATTTCAGTCAGGATTCAGAACTGACAGCTTTTCGTTATTTCACAGGCTTGCAGGTTTATCTGGAGAAGAGAGAAGAGGATACCCACTGGGCGCTCACTCAGGATCCCAACAGGCAATGGTTCGCTAAGTTGCTAAAGAAATAAGCTTTAAAAAAACTCAGGTAGTTAAAGAAAAAAGGCCAGAATACCTGGCCTTTATCTGCACTTTATTGAGTCTGAGCCTGATTATGGCTGGCCCAGACGATTGTGTTGCCTTCTTCATCAAATGCGACGACGTCATACGGCATTTTCTGGTCGTTATACTCCATGCCTGGTGAGCCCATCGGCATACCAGCCACAGCAAGGCCTTTCAGATTGGCGGGCTTTTCCTTCAGAAATCGTTGCACATCTTGCGCAGGCACATGGCCTTCAAAGACGTACCCCTGAATAATAGCGGTATGACAGGATGCATACTCAGGTTGTATCCCATTGGCTTGTTTGATTGGATGAAGATTATTTGCCATGTTCATTTCAATCTCAAAACCATTACTGTTCATGTGTTTTACCCAATCTTTACAACAACCGCAGGACGGAGACTGGTAATTCTTTCCCTTGATCGTATCGGCAGCTATCGAGGGGAAAGCCGCCAGTAACAGTGTGGCAGTCAGGAGATATTGTGATTTTTTCATCATTTAACCTTTTATTCATCTGTGATGCTGGGCATACAGGCTCAGCAGTCTTTAATCGGGCAGCGCCAATCGAAAAGCTACACTCATCGAAAGCGTTACTCAGGCAGTACATAAAATAGCGTTGTGTTACAGATGAATAGGAGGCCGTAACAGTGTTGAGACCGGTTCGTCCCAGTACCCTGATAAATAGGGATGGTTACTGTGGCTTGAAGCCATCAAAACTGGAGCCGCTAAAATAGCGGGAAGAATCAATGTGGTATGGCAGGAAGACTGGCAATGCTGTAAGCACCCCGAATGCAGAAGCTCGTCCTGGCAGGAGGTGTGGGTTGCTTTACTCGCAAGTAAGGTAACAGTATTGGTACAACAGTCTGAGTTTGTCATTACCGACGGACATCCGTCTGACATGACTGCCGGGAATAAAGTTGCACTGGCGTTATTGATCGGCAGCAACAGCAAGCACAAGATAACAATGATTATCCTGTTCGTTGAACAATGCGGCTGGTGAAGCAACTGAGTCAACATGCTGTTAGCGAGTGTCTTACTTAATGATCAATGTTGTAGATTATAACCCCAGTACAAATTGGATTCATAACCAAAATCAAGAAACGGTAAGTTTTCTAACTTGCTGAAAGATAGGGAACTGCCTTGTACCCAGATTCTATGCGGGTTTGCGAGGGTCGCATTTGGAACAAGCCTAACGTTTTTCTGACATTTCCTGACAGGGTTTAGGCTTTAATTGCGGTGAATTGACATTTTTTTGCGCTAGGAACAGGTATGCAATACACAGAAGAAGACAGAAAAGTACTCTATGAAACATGGATGAGCTATAAGGCAAAAATGCGGGTGACTCAGATTGAAATGGCCAAGAAACTTGGGGTAAGCCAGCTGTTTTTCTCTGACATTCTGCGTGGTAACTTACCGCTTGAACATCGTTTTGTCAGTCAGTTCTGTCAGTATATGGGTGTTGATCCTGTACTTACCATTCCTTCTCTGAGGGAGCAGATTGGCAGCAGTTTGCCTAACACTGTCACATTAACAAATACGTATATAGTTGATGGCAATATCAAAAATGTGCGATATAGTGGCAATCAAATCGTTGTTGAATATGAGCACAGCGTGACAACTCACTGATCAGTTCACGTGTTGTTTGCAAATCAGCGAATCAGGCCCTTGTCACAGACGAGGGCTTTTTTGTATCGGCCATTTGGGCTTTAACAAGGAGGAATGATGAAGATTGGCATTATTGGTTTAGGGGATATAGCTCGCAAAGCGTATTTGCCTGTACTCACTCAATGGCCGGACCTTGAGCTGGTATTCTGTACCCGCAATGAAGACACACTAAAGCAACTTGTCCGAACACACAGAATTCAGGATGCGGTGACAGATTATCGCGGACTGGTGGCGCTGGGCGTAGACGGTGTCATGATTCACAGCGCAACCTCTTCCCATTTTGATATTGCGCGCTTTTTTCTGAATCAAGGCATTGCCGTTTTCGTTGATAAGCCTCTTACCGATAATTACCAGCAGTGCGAGACTCTTTATGAATTGGCCGAAGAAAAACAATGCCCATTGTTCCTTGGTTTTAATCGCCGATATTTACCACTGATAAAGCCTTATCTGAGCGATTCGTCAGTGGCTGAGGGTAAGAAATTACTGGGTTTGAAATGGCAAAAACACCGACTGAATCTGCCCGGTGATACCCGAACCTTTGTGTTTGATGATTTTATCCATGCGCTGGACAGCGTGAATATTTCCGGGCAGGTGAGTGAAAATGATCTGCATATTGTAACTCAGTCTCACCAGGGAAAACTTGCGCGATTGGATGTTGAATGGCAGCTTGATGAAGCCATATTTCAGGCATCAATGAATCGACTGAATGGCGTGACAGCAGAACATGTGACGATCAACTATGAGAATCTGACCTGTCATTTTGATTCACTGGTAACGGGTAAGCAATGGGATGAAGGCCGTGAACAGGCGCTGGCGCTGCCAGACTGGACCCCCATGCTCGATAGTAAAGGGTTTACTGCCATGATTGCCCACTGGCTGGATGTGGTGGCGAACGGAAAAATGGAAGCCTCTCTGGTGGCACGAAACCTGAATACTCACTATCTTGCTGAAGCCATCTGCCAGAAAGTCAAACCATAGCCTCAGAGACCCTTGAATGTAACCAGATCTGACGGGTCTGGTTATTGGAAATTGGTTCGAGTTCAAACTTTTTTCAGAATGCAAGGAAATTCAATGCAGGTTTATCTACCTGTTCAATAATTCACCACTTACTTCTCTTTGGCTGTTTTTTGAGCTTAATTTGACCAATGGAGTTAGATTTACTGTTTCTAAGCTGGTAATGTGCGTCCCCTCACACAACTGGTGAGAATTTTATGCAAACCTCCGAACGAAATAGTGCTGATAAAATGGTTTCAGCTCTAACCATTGGTTTCCTCAGTCTGTTCCTGATTGCTGCGCTGGTAGACCTGTCATGGGTATCCTCTTCCATCCAATCCCTTTTTGCACTTTCAACCGCTAGCTTCGGCTACTTTTGGCAATGGCTGATGGTACTGAACTTTATTCTTGCACTGTGTCTGGCGCTGTCGCCCCTGGGCAAAATAAAGCTCGGTAATACAAAACGGCCTGAAATCGGTCAGTTTCGCTGGACTGCCATGATCATGTGCACTCTGCTTGCTGGTGGCGGCGTGTTCTGGTCTGCAGCTGAGCCTATTTATCACTTCGTGACCACGCCGCCATCCTTTGATGGCTTGGCGGCGCGTCAGCCAGAAACGGCTGCGCCTGCGCTGAGTCAAAGCTTTTTGCACTGGGGATTTCTGGCCTGGGCTGTGCTGGGTACATTAGCAACAATCGTGCTGATGTATGCGCACCATCAGAAAGGGATCAAGCTCAGACCGAGAGCTTTGTTGTATCCGCTGGTGGGTGACCGACTGGAAAATCACTGGCTGGGTTCGGTGATTGATGCAAGCTCAATACTTGCCGTCGCCGCTGGCACAATCGGACCGATAGGCTTTTTAGCCTCACAACTGGGTTACAGCCTGCATGTTGTTGCCGGATTGGATAACTCGGTACTGACTCAGATTGGTTTGCTGGCGGTAGTGGTCACAATTTATTCCTTATCTGCAGCGACAGGGATGGATAAGGGACTGCAGTGGTTGAGTCGCTTTAATGTGATCGTCGCCGTCTTGCTGCTGGTGGTTATGTTATTGCTGGGGCCAACGGGCTTCATCTTTGAAAAGTTTGCCGAAGCGATGACTGTTTATATCCAGCACTTTCCTGCGATGAGCCTGACAAACGCTTCTCCGGATTGGAACGCCTGGTGGACATGGTTTTTCTGGGGGTGGTTTATCGGCTTCGCGCCTATGATGGCAATCTTCATTGCCCGCATCACGGTTGGCCGCAGTATTCGGGAGCTGGTCATGACAGTGGCTATCGGTGCGCCTCTGGTGACCCATTTCTGGTTTACTGTGCTTGGCGGCTCAGGTATTTATTTTGAACTGACTCAACCTGGTGTTATTTCAGAACCCTTAAGTGAAGGGGGCTTGCCTGCAGTGTTATTAGCAACCTTGTCTCAACTGCCTTTCAGCGAATGGCTCATTCCGGCTTTTCTTGTGCTGACGACAACTTTTGTTGTCACAACCGGGGATTCTATGGCGTATGCCATTGCGATGGTGACCTCAGGTAAGAATGAACCGGCCAGAGGGCATCGTTTGTTCTGGGCGATCGCAATGGGGGCTGTGGCCGCGGTATTACTGCTGGCCGGTGATGGGGGATTGAATGCCCTGCAATCTTTTATTGTGATTACGGCTGTACCTGTTTCATTGCTTATGGCCTTCACATTACTGACTGGTCCGCTGGCCGCCATCAGGCTACACCGAGAAACAGAAGTTGCCCCATCTGAGAGTTCGCTGGTTACTGAGTAGCAAGACTTTTTCACTATGAAACAACGCCCTCATTTCGGAGGGCGTTGTTTATTCGTTGCTGGTTACTCTCGATTTTTATGCTTCCGGTTAGTGCTTTGTATCGTACGATACATGCGCCCCAGCTGTTTCGATTTGGCTCGTTTCTCCGCAATGCTGGCAGTATTGAAGGTCACTTCGCGATTCAGCTTGAGATAATTGCGCAACCTGCGTTCTTCAAGCGCGCCGGATTCAATGGCAGCCAGTACGGCGCAGCCAGGCTCATACTGGTGAGCACAGTCGCCAAACCGGCATTGTTCTGCCAGCGTTTCTATATCCGCGAAAGTGGTTGACAGACCTTCACTGCAGTCGGCTAACTGGAGTTCACGCATACCAGGTGTGTCCAGCAGAAGACCGCCACCTTGCATCAGATGCAGTGACCTTGCGGTCGTGGTATGTCTGCCTTTACTGTCTTCCTCTCTGATACTGGCTGTTTGCTGTGTTTCAGTGGCAAGCAGGGTATTGACCAGGGTGGATTTCCCCGCACCCGAAGAGCCCAGAAAAGCAACCGTTTTACCTGTTCTGCACCAAGGTGCCAGTTTAGCGACACTGTCTCTGTCTAATCCATTGACGTACTCAACCAATAACATGTTATCGATGTGACGTACCTGTTCGACGAAAAGGGTGGGATCGTCAACACAATCGGCCTTAGACAGAACAATAACTGGCTCAACACCAGACTGGTGAGCAAGAGCCAGATAACGCTCTATACGACTGAGATTAAAATCCTGGTTCAGTGAGCAGACGATAAAAACGGTATCGACATTGCTGGCGATGAGCTGTTCTTCAATTTTGCTACCTGCGGCTTTTCGCCAGAAGCGGGAAAAGCGCTCCAGCAGGCGGACAAAATGGTCTTCGCCAGACAGTAATATCCAGTCTCCGACAGCGAGTTCAGGCATATTAGGCAGAACAGGTATCGACAAATGGCCGTGCTCTGAGAAAACGTCCAGTCGGTTTCTGTGTAAAGCACATACCCGGGCTGGTTTCATCTGATCCCATTCATCGAGAGACAGCAGCTGTTGAAAATAAGGTTTCCAACCAAGTTTTTGCAAAGAATACGTTGGTGTAGAAATCGTTGTTGTCATGATGTGTTTACCCCTGACGCAGCACAGGCGTCATTAACTGAAATGGTAAAATTCAGGGGCAATATGTCCCCGGTTATTCAGAACCGGGCAATAGAAGAGGAAAGGGCAGAAGCGGAGAGGGTGTCCTGTTATCTTTTTCGCTTACTGGTTCTTTGCCTGTTTCTGTGCCCAGAGAGTTGTTAATACAATCATCTTGTGTCCTCCAAAGTAATAAACAGGTATTAAGTGCATGAAATGTAGCAGGCGGAGTAAAGTGTGTCTAGAAGCGGTTTAAGGTTTCCAGACACATTTGTCAAATTATGCTGCCTGGTAAGCTTCTTTTCTGGCGTTAAAGCGGGCGACCAGATCATCTATGTCGTTCTGGCAGTATGGCTTAAGACCACTCATCAGCATACGCTTACGACCTTCACCCACGACTTCACCGTGCTCTGTAAAGCTGAATGCCAGCGTTACGCTACCACGCTTACCGTCAGATTCGAGAATGGAATCAGTAAGCTCAACGGTTGGCGCTTCAAGGTCCAGCCGGCTGAATTCCAGTTCCATGCTTTCATAGATAACCAGCGGGCGGGCAGGATTGATCATTACCTGCTTAGACTCCATTAAAGGCACCATGATGTGCGGGAAATTCTTTCCGGAAAATTGCACATAATTTTTGGTAACTGTTTCGATAAGGCTGGCATTGTGGGTGACTTCACCTTCGCGAAGGACGTGAAGGTATTCTTTGCCTTTTTCATCGACGAGTGACAGATCGTTGGATGATTTCGTGTTGATAGCCAGGGCTACGCCATCAGTGATCATACCTGCAAATTCCACACGCATTTTCTGGCTCAATCCTGTTTTTGCCAGCATGACAGAAAAGAGGAGGTCGCCCGGAACACAAAAACGTTTGTTATCGGCATCGTGGATTGGGTTGAAATCGCCAGCGACTTTTTTGGCAAAATGGCTGGCTTGTTCGCGGGTAAATGTATAAGCACCATTATGCTCGGCGAAGTAAGAATCTAAAAACATTGAGTTGGAACTACCTTAGATCATCGTAATCCTGGTAGTTTACCTGATATCAACAGAGTAAATGGTCTAGCCAGCTGAAAATGTGGCAGAACACTGATTTGATTCAGAGGTGAAAACAAAAGTGATGCAACAAATCACATACTAGGGTAATATCCGAGACCTTTGAGCTGTAATCAGCTCTGCTGAATCACCCATCTGTGCGTGTAGAAGAGCCAGATATTATAAGCGGTAGGGAAACTGCATGCTAATGGGTACTCTGTCAGTATTGCTGGCTGAGTACCCAAATTTTATCTCATGTGGTTGATGCTAATTGTCGTCTACAACTATCAATGCATTCGCTCTCGAACGCCAGTTTGTGCTCAGGCAGTTGACGTTCAGTTGGATGTGCCAGTGAGTAGAGTTTAAAAGAGCATTAATAGCAGTCCTGCCGCTAAGATGAAACCGGCCACACTTGCTGTCCGGCCGATAAGACCAACGGCGCTTGGTACGATCATTTCGTCATGATGCATGAATACTCCCCCGGTGACTGCTCACTGTTGTTATGCTCCTTTCATTATTGCAAGAAAGGCACTTTCTTTATTTTCAGTATAGTTCGTTTTAACAATTAGACTGAGAATTGGTGTATAAGCATAAAAAATTCACATAAAAAAATGGTGATAAGAATTTCATCCTATGACGAAATATTTGTCTATACTCATAAAAAATAAGATAAAAATATTTATTGTGGTGGATTAATGACAATCGTGTTTTTAGTTGTGGGCGCAATCATTCAGGCCGTTGCTATTTATGTTGCGTTTTTTACACAGCTCCCAGGGCATTTGTATATAGCAACTATCCTGATGGTGTTGGCACTGACAAGTTTGATGGCTATTCGTAGCCTGATTGCTCCGGCTTGTTTACTCGCCGGGGTCATTGTCGGCCTGGCAATATCGCATAATCAGTCAGACGTAAAGTTGTTAATTAATATGGGTGAAGTGATGAAATTAGCCATCCAGCCTGACTGGGAAATTAATCAAGCCTGGCAATTTGTGAATGGCAGCGCTCAAGAATAAATGTTATTTGACTGGGATAAGCAAAAGCTGACCTGCATGTATTTTATTGTTCACTAACTGGTTGGCTTGTTTTATATCTCTGATCGATGTGTTGTTTAACGTGGCCAGTTTATATAAAGAATCGCCAGGCTCAATATGTCGAACGCTGTATTTGTTCTTGACATAGTGTAATTTCTCAGGCTGCTGATAAAAGTGATTGAGCTGTTTTTTAGGTATGAGTAACTGGCTCTGTTCCTGCCTTAATGTTAGCCCGGCAGAGTATCCTGGGTTAAGCAGATACAGTGCTTTTCCGGTCAGTCCTGCATCACTGGCAATCTGAGCAAGGGGCACTTGCCGTGTTATCGTTACTGACGTCAATACTGGGCTGTTGGGTATGTATACCAAAGGAAGAGAGGTATGATTCTCTTCTTTAATTATCTGGCTTAATGCCAGCAGTTTAGGGACATAATGCTCTGTTTCACGGGGTAATGCTAACGACCAGAAGTCGGTTGATTTCCCCAGCGCTTTGTTGGCTTTGATTGCTTTGCGAACTCTGCTTTCACCGGAATTATATGCGGCAATCGCATGTAGCCAGTTACCATTGAATTTATCATGAAGATATTCCAGTAAATCAAGTGCAGCCTGAGTCGAGGCAATAATATCAAGCCTGCCGTCATATCCAGGCCGAAATTGCAATCCGAATGATTTACCTGTTGGTTTCGTGATCTGCCACAGCCCAGCTGCACCTTGATGTGAATGAGCATAGGGGTCAAATGCACTTTCTATGAAAGGCAGTAAAACAAGTTCGATAGGTAGATCACGAGCTTGAGCATTTTGGTAGATGTAATAAAGAAATGGTTGAGCTCGCTTTGATACTGTCTTGAGGTGTAATGGCCGGCTCAGATACCATTGTTTATAGTTCCGCACTCTTGCGTTGTTTGGTACCGGAAGATCGCTTTCTTTTGCGAGAATTTGCCAGAGACTCTCTTCTTTGATCATTGATAGCTCAGTTAAGGGAGGTGGCGAATAATCAGAAGGTAAGCCTGTTGCCAGATAGCGACCATCAATAACATCTTCCGGAATAGGGCATCGCTGGCTTTTACTTGCAACAAGCAGCAATGCTTTTTGGAAGGCTTCATTGTGTGCATCATTGGTGACAGACATGGATCCACAGCCTGTCAGAAACTGGAATGACAAAACCAACAACGGGTAAGCGTTTCTCATAATCGGCCTGCTAACCTTAGTCTGATCGAACCCAGCAATAAATTTTTATTGTGTTTTTTTAAGGTATAGCAAGACTGGTTTGTTTAACTTGTCTGTTTTTTGATACAGCTCATGAAAAATTTTTCGGTGATTTCTCGAAAATATTTAACTGAGGTATAAACAATAAAGTGAAATGGGTTGGGACCTGTAGAAACTACAACGCCACATTGCTGCGGCGTTGTATGGGAGGAACTGTCAGAAGTAGAATCTTGTACCAAAAATGAATCGGGTAAAGCTGTCCTCAACGCCGTCTTTTGTGACGCTGATATCGTCGGTCGCGATGTTGTAGTTCACCTCTGCACTAATGGCAACATGTGGGTTGATGAAGTATTTCACACCACCTGCGATTTTAATATTCAAAGCAGTGACATCTTCAATATCAAAATCGACGTCATCATCTGCATCTGCCGAAAGATTGGCTAGCTGAGCAGCGGCGCCAAGATAAGGAACCCAGTTACTGTCGTTGGTAAAGTTGTACTCAGTAAACATACCAAGCTGGAAGGTCTTGGTGCTGTCACTCATGTTTACATCCAAAACCCCCCCGATTTCCCAGTCATCCATCAGGAAATAGCCATAGGAGGTGTTCAACAGGAATAAATAATCATCCACATAATCAAGATCCAGACTACCTTGTAAGCCGAATTCTTGCGTACCTTCTTCCAGAGTTACGGCAAGTGCAGCCGGGCTAGCCAACAGTGTTGTTACTAATAATGCCAATGCTTTTTGCTTCATTTCCATCACTCCATTGTTTTTGTGTGTGATACAGGTGAAGCATAGACGAGACTATTCAAAGTTGCATAAATACTCCAAAGTTTTCATCGTGTTTCACAAAGATACATAAACTATTTTATTAATCATTCTTATAATAAAACTCAGGAAAAATTCGAATGGCAAAACAACATGTCGTGCAAGCAGAATCATCCGTTAGATTCTTAATTACGAGATTAATGGCTTTGTTTAATGCACTATAACTTTTCATCTGGCAGAGTTTACATTAATCACACCTCAACGATTACTCATACGATATCTACTTACGACTATTGTCTGACAAGGTAAGAGTTATATTGCTGTCCGGTCGATGGTATAACTGTGGTAAACGTTAACAAGGGCAAGGAAAGATGCATTTTCCCTATCGAAATATAGTGATACTCACTGGCGCTGGAATATCAGCCGAGTCGGGGATCAAAACCTTTCGTGACCAGGATGGGCTGTGGGAAAACCACCGTATTGAGGATGTAGCAACACCGGAAGGGTTTAACAGAGACCCTTACCTGGTGCAATCCTTCTACAATCAGCGCCGTCAACAGTTAGAAAGTGGAACTGTTCAACCTAATGCTGCGCATTATGCGCTGTCACGTTTGGAAAAGGAACTCGACGGTACGGTGACAGTGATAACGCAGAACATAGACAATCTGCATGAGAAAGCGGGTAGCCATAATGTCATTCATATGCATGGTGAGTTACTTAAAGCTCAGTGCAGTCAAAGTGGTCAAACTATTGAGTGGAGCGGTGATATTTCACTGGATGACAGCTGCCATTGCTGCCAGATTCCAGCGCCGTTAAGGCCTAATGTTGTCTGGTTCGGAGAAATGCCGCAGTCAATGGATAAGATTTATTCTGCGCTGGTTGCGGCCGATCTCTTTATCGCTATTGGTACATCAGGTTCAGTTTATCCGGCGGCGGGCTTTGTTCATGAGGCTGCAATGCACGGATCACACACCCTTGAACTCAACTTAGAGCCGAGTATTGTGGAAAGTGAATTTGATGAGAAACGCTATGGACCGGCGTCAAGAATTGTCCCTGAGCTCGTCGATGAGTTGCTAGCGCCAACTGACTAGTACATTAATATTCTTGAGTGCAGGCTTGTATAGACAAGTAAAGCTAAAAAAATAAGGCGTCTTACGACGCCTTAAAGGTTGTTTACTGGCCAGCTTTTAGTTTTTGGTAATATTCTTCATACAGTGATACCGCATCACCGACACTGTCTTGCCACTCACCGGCATCCATTACAGCTTGTGGCGGGTAGATGCTCGGGTCATCCACAAATGTTTTTGGCAGCTTATCTTTGGCTGTTGCAACAGGGGTTGGATAACCAATTTCCAGTGCAACTTTTGCTGCGTTCTCAGGTTTGAGCAAAAAGTCGATCATCTTATGTGCGGCATCAACGTTTTTCGCGCCGGCTGGGATTGCCAGGCTGTCCATCCAGAAAATGGCACCTTCTTCAGGCCAAACGATATCAATTGGGGCGCCTTCCTGTCGTGCCATGTAGGCAGAACCATTCCAAAGCATACCCAAAGAGGTTTCTCCTGCCATGTAAGGGTTAGCAGGGTAGTCTGAGTTAAAGACCAGCACGTTGGGCATCAGCTTTTTCAGTTCTTCATAAGCGGCTTTAATTTCGTCGGGGTTTTGAGTGTTGGCTGAGTAACCTAACTTACGTAATGCGATGTGGAAGAATTCACGTGCATCGTCCATCATCATTAGCTGGCCTTGCCATTTGCTGTCCCAGAAGTCACTCCAGCCAGTGATCGTTTTGGCATTGATCAGATCTGTATTCACGCCAATACCTGTTGCGCCCCAAATGTAGGGAATCGAGTAGTCATTGCTTGGGTCGAAAGGCTTATTCAGGAAGTTAGGATCCAGGTCTTTAAAATGCGACAGTTTAGACTTTTCGATTTTCTTCAGCATATTCTCGTCACGCATTTTAGAGACGTAATATGTAGAAGGCACGACCAGATCGTAACCTGAACCGTAGGTCTTCAATTTAGCGTACATCGTCTCATTCGACTCATAAGTCGAATAGATGACTTTGATACCGGTTTCTTTGGTGAACGCTTCCAGCACACTGGCTGGGATATACTCAGACCAGTTGTAGAAATACAGTTCTTCGTCTGCAGCCAGCGCTGAATGTGATGTCAGCGACATGGCAAACAGACCGCCGACCATGATTGAAGACCAATTTTTCATTTAGTTACTCCCAACTTCAGAAGCCCTACATAGCATTCTGGTAGCTATACTAATGCCCACCTCTCTTGCGGACAGGGTGTGTCATTTCAGATGACAAAATATGTCAGAATGAGGTATTAACTCATTACTAACGTATGGAATTTATTACAGAATCAGTGGGAGAGTATAGCAGAGGGGATAAGAAAAAAGGCAACCAAATCATTTTGGTTGCCTAAAGAAAGCGCTTATTGACCAGCTTTCAGCTTGAGGAAGTTTTCCTCATACAGAATGTTGGCGTCACCGACAGCATTCTGGAACTCACCGCGCTCTAATTCCTCTTTAGGTGGAAACAGAGTAGGGTTGTCTTTATATTTTGCATTTGATGCTTCCACACCTGTCAGATAACCGGTTTCTTCTGAAATTTTCGCGGCAACATCAGGGCGTAGCAGGAAGTCGATCATCTTATGAGCGGCTTCCGTGTTTTTTGCATTGCTGGTTATCGATAGGTTATCGACCCAGTAAATGCCGCCTTCTTTTGGCCAAACCAGTTCAATGGGCAGGCCTTCACGCTGAGCCGCCGCCGCTGAGCCATTCCACAGCATGCCTAAGCCAACTTCGCCAGCCATATAAGGTGCAGCCGGGTTATCCGAGTTGAACACCAGTACATTAGGCATCAGCTCTTTCAGCTTTTCATAAGCTTCAGCGATTTGTTTCGGATCTGTGGTGTTACCTGAGTAACCCAGAATCTTCAGGGCGATATGGTGAACTTCGCGTGTGTCATCCATCAGCATCAGCTGACCACGATATTTCGGATCCCACAGATCTTCCCAGCTGTCAAAGTCAGCCGGGTCATACATTTCAGTGTTCACGGCAAGGCCAGTGATACCCAAAACGTGAGGTATAGAGTATTCATTGTTCGGATCGAACGGCTTATTCAGATAATTCTGATCAAGGTTTTTGAAGTTGCTCAGTTTCGACTTGTCGATCTTCTGCAGCATGCCTTCATCGCGCATTTTGGCGACAAAATAGGTTGAAGGAACAACCAGATCGTATCCTTCCGGGTGCGCTTTAAGTTTGGCGTACATGGTTTCGTTCGACTCATAAGTCGAATAAATGACTTTAATGCCCGTTTCTTTAGTGAACTGTTCACGTAGTTCCGTAGAAATGTACGGACCCCAGTTCATAAAGACTAATTCTTCATCGGCTGCATTGACACTACCAGATACCAGAGTAGCGGCGCATGCGGCGCTGGCCAGAAACGCGGACCATTTTTTCATTGATGTGATAACTCCAAAATCCCTGCTGGGATGGTTAATAAAACAGGAGTCAAACCTTTGTCTCCTGCGTAAACGGCCGAGTTTCCTCGGCCGTATTTCGGTACGATTATCATGCAGATAAAATTAAACGCAACTTATTTCGTCTTGTCCCGCACAATGATTTGCGACAGTACAACCAAGGTCAGCGACACGATCAACATGACAGTGGCCAGTGCATTAACTTCCGGCGAAATACCCACTTTTACCATAGAGTAAATTTTCAGCGGCAGGATCTCATACGTTGGTCCCGTTACGAAAGAGCTTACAATTACATCATCCAGTGACAGGGTGAAACTGAGCAGCCAACCAGCAAAAACTGCGGGTTTAGCCAGTGGCAGGATGATCTGCTTGAGTATGACCCATTCACTGGCGCCCAAATCACGGGCAGCTTCCAGCATTTTCACATCAAAGCCTTTCAAACGGCTATACACTGTCACCACAACGAATGGGAGACAAAAAGTGATATGAGACAGCAGCAGTGTCAGGAATCCCAGTTTCGCGCCCATAAGAATAAAAAGTGCCAGCAGCGAAATTGCCATCACGATATCTGGTGACATCATGACCACAAACAGCATGCCGTTGACAAAACTTTTACCCTTGAACTGGTAACGGAACAAGGCAACGGCAGTCAGACTGCCAATAATGGCCGCTGCCGTTGCAGAGTAAACGGCAATATTCAGTGAGTGCCAGGCTGCCTGCATTAAACTGTCATTGTTCACAAGCTGCTCATACCACTTAGTGGTAAAGCCGCCCCATTTCATCCCAAACTTACTGGCGTTGAATGAGTTAACGATAAGAATAATGATGGGAATGTACAGGAATGCGTACACTACCGACATCAGACTGACTTTGAAAAAACGTCCCACAGTTAGTCCAACTCCACTTTACGGTTGAGTAGCTTGCCAGCCCGGTAATAGGCATACAGCAGAATTGCCATTGAAATTGTCAGCGCGATACTTGTTGCTGCGCCAAAAGGCCAGTCACGGGCGTTCAGTACCTGACTCTTAATGACGTTACCGATGAGCAGGTTTTTGGCACCGCCGAGCAGGTCGGAAATGTAGAACATACCCATTGCCGGCAAAAAGACCAGCAGGCAGCCCGCAATCACACCCGGCATTGTTAATGGTGCAATAACACGAATAAACGTCTGAAGCTTGTTCGCGCCCAGATCACGAGCGGCTTCAATATAAGTGTTATCCAGCTTCTCAATGGCGGAATACAAGGGCAGCACCATGAATGGCAGCAAGATATAAACCAGGCCAATCATTACCGCATACTCTGTGTACATAATACGCAGGGGCTTATCAATAATCCCTAAGGCCATCAGGCTGCTATTGAATACGCCCTGGGTGCCCAGCATGATTTTCAGGCCGTAAGTTCGAATCAGTGAATTGGTCCAGAACGGTACGATCACCAGAAACAGCATGAACGGGCGCCACTTTGCCGGCATTTTGGCAATACTGTAGGCAAACGGATAACCCACCAGCAGGCATAAGACTGTTGCCATGCCAGCCATGTAGAACGAATGCAGCATCACCTGACCATATAAAGGGTCAAACAAGCGTGCGTAGTTTTCCAGCGTGAAGGTTAAATCAATCAGATTTGCATCATCACGAGTCAAAAAACTGGTGCCAATAATCATCAGGTTCGGGATGAATACAAAAACCAGTAACCATCCTACAATCACCGAAATGATGATATTTTGCAGATTAAGCTTCTTCGTCATCAGCCAGTACCACTTCCCAACTTTCAACCCAGGTGATAGCTACTTTTTGATCCAGGGAGTGGTCTACATCTGGATCATCTTCGTTAAAGAATTCACTCACCATGACAGACTTGCCCGTTTCGATCTCAACAACTGAATCCAGCGTCATCCCTTTATAGGTTCGCTCACGCACATGGCCCATTAGGCCCCAGCTTTCTTCGTTTTCGTTGATTTCTTCCAGACGGATATCTTCAGGGCGAAGCAGCACTTTAAGCGGAGCATGTTGCTGCACATCAAGATCACAATGGATCACTGCCTCACGGCCTTCGACAATGGCTTTAATACGTTTTTCGTCAAGACGCTCAATCACAGTGGCATCGAACACATTAATTTCACCGATGAAACGGGCAACAAACAGGTTGCTTGGCTCTTCATAAATTTCACGCGGTGTGCCATCTTGCTCAATACGTCCATCACGCATAACGATAATGCGGTCTGACATCGACAGCGCTTCTTCCTGATCATGTGTGACGAAAATGAAAGTAATGCCCAGACGACGCTGCAGCTGTTTCAGCTCCAGTTGCATCTGCTTACGTAGCTTATAATCCAGCGCAGAAAGTGATTCATCCAACAGCAGAACTTTCGGCTTGTTCACCACAGCTCGCGCTATGGCAACGCGTTGCTGCTGACCACCGGATAACTGATGTGGCTGGCGGGGAGCGAACTGCTCCAGCTGAACCATTTGTAAAGCTTCCATCACACGTGGTTTGATCTCTTTTTCTGGCACTTTTTGCATGCGCAGACCAAAGGCAACATTTTCGAACACTGTCATGTGCGGGAATAAGGCATAACTCTGGAATACAGTATTAACATGCCGCTGCTCCGCATGAACGGCAGTCACGTCCTGACCGGCAATAATAATCTGCCCCTGGTCAGCATCTTCAAAACCAGCGATAAGGCGAAGGACAGTGGTTTTACCACAGCCGGAGGGGCCTAAAATGGTTAAAAACTCACCGTCATTCACGTTGAGATCTAATCCGGTGATAATTTGTTTACCGTCAAAGCTCTTGCTCAGCCCTTTGAGCTGAATAACCGGTTCTTTGGATGTGATGTTTGTGTTCAACTCTACCTGGTCTCCACATCGTGCCTGCAATTTTTTTGCCTGCATTTTCTTGGTCAATTTCAGGAGCCGGATGATAGACCCCCATAGGTATAATTCAAAGTATTTTTTATATTGTACAGGCGACTTTTTCGTTCATCAGTTTTGCAAATGATTTCAACGGAGTTCATCGCATTATCTGAGGGGTTTAAAGGCTAATAATGCAGAATTTAGATTGCAAATTGACTACTGATCTTAGATGAAATCTGAACAAAACCCTAAATTGAACGACAAATTTCCACCATTTTGAGGCATTGAAGCATTTTTTAACGATGACGCGATTTGTTTAGCGCAAACGGTAGCGTACAATCGGGCCCATTGTTCTAATTTAATGTGAATCAACTATCTGCATGAGTAATAAAAGTCTTCAGGTTGGCGGCTCAATCGACAAGGCGCTGTCAGGCAAAGCAGACTTACAGTCTGTCGCGGTACTTCAAGAAGCCTGGAAGGTGACGGCAAAGCATTTTCTGACCTTCTTCCCAGCAATTGCAGGGCTGTTTTTAGCGCAGCTTGCTCTCTTGCTGATAGCGCTGCAAGTGCAACTGGGTAACCCTGCTATTTTCTTTGATGCTATTGTCAGTGGCGAAGGGATCACACCTGATATTGTTGAAGCGGGTTTTATGGCCAATTTCTGGTCGGATGTATTAAGCGCCCCCTTGTATGCCGGTGTCAGCCTGATGGCGCTGAACCATGCGGTTGGCCTGCCAACCAAACCGCGTTATTTGGTGAAAGGGTTTCCATTTGCCGTAGTCTCTGTTGTCACTATGTTGTTGACATCCTCGCTGCAGGGCATAGGTAATGCATTGTTCCCATTAATTGGGTTGTTTTTAACTATGGCTTTCAGCATGACGATCACACTGGTGTGTGAAAAACGTGTCAGCCCATTAAAAGCGATCCAGTACTCTGTCGTGGCCACATTCCGTAAAATTTTGCCTTTATCGGCCATTTTTCTGGCGGTGCTGGTTTTGTTCTTTATCTCTTTTGCTACCGCTGGCATCGGATTGATCTGGACAATTCCTTTCTTCTTTAACGTGAAAGCAATTGTCTACCGCAATTTGTTCGGCATTACCTTGCAAGTCACAACAGTTGATAAAGGCGGTGACGGGGAAGATCAAGGCAATAAAACAGAAGAAGAAAGCAAGGTATTTAACGCGTGATAAAAAATGTCAGACACTTTGCGGTTGCTGGATGCACATTGTTATTTGTAGGTTGCGCTGAGCCTGAAAAGCAAGCAGTGAATACCCAAGATGAAGCCACCCGGCCAGATTTTAACGTTATGGAAGACGTGAACCTGAAGAAGCAATCATTTTTCACGTTCTTACGTCCGTTCGTGCAACAAGAGAATGCCAGAGTCAGTCAGGAGCGTTCTTTTTTGCTGGCCATTCAAACCCAGCTGAAGGTCGGGCAGGCGATCAGCCCAAACGATCTCAGTGAAGCCCGCCAGCTTGGCGATGCTTATAACCACGAACTCACTAGTGACGCTGTCACAGAATCCTGGCTGGATGCTATGTTGCTTCGTGTGGATATGATCCCTGAAGAGCTGGTATTGAGTCAGGCGGCCAACGAATCGGGATGGGGGACGTCGCGGTTTGCCGTTGAAGGGCATAATTATTTTGGACAGTGGTGTTATACCCAAGGCTGTGGCTTGGTTCCCAGTGCCAGGGGGGAAGGAGCGAAGCATGAAGTCGCCGTTTTCTCTGATGCTGCTCAGTCGGTTCACGCTTATTTTATGAATGTGAACCGCAATCGCGCTTATGCGGAGCTTCGGGATATCAGAGCTAACGAGCGTGCTGCAGGTCAACCTGTTACCGGGTTAAAGCTTGCGGAAGGACTGCACCGATATTCTGAACGTGGACAAGAGTACGTGGACGAAATTCAGGGTATGATCCGTCATAACAAACAATTTTGGCAACAGGGCTAACCGTTGATGAGCACTTCTTTTATTAAAACCCTTCTTCTTACTTCCGGCCTGCTCACTCTTTCCGGTAATGTATGGGCGCAGAATATTGAGATGCGTTACAGCAATCTTTTCGGCAAACTCAAGCACAATGTTGCTGAATCTCACCCTGATGTGAACATTGCTTTGTATCTGATCAATCAGCAAACCGGTGAAACCTGTACTGTCCGCAAAGGCTGGATGCAGAAAGAAGAGCATTATGAAGAGCTCGTTATTCCTGCCGATAATGCCCTGGTAGTGCCAATCGACAATAACCTGCGCCAGGCAAATCCTGACGTCACTTTTGTGATAGATGACGGAATCACCTGCGATGTGTCTATGCAGGTTATCGTCAGCAAGCCTTTAGGGTTAGCCATCAACAAAGAAACGTTGGATCGCCTGCTACCGCAAATGGACATACTCTTAAATGACTTGGGGGGAATGTTCTCATCCTGGTTTATGCCAGAGGTCAGCGGTGTTGTGATGCATTTTGCTGCTGAGGAGACGGGTGTTATCACTGTTTCTGACGATGCCGTGATCCCCATCGAAGCGGGGAAAGCGATTGTGAAAGTCAAGCAGCTCCCTGAAAACACTGTGTTGACCTTACCATCTCCAGCGATTCGCATTACGCCCTGGCTTGAATCATCCCCGCAATAACTTAACTTCTCGCTATCTAGGGCTGACCACGGCGTTGGTCGGCCCAGTTTCTGTTTTACATTGATAAGTCGCTTGATACCTATAGCCTCAGTATTTTGTTCATTTATAGACTTAATGCTAAACTAAGTCCATAAATGGATAATCTAAGGCGGTGATCATGAACACCCGTACCGTGGCGGCGAATGAGCCGATTGAACATGCAGGCAATAAGGTACTGCCAGTCGTTTTCAACATTCTGGATAAGTGGAGTTGCAGCCAGAATCAGCAGATGGCTCTGCTTGGTTTATCAAGCCGCTCAACACTGAACAAATACCGTGCCAGCCCTGAGTCGGCCAAAGTGTCTAAAGACTTGCTGGAGCGGATGAGCTACATACTGAATATTCATAAATGCCTGCGCATTTTATTTACTCATGAAGACAGTGTTTATCAATGGGTGCAGAAGCCTAATTCACACCCGTTTTTTGCCGGGCGAAGTGCGATGGAGGTGATGGGCCAGGGTAAGGTTGCCGATTTGTACGAAGTGGCTACACGGTTGAACGCCTGGCGCGGAGGACGGTCCTGACATGCAGAACGCATACACTCTCAAGCCATTCAGGGAGCAGCCATGCTATCGATTAATTCCCTCCAAGTATCCGCCAATTAATCTGTATGAAGATGTCGCTGAGCCTGATCAACTGGAAGCTATTTTTGCCGTTGAAGCTCTGACCAACCCTCGTCTGGCTGAGGAAACGGGACAGTTTGCTCGTGTGCCGGTCGAGGAAAGGCTGGTTGGTATTCCTCACTGCAGCTACGTGATGGCCGCCTTTACCCATGTAAACCCCGATGGGGGCCGTTTTAATACCGCGGACTTTGGCGCGTATTATGCTACAAGAGACATTAATACTGCGATCAAGGAAACGAGTTACCACATGGAGCGGATACTGGGCTATACCCAGGAGCCGTCACAGGATATCCAGATGAGAAGTATACAGGCTTGGTTTTCTGCCGCTTTGGTTGATTTTACAGATAAGACGTATCTGGATTCTGCGCTTTACCACCCTACGAATTATGCGCATTCTCAGGCCGAGGCGATAACGCTGAAGGAAGCAAGACAAGATGGTGTCTTGTATCACTCCGTACGGCACCAGGGCCATGATTGTTTTGCCTTGTACAAGCCAAACCTGGTCAGCAAGGTATGTCAGTCCAATCATTATGTGTACAAATGGAATGGCAGTGCCATCAATACTGTGCTGGAGATCAGCATGGTATAAAAAAGGGCCGGCAGGCCCTTGTTTGTTTACAACCTTGTCACGTTAGTCTGCTCGGTAGTTAGTCTTCGAGGTAGCGACTTTCAAGGTGTGCTTTGAAATGTTCCGGATTCAGGGTTTCGCCGGTCGCTTCTTTCAGCAGGTTATCTGTTGAAAGGAAGCTGGCTTTTTTCCAGACATGTCTGTCTAACCAGTTGAAGATAGGCTGAAGGTTACGTTCACGAATGAGGTTTTCCACATTCATTTCACGGCGCATAGCCGCCATGAACTGGGCCGCATACATAGCCCCCAGAGTGTAAGACGGGAAATAGCCAAAGCTGCCGTCTGTCCAGTGGATATCCTGCATGCATCCGTCAGTAAAGTTACCTTTGGTCGATAACCCCAGATACTCGGTCATCTTCTTGTCCCATAACTCAGGGATATCAGCCACTTCGATTTTGCCTTCAATCAAATCACGCTCAATTTCGTAACGTAAAATGATGTGTGCAGGGTAAGTCACTTCATCGGCATCGACTCGAATATAGCCAGGTTCGACCCGGGTACTGAACAATGCCAAATTGTCTGTGCTCAGCGCCTTATCGTTATTACGGTCAAATGCTTCGCGAGCTAACGGGGCGAGGATTTCAATAAAAGGCTTACTGCGCGAAAGCTGCATTTCAAAAAACAGGCTTTGTGACTCATGAACGCCCATTGAGCGTGCCTGACCTACAGGTAAACCATGCCACTGCTCAGGGAGTCCTTGCTCGTAACGGGCATGGCCAGTTTCATGGATAACCCCCATGAGTGCACTGGTAAAGTCAGCTTCATCATACCGGGTGGTAATGCGGACATCAGTCGGTACACCGCCACAAAACGGGTGCGTACTCACGTCCAACCTGCCGTGTCTGAAATCAAATCCCAATTTGCCCATGATATCAAGACTCAATGCTTTCTGTTGAGCTATCGGGAAGGGACCTTTAGGAGTAATAACCTGATCACTGGCTTGTTTTGCTCTGACTTGTTGAATCAATGCGGGTAGCCATGTTTTCACCTGACCAAATATAGAATCAATTTTCTCGCACGTCATGCCAGGTTCATACAGATCCATCATAGCGTCATAACGGCTTAAGCCTGTTGCTTCAGCTCGAATCTGCGCTTCTTCTCTGGCCAGCTTAACAACGGCTTCAAGGTTCTGGCTAAACTCATGCCAATTATTTTCTTTGCGTTGCGTCCGCCAGGCATGCTCGCACTTTGAACCGGCGAGCGATTTTTTCTCCACCAGATCAGCCGGCAGGATATTGTCATTCTGCCAGGAACGTTTCATCTCTTGCAGACTGATTTTTTGCTCTTTTGATAAAGACTCGGTTTCGGCTCTGGCGAACCATTCAGTCAGAGAAGGGGCCGTTGCGAGTTCATGATGGATAAGAGCCAGTTCAGCCATTGCTTCGGAGCGGGCGGCATTTCCGCCTTCTGGCATTTTTGCAGCCTGATCCCAGCTGCAGATAGCGGATAAGTGAGAAATCTTGGAAAGCTTTTTAGCGTGTTGCTCCAGTTTCTGATAGTAAGTCATTTTTAATCCTTTATCTTGACTTAGTAGCGTGCAGGACGGCTACAGACTTAATTGGACCTCACTCAGTTTCAGGCTCGCTTGTAAAATGCCAGAGTATGGAGATGCAACTCGGAATGAAGCAGCTCGGTAACCTGTAGAAATCATTCGTAGGAATAGCTGGTTATGAGCACGGATCCTATTGCGCAACGTACCACTGAGCAGGGGGGTGCGTTACATATCACGGCGAGTACCTGAACGCATAAGTATCTATAGTATGATACGGATAAAACTTCCATATACCAGACTGTTCTTAGCAATTTTTTTGGTTTTTTGTGAACAAATCTTTATAGGTTGTGATGATTTTTGGCTGGTTTTTAGTGTTTTCAGCTTTATCAGTTCTGTCTGGTGCGTTTGATATGCAATATGTCTATTAGGTATCTTCGCCAGCGAAAATGATAAAAGGATTAAAAAAGCCGCAATGTCTGCGGCTTTAATAGGTGTAAAAGTTAATTAACCTGCAAGATATCTAACTTTTCACCCGGATCAAATTCACTGGCACCTTCGGAAGAGACGGGTGAGTTTGGTAGGTCTTCTTTATCAAAAGCGATATCACCACCGTTAATCGCCCCTGATTCCTTGTCGATTGATTTAAAGTCAAACAGGTTAAAGTCCGCCAGATGCGAGGGCACGACGTTTTGCATAGCGGTGAACATAGTCTCAATACGGCCCGGATACCGTTTATCCCAGTCGCGCAACATTTCTTTGATGACCTGACGCTGAAGGTTTGGTTGCGAGCCACAAAGGTTGCATGGGATTATCGGGAACGCTTTCATTTCGGTGTAGCGTTCAATGTCTTTTTCGCGGCAATAAGCAAGCGGACGAATCACTACGTGCTCGCCATTATCCGAGACCAGCTTAGGTGGCATGCCTTTCATTTTACCGCCGTAGAACATGTTCAGGAAAAGCGTCTCCAGCATGTCATCGCGGTGGTGACCCAGCGCAATTTTAGTTGCACCTATTTCCTTCGCCGTACGGTACAAAATGCCGCGACGCAGACGAGAGCAGAGAGAGCAGGTCGTTTTACCTTCCGGTACTTTCTCTTTGACTATTGAATAAGTATCTTCATTCACTATCTTGTACGGAACACCCAGAGATTCAAGATATTCAGGCAAGATATGTTCAGGGAAACCAGGTTGTTTCTGATCAAGGTTAACTGCAATCAATTCAAAGCTGACAGGGGCACTGCGCTGCAGGCTGCTCAACATTTCCAGCATGGTATAGCTGTCTTTACCACCAGACAGACAAACCATAATGCGATCACCATCTTCGATCATATTATAATCAGCAATCGCCTGGCCCGTGTTTCGGCGCAGTTTCTTTTGCAGCTTATCGAAGTTGTATTTCTGTGCCTTTGTAAGCTCTTGATTCTGAGTCATTGCTTCTCTCTTTCGCATCGATTGAATCACTCTGTCAACCGACGGTAAATGCATTGAGCACGATGATATAAGTCGTTATGAATTATCATCGATAAAGGTTACCGTGAGCAGGGTTCGCGATCTGTGCTCACTGGCAAATTTCATGGCGGGTATGATACGGATTCCAGCGTCGGATTCCAGCGTGATTTTCATCTTAATTGATAATTAAGCGGCTAAATGGCAGTTTGAGCGATTGTTGTCGGTGAAAAGCACGCCTGCGGGTTGAAGGCGTGCTTTCAGAGCAAGATTATTGGTTAGGATCCAGAGGGCTGATGTAGCCGTCTGGCTTGAGGGCAAGCAAGTCGCAGTTGAGGCTGTCAATAGTGTGCTCAGCTGTATTGCCGATGAAGACAGCAGAAAGCCCGGTCCGGCCGGTGGTGCCCAGTATTACGAGTTCTGCATCCAACTCTTCTGCCACTTTTGGGATGACGTCTTCAGGCAATCCTTCGACGACATGGGTTTTACCTTCATCAATACCGTGTTTTTGCCTCAGTGCCTTCATTGATGTCAGATGGTGGCCTCGTACCGCATCTGTGTAGGTTGCAGGGTCAAATTCAGGTAATTCAATCGTAATGTTAACCGGGGTGGCAGGGTAGGCATTGACCAGATTGACTTCGGCAACCAGTACTTCTGCCATGTTCTTAGCTTCGCTGATGATTTTATCGTTCAGTGCTTCGTGCGTATCACTTTCGGCTGCTAAGTTGACACAAGCCAGTACCTTACCGTTTTCGGGCCAGCTGTGCTCTTTGACCAAAAGCACGGGGCATGGACATTTGCGCAATAAATGCCAGTCGGTAGGGGTAAAAATCACAGAGCCGATTTTGTCGTGTTTATGAGTGGCTTTTATCAGTAGGTCGTGATGATGGCTGTACACCTCGGCTATAACGGCTTCATAGGGGCGATTGTGCCACACAACAAGGATGTCGATATCAACGCCAGCGGTGACATGAGGGCGGATAATGTCTTTTAACCATTCTTCGCGCTGTTGGATAACCCCGCGTCGCATGGCCTGGCGTTCATCCGACGAGAGCATGGATGTCATTTCGTAAGAAAAATCGTAAATGGCAAGGAATACAGTGATGTGAACATTCTCACTTTTTTCAGCGAGGTGTACTGCGCGTGACAAAGCCGGTTGGTTGTTCTGCAGTGGATCGGCCACTACGAGGATGTTTTTGTATGTGTTCATAACTGCCCCCTGTCTCAACGGATTCGCAATCGACCTGATCTGAAAAACTGTTTGTATTCAGATTAGTATATTCACTGTAACGGATTGCTGCGAGGAAATGGAGGACTTTGAAGAGGAATTACAGTAAAAGTTGATGGGCATCAAGCCCATCAATTTTTATAAAACTATTTACAATTAGTCGCACCGGCTAGCAGAGCTAGCTGCTCACGATCGAGAACCGTGATGTACTTGCCTTTCACGCCAATGATCTCGGATTTTTGGAAACGTCCTAACAGACGGCTGATTGTTTCAACCGTCAGTCCCAGATAGTTTCCAATATCTCCACGGGTCATAGTCAGCCGGAATTCGCGGGCAGAAAACCCACGCTCTGAGAAACGGCATGACAAATCATAGAGAAACGCTGCCAGACGCTCTTCGGCATTTTTCTTAGAGAGCAGCAGGATCATATTCTGATCGCTTTTAATTTCACTGCTCATCAGGCGCATAATTTGCTGTCGGAGCTTAGGCACCTTACCGGCAAGCTCATCCAATGTTTCAAACGGAATCTCGCATACCATAGAGGTTTCGAGAGACTGGGCAAAACTTTGGTGTTTATGGTCGTTGATAGCGTCAAAACCCACCAAGTCGCCAGCTAAATGAAAAGCGGTAATTTGTTCGTCGCCTTGCTCGGTGATGGTATAGGTTTTCACTGTGCCTGAACGAATAGCGTACAGCGCTTTCAGCTCGTCCCCGGCTTTAAATAACTCCTGACCCTTATGGATAGGCTTTTTACGCTCAATAATGCTGTCCAGCTGATCTAACTCTGCGTCATTGAGAGTAAAGGGGATACACAACTGACTGATACTGCAATCCTGACAATGGATAGCACATCCACCGGATTGAATGCGTTTTGTGGAGATTTTATCTGAATTCATAAACTGTGGCCTGACCAAGTTCGGATACTCGGGTCACTCTATCACACTCTTATTCATAATGACGAGTATAAAACATTAGGAAAATTGTGTGATTGCGACATAACCTGTGTGGATACCGTATGCCAATAACAATAATGCACTGGTTTTTTTAAATATCTGATTGGAAAGCCATTGTTTAAGCGTTTCTGCAAAGCTGCCTACTAACAGCATGGCTGGCAAAGTTCCCAGACCAAAGGCCAGCATGACGCCGGCACCTGAGCCTGCATTGCCAGCCACAGCCGCCCAACTCAACATTGAGTAAACTAATCCGCAGGGTAACCAGCCCCATACCAGTCCAAACGGAAAGGCCGCAAGGGGAGATTTCAGTGGTAACATCGACTTAGCTAAAGGCGAGATAAAACGCCAGAGTGATTGGCCGAGAGCTTCAATTCTGGTGACCCCTTGCCACCACTGGCCAATATACAGGGCGAGAAGAATCATCATCACTGCGGCGAAAATGCGCAGGAAAAGGAGCGCAGTGCTTAATCCACTTAATGCAGCCATACCTGCTACTGCGCCACCAATAACAGCTCCGGCTGCTGCGTAAGAAATCAGGCGTCCGGCGTTGTAGCAAAGTAAGTAAGGAAAACGGTGGCTTTGCTGTTGCCCTGGCATGCCTAAGGTAATAGCGGCAGCGATACCACCACACATCCCCAGGCAATGGCCTGCACCCAGCAGGCCAATAACAAAAGCAGCGAAAAAATCTGTGTTCACTGTTTTTCCTTGCCCGCTTGTTCATCATCCGTTTTTTGCGCGGGTTGCTTTTCTTCATTCTCATCAAACAGGATGTCGTATCCCTGTCTTTCGAGGTCTTCAAATTGTTCTGATTTGACGGCCCAGATAAAAATGGCAACGGCAATGCAGACGAAGATGATTGCAATCGGGATGAGTAAATACAGGCTAGCCATCTTCTTTCAATAACCTCAGTGAATTAGAGACAACAATGATGGAGCTGGCAGACATGCCTAATACTGCAATATAAGGTGCAACCAGTCCGGCAACAGCCAGAGGCAGAATAACAAGGTTATATCCTAATGCCCATGATAGATTTTCCCGAATGATCTTCTTAGTTTTCATCGCCAGGCGTCGTGCTTCCAGCACTCGGTTTAAGTGATCGCCAAGTAAAACCATATCTGCAGACGATTTAGCAACATCCGTACCTCCACCCATTGCAAGTGACAGATGAGCGCCAGCCAGCACAGGTGCATCATTAACGCCGTCACCAATCATCAGGGCGACCTGATCTTTGGCGAGACTGTTAAGGTAATCGAGTTTACCTTGCGGAGTCGCACCGCTAATCAGCTTGTCTACAGAAAGCGTTTTTGCCACGCGAGCGGCATTGTCGGAGTTATCGCCCGTGAGCATTGTGACCTGAATCCCTTCGGCCTGAAAGGCACTGACCAGTGACTGACTGTCATGCCGGATGGGATCATCCAATTGGAAAGCGGCGATAGCTTTACCGTTACAGGTGAGCCAAACCTGAAAGTCCTGGTCTGGAGAAGGGGCGTTTTCACCGTTTAACGCAAAAGCCTGCTTCCCGATTCGCCATTCATTTCCCTCTCTCATGCCTTTGAGGCCAAAGCCGATTTCATTTTCAACCTCATCAAAGGAAAAGGCTGAATTTCGATAACCAGAAAAAGCCCGGGCGATAGGGTGGTTTGCAAAGCGTTCCAGCTCGGCAGCGATGCTCAGGACCTCTGTTTCATCGTAACTGTCAAAGCAGACTGTTTGGATGACTCTGACATTTCCTTCGGTTAAGGTGCCGGTTTTATCTATAACCAGTTGGTTCACATTGCAGAGTGTTTCCAGAACGTGTCCGCGCCGGAGCAGAATGCCTAGACGGCCAAGACGTGAGGTAGCACAAGTCAGTGCGGTTGGTGTTGCCAGCGACAGGGCGCAAGGGCAGGTGGCGACCAGTACTGCTAGTGTTATCCATAATGCATCATCGGGTTTTACCTGGTGCCAGTAAAGCCAGGTACCCGCTGCAATGATAAGAATAACAGCGACAAAATAACGGGCTACCACGTCGGCAACTTCTGCAATTTTTGGCTTCGTTGCCTGTGCTTCATCCTGAAGACGAATGATGTTCGAAATAAGGGAGTGCTGGCGGTCCTGAGTCACTTTCACGGTCAGGTTACCGTCACCGTTAATTGTGCCGGCAAATACAGTATCATCCTTGCTTCTGCGTACGGGGAGCGGCTCGCCAGTCAGCATTGACTCGTCGATTACACTGTGACCTGCCACAATAACACCATCGGCAGGTAAGCTTTCTCCGGGCAAAACTGTGACAACGTCACCTGTCTTTAGGCTTTTCGCTGCAATCTGGCGACCATCAACCAGATTTGCCATAGCCGGAATCAATTTAAGCAGATTGGCGCTGGCTGCAGCGGCTTTACGGCGCGCCCTCATCTCAAGATAACGGCCGATTAATAAGAAGAAGGTAAACATCGAAATGGATTCGAAGAACACTTCGCCCTTTGTTGTAACAGTGGCATAAAAGCTGGCCACGTAAGCGAAGATCAGCGCAATAGAAACAGGGACATCCATGCCTAATGTGCGTGCTTTGAGGTTCCGCCAGGCATTCAGATAGAAGGGCAGTGCTGAGTAGAGAAGCACCGGGGTGGCGAAAAGAAGGCTGACCCAGCGGAAATAGTTTCGGAAGCTTTCATCCAGATCACCAAATACCTCAAAGTACAGCGCAACCGCCAACATCATCACCTGCATGCTGGCTAAGCCAGCGATACCTAAACGGTACAGGTAGCTCTTCATCGTATTGTGGTAATGCTGCTCTTGGTTATCTGCCTCAAAAGGGGCCGCTTTGTAGCCTAAACGGTGAATGGCGGACAAAAGAGTGCTGAGTTTAGTCTGCTCGGGGTTCCAGCTGAGCAGAGCGCGGTGCGTGGTGGTATTGACGCGAATGTTAACTAAGCCTGTTTCGCGTTTGAGTTGTCGTTCAATTAACCATGCGCAGGCGGCACACGATACCCCTTCGAGTGACAGTGTGACTTCGTTGGTGTTGTCGCTGGTTCTGACAAAGTCTTGCTGAATTTCTTCGTTGTCATACAGGGCAAGGGACTGCAATTGCTGAGGAATCAGATCGGCTTTATCTGCTGTTGCAGTCCGATACTCATAATAGGATGTCAAACCACTGTCGACTATAGTGCTTGCCACAGCGTGGCAGCCCGGGCAGCACATACTGCGTGCTGTTCCCAGGATGTCGACTGTTAAATGGGTATCATGTGGTACAGGATCACCACAGTGGTAGCAAGAGGTTGTCATCCTTTGTTTTGTCCATACAGCTTAATTGGATCGGATGAGGGCAGGTTAAGACGGCCATTCAGCATCCATTCTCCCTGAAACGGCTCTACTTCGACAAACCATGGGCCATCAATCGACTCTGGTGCTGTGAATCGGTAGCGGCCTTTTTGGTCCGGGCTGATCATTTGGGTGAAGTCTTTTTCCGCTAAGGTGCGGTGAGTAAAGAGAACTCGCAGCGTTGGAAAGTCAGGCAGCTCACCTTTGTCCAGAGATAGGGTGATATCTTGCTCAGTAACCTTGATATCCGCCTTTATTTTCAGGGCGTCGGCGACACGCAGTCGCGAAAAGTCCTGATTAATGCCTTTTCCTTTCTTGTAATAGTCTTCAGCAACCAGATCCACTTTATTCTGAGAGAATATATACAGCGCAGTCATGCTGTATGTAATGGATAGGGCTGGAATCGCAATTATGAACCAGGGCCAAAACTGCTTATACCATGGCTTTTGCATTGTGAATCCTTTTAGTATCTATAAAAAGAGCCCCTGATTTTAGCAGGGGCCCTATGACTTAGCTTCAGTGAAATTGTCAGCAAACGTCAACAATTAACTGATTCGTAACAGAAATCAGGATTACTGCTCGCTGTTGCTCAGGCCCCACACATAAGCAGAGATAAGCTGAACTTTTTCTTCGCCCAGAATGTTATCCCAAGCCGGCATAACACCCTGGCGACCGTGAGTAATAGTATCAACGACCGCACGACGTGAACCACCATATAGCCAGATATTATCAGTCAGGTCAGGCGCACCAAATGCTGGGTTACCTTTACCATCCGTACCATGACAGGCAGCACACACCACAAAGCGTTGTTTACCCGCCGCAGCCTCTTTGGCATTCACTTTACGGCCAGACAAACTCAGAGCGTAACTTGTTACTTCTTGTACACCGTCTTCGCCTAAGGTGTCAATCCATGCAGGCATAGCGCCTGTACGGCCATGCATGATGGTGGTTTTGATGGTTTCAGCTTCACCGCCATACAACCAATCGTTATCGGTCAGGTTAGGGAAACCCTGCTGACCACGCGCATCAGAGCCGTGGCACTGAGCACAGTTCTGCAGGAACAAGCGCTGACCTACACGGCGAGCATCTTGATCGGCTGCAATTTCTTCGATTGGACGAAGGTTGTTACCAGACTCGTCATAGGCAAGGGTTTTAAACAGCTCGCCATAAGCTCGTTCTGCATCACCCAATTCTTTGGCATATTGATCAAGCTCTTGCGCTTGCTGAGAGTTAGCAATAGATGCTTTTGACTCAGCTACTGTGCGAATAGTCTGATCTGAACTCTGCCACCCCAAAAGCCCCTTAAAGTTGCCCAGGCCAGGATATAGCGCCAGATATACCAAAGAAAAAACAATGGTTCCCCAGAACATATAAGACCACCACTTAGGTAGTGGGTTATTGATCTCGCGAATACCATCGTATTCGTGGCCCATGTCCTCACCTTCTTCAACACCCATTTTGTCCTTGCTACACCAAGCAAGAATGGCAGCAATTGCAGCCAGGGTGCCAAGCGTGATGACGATGATCCATACACTCCAAAACGTCGACATTCTTATTTGCTCCTGTCTTTTTCACGCGTGGCCACATCCTTCTCCTCGTCTGCAAATATCAAATTAGCAGCTTCGTCGAATTGGGATTTACGGCGTTTACTGTAGGCCCAAAGGACAATACCAATAAAGCTACCGAACAGAATCACAGTCCAGATACTATGAATGGTTCCGATATCCATGGTGCCTCCTTATTTCATCGCGTGACCTAGAGACTGAAGGTAAGCAATAAGTGCGTCCATTTCAGTCTTGCCTTTCACATCATCACCTGCTTTCGCAACTTGTTCGTCAGTGTAAGGTACACCGAACTTATCGCGGAATAAGGCAAGTTTTTTAGAGGTTATTTCGCCATCCAGTACATTTTCTTCCAGCCAAGGGAAACCGGGCATGTTAGATTCTGGTACTACATCGCGGGGGTTGCGCAAGTGTACTCGGTGCCATTCATCGGAATAACGGCCGCCTACACGAGCCAGATCCGGACCTGTACGCTTAGAGCCCCACAGGAATGGATGCTCCCAAACACTTTCACCTGCAACAGAATAATGGCCATAACGTTCAGTTTCTGAACGGAATGGACGAATCATCTGGCTGTGGCAAACGGTACACCCTTCGCGGATATAAATGTCACGGCCTTCCATTTCCAGGGCAGTGTAAGGGCGCAGGTTTTCTACAGGCTCAGTCGTTTGTTCCTGATAAATCAGCGGCGTGATTTCTACCAGCGCACCCAAACTGATTGCAATCACAATCAGGATGGCCAGCAAACCAACATTTTTTTCAACAAGTTCGTGACGAAAGCTCATCAGTTTTACTCCTTATGCTGGTTGCTCTATGGCTTTCAAGCTGTCTTTCGGTGCGGCAATAGTTCTGTAAGCGTTGTAAGCCATCAGGAACATGCCGGTTACGAAGATAAGACCACCACAGAAACGCACGAAGTAGAACGGATAAGACGCTTGCAGAGCTTCAACAAAGCTGTAGGTCAGGGTACCGTCGGTATTCACCGCGCGCCACATCAGACCTTGCATCACACCAGAAATCCACATAGCTACGATGTACAGAACCGTACCAATAGTAGCCAGCCAGAAATGCACGTTTACCAGTTTGATAGAGTACATACGCTCTTGGCCGAACAGTTTTGGAATCAGGTGATATACCGAACCGATAGAAACCATGGCAACCCAGCCTAACGCACCTGAGTGAACGTGGCCGATTGTCCAATCGGTATAGTGAGACAGGGCATTGACTGTCTTAATTGCCATCATCGGACCTTCGAAAGTAGACATGCCGTAGAACGACAGTGACACTACCAGGAAGCGCAGAATCGGGTCATAACGCAGTTTATGCCAGGCGCCGGACAGCGTCATGATACCGTTGATCATGCCGCCCCAGGATGGCGCAAACAGTACCAGAGACATCACCATGCCCAGCGACTGAGTCCAGTCAGGCAATGCGGTGTAGTGCAGGTGGTGCGGGCCAGCCCAGATATACAGAGAAATCAGTGCCCAAAAGTGCACGATAGACAAACGGTAGGAATAAACAGGACGACCGGCTTGTTTCGGGACGAAGTAGTACATCATACCCAGGAAGCCAGCAGTAAGAAGGAAACCTACGGCGTTGTGCCCATACCACCACTGAACCATGGCATCGACTGCACCAGAGTAAACAGAATACGACTTCGTCATTGAGACCGGAATCGCCATGCTGTTCACAATGTGAAGAACGGCTACCGTCAAAATGAATGCACCGAAGAACCAGTTTGCCACATAAATGTGGGAGGTCTTTCGTTTAATCATCGTTCCGAAGAACACGACAGCATAGGAGACCCAGACAACGGCAATCAGTATATCGATTGGCCACTCCAGTTCAGCGTATTCTTTGCTGGATGTATACCCCATCGGCAGCGTAATAACTGCTGATAGAATCACGGCTTGCCAGCCCCAGAAGGTGAACGACGCTAACTTGCCACCAAACAACGTGGTTTGACAGGTACGCTGAACGACATAATAAGATGTCGCGAACAGTGCACTGGTACCGAAGGCGAAGATAACTGCATTAGTATGCAGCGGACGCAGACGGCTGTATGTCAACCAAGGGGTGTCAAAGTTAAGCGCCGGCCAAACCAACTGAGCGGCAATAAATACACCAACGCTCATTCCAACAATACCCCACAGTATGGTAGCTAGGGTGAATTGCCGAACGACCGTATAGTTGTAGTTTTGATCAAGCTGCTTTTCTTGGCTCATGTTGCATGCTTCCACTAAAAAATTTCAACTACACTCTTGTTTTCTTTGCGAACAACTTCATTTCGCAATGCCACCCAAAGCTTAGACAAATCCTGTGTTGTTTTTATAAACAATTCGACACGGAAATTGCTATTTTGTTGTAAAAGTGGCATTTTCAGCACGCATGATACTTGAGATAAGAAATGATTGACAGTGTGAAGGGTGGGCTCATGCCGCGGCTCACTATTTTTATGCAAAAAGTTTGAACTATGTAACATGGGAAATGTATACAATCATGGCCGCACAGAAACTAACTAAAGCTCGGTTGATCCAAATTTTGCTCCTACTTGCTGTTCTGATTGCGGCATTCGTATGGAGAACAATTACATACAAATCTGACAATAAGGCAGAGGAAGCACTAAGGTCTTGCGAGGGTTCAGTAGAGGAATGCACTAACAAAGATGCAAAGTAGAAGCTGAAAGCACTCCGGGTTATCTGTTTGGAAAAAGGCAATAAAGGGGTACCAGTAGCTGCTCTCTTTGTATTTAAAGGTGTCAACTTCGGCAGAGCAAGGGGACGATTTATTAATTTGGTATCAGGAGTATGTGTTAGCACTCAAGCTATTGAAATGTGAGTTATTTTAATGCTTTAACACCATGTTGCTCTGATAAGTCAAACTTACAAGTACCAGATAAGGATTCAGAACATTATTTTTCATATGAAAATAATTAAAGTTCATTAAAAACAATCGCATAGAACATAACTCTCATCTATTCACTAGGTTGAATCTTTTCCTGTGTCGTTATGATGGTTTTTTATCCAAAACTCGGTTCGAAACGTTGAAAACCTGTCCGTTGATGTGCGAGGCTTTGTGACTCACCAGAAAATGTACCATAGCTGCCACGTCTTTGAATTGATTTACATCATTTTTTAGCACATCTGTCCGGTTAAGAATGTATCGGGCAGCATGGACAGTAACATCAGGTGATAAGCTATTGGCCAAAGCTTCAGTCAGTCCAACCAGGCCTTGGCTGCATACGGCGAGTAACTCGCTGTTAATGGCAGATTCATGAGGGGTAGGGACAACATGAACAATAGCCCCCTTTGTTGTTTTCAGAAGAGGCAGGCATTGTCTGGCGGTGAACAAGGTTGCTGTTAACTGGTGGTGAAGTGCCTGGTTCCAATCAAATAAATCCATTTCAGTGAAGGGGATGCCCACATCCGGAAGTGATACCGATGGGTTAATAACAAGTGCATCAAGTCGGCCGAATTGAGATTCAATCTCCCGGGCGGCTGCGGCAACGTCTGATTCCTTACTGCAATCTGTATTGCGAAACCGGACTCGTGGATCTTCTGCAACCAAATCATAACCTGCATTTTCGTCATTGCTCAGTGACATGACAATAGACTGAGTTGCAGCAAGCTCTTTACAGATATGTTTGCCTAACTCTGTTGTTCCTTCTGTGACAATGATTACTGGTTGCTTTGTCATACCCAAATCTTCTTTGTCGAATAGTTAAATACTAATAACGGTAAATCGCACACAGACTTAAGAGTTTTTTTTATAAAAATTCAATACTCTGCTGATCCTCAAATTGAAACTGTCTATTATGGTGAAGATACACACCCAGTCGTGAACACTACATGGAAATTGTTACCAGTTACTCAACGATAGAAACGACAGCAGCAGCAGTAGATGAAGCTGTCAGTCAACTCAAAGCCAGATTAGTGCGTCCCAGCCTGTTGTTGGTGTACTTTTCAGGGCATGACAATGCGCAAGTTATCCGAGAGCGGCTTGTTGCGGAATTCCCTGACACTCAAATTTTAGGCTGTTCATCATGCCAGGGTATCCTGACAGAAGAGGGGTATTTCCCTGATCGGGTGATCGGTTTATGGGCTGTTTTTGATTTCAATGGCGCGTATGGCTCTGCTTTAGTGTCTACCCATCAACTTCCTCACCAAATGGCGAAACAGGCATTGCTGAAGGCCATTCAAAATACCGGACGCTCAGGGGAATTACCTTCACTCGTTTTGCTGCACGCAAGTCCTGGCGCTGAAGAGGAGGTGATACAGGCCATATCTCAAGAGTTTGGCACACCAGTACCTATTATTGGCGGGAGCGCCGCGGATGCAGGGGTTTTGGGGGAATGGCAACTTTTCACTCAAGATCATTTAGCTTCTGAAGGCGTTGCTGTGAGTGTCTTTTATCCAACATGCGACTTAAATTTTTCTTTTCACTCAGGTTACGCAAAAACTGAACAATACGCAGTGGCGACTAAGGTTGAGGGAAGGGAACTCATAGAACTTGATCACCGGCCAGCAAAAGAGGTCTATGAAGAATGGATTAAACAACCTTTAGAGTATGGTCAAAGCATAATGTCTCTCTCTGCTTTACATCCGATTGGTCGTATTGCAGGCACTTTACATGATTTACCCTATTTTAAGCTCGCTCATCCCAATTCTGTTACTGCGCGTGGTGGAATCACATTGTTTGCTTCTATAAAGGAAGGAGAGAAACTCTACCTGATGACAGGGACGGAAGATAACCTGGTCAACCGGACCGGTCGCGCAGTGGATGGATTGCTTCATGATAGCCATCAGCAGATCGAGGCTATTGGTGGAATAAGTATTTATTGTGCTGGCTGTATGCTCCAGGTGAAATCAAAAATGGGTATGGTTGCAGAGAAAATGCAGCAATCTATGCTCAACGCGCCGTTTATTTCTCCGTTTACTTTTGGAGAACAAGGCCAGTTCCTTGGTGGTGAGAATGAGCATGGTAATTTAATGATTTCTAACGTTTTGTTTTACCGGGAATGATGAGCATGCCAGGCAGAGAAACAGAAACCCTACAGGAAACATTGCTTGCGTTACTCAGAAGCCAGGAAAGGGAGAAACAGCTCAGAGATGAGTACTCTGCTATTTTAGCGGGTATGTCAGCGATGGCTGGCGCTAATAGCAAGCGGCAAGTATTCAATAGCCTGCTTGCTGTTCTGCGCAAATATATTGGTTTCGAACACGCGCTGGTGCTGACTCGTGAAGATGAAACTTCGCATCTGGAAGAACTTGTCACCACCTGTACTAATTTCGAATCTTGCTCCTGGGAAGTCAATCAAACCTTTATCCGTGCTATCAATGGCGAAAGTATTGCACTTTTCGACCCGCTGCAAGTTGCCGAATTTCGTTATTTGCCCAAGGACCAGATCGGACTGTGTCGCTCAGTGTTGATGACGGGAGTGAAAGTCAGTTCTGGTGACGCGTTACTGCTATTTTTGCATTCTCAACCCGGCCAGTTTGGCGCTTCATGTAAAAGAGTGCTGGCACGGTTTCGCCCATTGCTTGAACGCGCAATTATCGACATTGACTACAGGGAAAGATTGCAAACTCTGGTGACTGTACGAACTCAAGAGTTATTGCACAATCAGCAACGATTTAAAGACTTTGCAAATACTGTTGGTGACTGGTTTTGGGAGATAGATACCGAATACAGGTTCACGTATATCTCTGCGCCAGACTTATCTAACCACGTGATAGATAAAAAAAGTTTGTTAGATCTCTTTGATGATGATAGCGATTTCCAAACCAAGCTACGAAATAAATTGCTCAGTAATGAAGATTTTGAAGACTTGGAATGGCAGCTACCCGGTAATGAGGGTGGGGCATGGATTAGCTTCAGCGGTAGCCCGTACTTTAGCAAACACGGGGAGCTCCGGGGATATCGGGGAACAGCGAAAGACATCACCAGCAAGAAGCAACGTTTAGTCGAATTGCAGCAGGCTCGGCAACAAGCGGAATCTGCAAACGCCGCTAAATCTCAGTTTCTGGCAATGATGAGCCATGAAATTCGCACGCCTCTGAATGCAGTGCTTGGTTTGATGGATACTTTAGCTGATTCAGGACTGAATATTGAGCAGCTTAAATGGGTCAATCAAATGGAGCAGTCTGCTCAACTGCTTCTGACGATCATTAACGATATTCTGGATCTCTCTCGTATAGAATCAGGCAAGTTTGATTTATACATGGAACCCATGTCTGTCGCTGATTGTGCCACGCTGGTCGTTGAACAGCTGCGAGATCAGGCACAGAAGAAAAATATCGATTTGAATATCCGGGTTGATGAAACAGTTCCTGAAAAAACTCAAGGTGACAAGAACCGCGTGACTCAGGTTATGTTTAATCTGATTGGCAACGCTATCAAATTCACGAACAGTGGCTCAGTGAATGTTGCTGTCACAACAGCAAATAATGAGATTGTGATTACAGTTATTGATACTGGAATTGGTATCTCTGATGAAGCACAGAAAAATCTCTTTAATCCGTTTGTTCAGGCAGACGGTAGTATTACCAGAAAATATGGTGGTACCGGTTTGGGTTTGGCCATCAGCCGCCATCTTGTCGGGAAAATGCAAGGACGTATTTCACTGGTCAGCCATTTAGGCCACGGTAGCTGTTTTTCTGTGTTTTTACCGATCATCGCAGCTGCAGCTGAAATAGAAGAAGAAAAGCTACCTCAAAGAAAAGTTCCGCGCCGAGCATTATCAATTTTGTTGGCGGAAGACAGTAAGACAAACCAGATGGTTGCAAAACTCATGCTGGAAAAACGAGGACATCATGTTCAAGTCGCTGACAATGGGCAAATGGCACTGGATATGATTGAAGCGTCACCCGAACAATTTGATTTAATATTAATGGATATCTCTATGCCGGTTATGGATGGTATGGAAGCAACCAGAAAGATCAGAGAAAAGCATGTTGATTTACCCATAGTTGCGCTGACGGCAAATGCCATGCACTCAGATCAGCTTGAATATCAAAAAGCGGGCATGAACGGCTTTCTAGCAAAACCGATACGCGTAGCTGAATTGGATAAATTGCTGTGCGAATATGCTGAGCTAGTCTCGCTGGCATAATTCATTCTTATCGATGAACGCATTGGCGCTTGTCGGCCTTAGGTAATTCCACCTGACATTGAAGAACCAGGCAAACTGACAATTTGCAGCAGGACTTAAATACAAGTGTGAATTACCTATTTTATGGTAAATCACCATTATGGTTAAATTGCGTGAACCTGTCTGGCGAGGCCGTCATACAGAAGGGAGCAGAGAGCCCAACGTGTAGACTCTCACACCCTTAATTTAACATAATGTACATAATGCGCACTTAAGGGTTGGAGATTATTGAGGAATGTCAGATAGTTGCAGCGCTGTAACTTTGACATACTGACTGGTGATCTGGCTGACGCGCTGCGCTTGTCTGCTCATTTTGACTGCCACATGTGCTTTGGCACATGCAGCAGCAAAATCGAGCTCCAGTTATTTGGTGATGAACGGCTGTGAAATCGCCGGCTACACAGACATGCTCTGAATTACATCGGGATATTTAAAGCCTCAATCCATCTCAAAAGCACATCAAAAAACCAGATAACTAGATACAGCAATCTTTCAAAGCGTTCATATTGCATGTTAACTCCTTCATAGTTGGAATATTCACATGGCTAGGTTATGCGGGTTCACTTTGGGCGTCTCCCACACAAAGTTGTTGTAAGCTGTACGTATCCAACTACCGTCGATAGGTTTTTGTGTGTGCGTCATGTTTCCGGGCAAGAGTCGCTGCGCTCCGGCCTAACAGGATGAAGGGGTTCGTGCTCTTTTAAGGTTGGGTACCGCTGCGCGGGCCTCGGCCATTTGACTATGAGTGGCTCTGCTTTGATTTCGAAGTGTGGCCTAATATGGCCGCCATGAGCGGCCATGTGGCTATCCGGAAATTATCACGAATTAACTGAAGGTTTATTTTCCAACTGCTTTTGCAGCAATTCCATTCTCATTTTTATAAACATAACTTCATCTGGATTGATATCTTTTCCATTTTTCCAGCCTTGCATTACCTTGATAAAACTTGATATCTCATCTTTAAAGTACGGGTCATTTATCTTTTTAAGATTCATTTAATTTCCTATTTAAATCAGTTATTTATGCTTAGTGTTAATTTACTAAACACATTTCTGGTTATCTAAGTTGCAGCGCTGCAACTGGGCAGGTGCGTTTGGATTTCTGTTCATTTTCACTCTAAATTGAATTTTTTTTGCAGTAAAATCAAGTTTATCTTAAAGCCACTGCACCAACCTTTTAAACTATACCCCACGGGGCGTGGGGACCCCTTTTAAAAGGTTGGGTGAGTATTATAAGGATACTATGTCTTGAACTGCTGATGGCGAGTCAGCATTTTTAGTCGGTTCTTTCCCACGACAATAAACAAGCTTTGTTGCAGAATTGTATGTCAGCCTGACCATACATGGCCCATAAACAGAAACCTGATAGCCTGCTAAATAGAAGTCATCCAATTTAAGATCTATTTTAAAGTTAGACGAGTTTAAAGCAGAAAAATAAACCTGTTTTTGAAGGTGATATATACCATTTTTGTCTATGTATGAGCTGTCACTATACCCTTCAATATGGATATCAAAATCACCGAAAGGCATCCCTTTAAAACTTGACTGAACAGGAGCGGCTTTAACTGGTTGAGTTGGCTTAGATGGTGCCTGAGCAATGGGCTCAGATTTTGGCTTATCATCAAAAATATGTGAGATGTACTTAATAGAGAAAAATATACCGAAAATCATCAAAATCAGAGGTATCCGTATGCCCCAATGCTGATGCCATTTTTTCATATCTTTAATATTAGCTTCAGTAACTTCACCTTGTGATTTTGTATGAGACTTGTAGAAAGGGAAAAACTTTTTCTCATATTCCCTACTATCCTGCTCTATCAAACCTCCTTTTTTCCCTTCTCCATAGTAAAACACATAACGGCGATATGACTTATCACCAATAGCACGATTTTTTCTAACTTCAATACATATCTCAATGTCTTCACGCAGTAAGCGATTAATTTTTCTGTCACTCTGAGTAAGAAAAATGAAATCAAATCCCCAATGACGATGACCCGAAAAGAACTCAACTTGCCTTTCTGCAATATCTGTTTGTGATTTTCCACGACCAGATAAGGGAAACAATAAATGACATTCATCCAATACAAACAAAACGCCCTGCTCTTTTTCATTTCTCCAGCTTTGATATTTCTTATAGTCGTCAGGATCTGATAAGTATCGATGACCTCCGTCGAAATCAAAAGGAACGACTTCAATGAGTTGCCTAACGTCTTCCCCAAGAACTAAATTAAAATGTTCAATATTAAGGGGTATGTTAGTTACAACTTTCCGGCCTTCTTTTATTGACGGTAAAATATGATGCACAACACATTCATACGATTTCCCTGCGCCTGGACGTCCTTTAATTAAAGTGATAGACATATTACCTCTCTAAGAACCTAATCTAACGAATGGGATTAATTGCAGTAAAAATCGAACAATAACTGCGCTTACAATTATGGCACTAGCTTCATTTATTCCAATCAAAGCCATGACATTAACCATGTCATCAGGAAGAATATTTAAATACTGAAGCAATCCAAAACTGCTAAACATCCCGCCTAGCCCATCAACGATAGATACGACAAGATTAAATATTGTTTCAAACACAAAACAAACCAAATCTATAACCATGTCCCAAATAGAAAACAGGACAGAAAGGCAAAGATTTAAAAAATCATTCCACCTTTCAGAAAGCCAATTTAACATGTTAACCTCCAAAAACTATTCTTCGTGAAACAATAATAGAAAACAAAATCATACAAGATTTAATTGCAGACCAAATGTATGCATCCGCCTGAAGTGTGTAGCAGCCAAAATCAATACCAGCAATGACATTAAAACAAAGGACAAAAGCAGGAATTGAGCCAGTACCTAAATCAATAATAAAATCATTTAGCCACTCAAAGATAGGTGTTTTCTTCATGTCGGTGATAAACTGATCAAGGACTCCTAACAAACCATCAGGATACTTAACAGGCCAAAAAGAAGTAGCTACGGATTCATCAGGAACTGTTTGTAAGGAAACGGATGAATTATTAATCAGAGAAATCTCATCCAGAATACTTTGACTTAACTGATTGGTTGTATCAAGACGAGATTCAACACCGCTAACATCAACGATAATAGTAATATCACCAGTTCCCGTATCAGTACTAGTGCCCGTGTCAGGGGCTGTTATAGAGCCAGAGTTAATACCAGTTATATAATCATTACCATTAGCAACAGTGTTTGCTAAGTAATAAGCTTTATCCCAATCCGAAGTGGAAACATAATTAGGAGCTGTAGAATCAGACGACTGAGCAATGCCAGTAGCAATTAAATGAGCATTTTTCCAGGCTTGATCACCAATATCAGGAATAGGAGTCTCATTATCAGGCATTGGGGGCGCATCATCAGCAGTTAAATCACTAACCAAATCCTTATCTAAAACACCTTCTGAATCAGCAATTAAAGCTTTTTGCTGATCCTCCGGTAAAGTCTGAATATGAGAAGCAATGTCAGCTTGAGCAACGGAATCCTCTACAACAGTAGGTTGACCAGATGGAGGGATATAACCGTCTTCACACGTCGAAATTGTACCGTAAGCATACTGACAAGTAACGAGGCTTGCACTGTCTCCAGAACCAGCCCACAAATCACCGGAAATTGTAAAATAATTGATAGTCCTTAAATCCTCACGAGTAGAATCGTAGCGATAAGGTAATATCTCAAAAGAAGAACAGTATGTTTCACCAACGCTAACACATACCCTTTCAGCAACTTCTTGAACGGTTGCACCTGATTGGCTCCTAAGGTTCCAAACATACCCAGCAACTGGAGGAGGAACATTATCAGGGTACTCGGTTATACCCCCTTGCATAATACTTCCATCTTCAGCAATGTAATACCCCAAAGTAGCAAGAACGCCAGTAAAAGCAGCAACACCCAAAGCAGCCTTACTCTTAAAAAACTTCAAAAACTTAGCATTTGATATTTTTGCACTGGCTGCATAATAAGCATTTGAAACCTCTACAGCCTTAACAACAGAACTAATTGCTATTTCAGAGGCTAAATAACGAATTGCTATAGGGGCGGCTATATCAATAGCGTAAGCAGCACCCGCAACAATAGGAACTACAGCATTGGCTCTTTGAATTGGCAGAAATGCAATATAGAAAGATATAAAATAAACAGATAGTTTCTTCCACATGTGACAACCCCATAAAAAAAGGGGCTGATTAGCCCCTAAAACCAAGTACGCAAGCTATTCCGCTCAAACCACCTAAAAACATTATTACGGAATAAAATTGAAGTGCAGTAACTGCTACTTGCATTACACTTTGCCAATTAATCGCTTAACAAAAGTAATACCTTTTTCCGCAAATTTCACGCCAACAGCAACAACACCAATAGAGGTTACTGTCGCAATAAGAGTTGTTGTATCAATAGCACTCATTAGCTGAGTGATAATATCTGTTTGTTCCATGGAAATTCTCCTATATTTTTCCGATGATATTTTTTATTACACCAATAATCCACGCAGCTTTGTACGAAATCAATACAAGGCCAAATGAAAAAAAGAATAAGCCTGAAATGTTAACTGGGTTTAATTCAATCTGATTTATTTTGTATTCATCGATAGTTTGAATTACTAATGATGAACATTCACTAAGTGGCTGCTCAGTTAGATATATAAATTTATCCTGTGATACTTCCACACAATAAGCCATAAGTTACTGGATTCCAACAACCCAAGTCATTCTAGGGTTCGTAGGCTTTGGTTCTACAACAAGACTAATTTCATCTCCTAAGCCTACTGAATTAAAAACAGACAAGGCATCTGGCATTAGATCAATTTCCTGTGTTGAATGCCCTACTCCAACA